>DASPUZ010000099.1:0-120836 GCA_035622635.1 bacterium | reverse complement strand
TCGCTCGCAGCGCCTCCTCGGCCGCCCGCTGCATCTCTTCCGCCGGCTTCTGCCCGGCGATGTCCTCCGCGACGACCAGCATGGCGTCCCGGCCGGCGAAGCGCAATGTGTTGGACGTCATCCGCACGTCGATCACTTCTCCGTCGCGCCGGTAGTGCCGCCACTCACCGGCCTGTCGCGGTCCGCGGCCCGGTTCCGCCGCGATCGCCCGAAGCCGGGGCGCGTCGGCGGCGGGGCAAATGTCCGCTGCGGTCATGTTCAAGAACTCTTCCCGGGAGTAACCGTACTTGGCGGCGGCGGCTTCGTTGACGTCGAGGAAGCGCAGCGTCTTGCGATCGAGCACCCACATGGGCAGAGGACTGCGGTCGAAGAGCACGCGAAAGCCACCGTCCTGCGCCATCCCGGCGGCATGACGTTCCGCACGAGGCGAAGTCAGCGACCGACGGTCGCTACGCATGTCGCGATGCCCCCCCAACGAGAGAAACGTGCCCAGGATCGCGGCCCTCTAGACGGGGGTATTGGCACAAGGCCCGGAGGCCCGTTAGTGCGAATTCCAGGCTTCTACGTTCGAGGGCCGGCCTCCCGGAGGCGCGCAATGACGGCCGGCGCGTGAAGTTTGGCGTCCAGTTGATGTTCGAGATGCGCCTGCACCAGCCGCGCGAGTTCCCGCCGCTGTGCGAGCGGAACCCGCAAGCGCCCCGCACGCTCCGCGGGCGCGCGCAACAGGTACCCGCACGTGGCCAGCACGCCCGGCATGACCCTCACGGTCTCGGCGTGGGCTGCCGAGCACGCGGGGCATAGAGCGCCGCCCGCATCCGGGGCGAAGCCCCACGCGGCCACGGATCCCGCGGTCTCCCGGGGCAGGCTTCGCCCGCACTCGACGCATGTCTCCACCTCCGGCCGGTAACCAAGATCCGATGCGAGGTGGAGCCCAAACCACAGCGCCGTGATTTCCGCTTCCTCCTCATCCGCTGTCTCCAGGCCGGCCAGAACCTGTAATACCAGCGCGAAGACGTCCTCGTGCGGGTCCCGCTCAGGAAGCAGCCGGTCCACCAGTTCGGCGACGTAGCCGGCATGTGCGCTTCTGAGCAGGTCCTGATGGATCCCAGAAAACGCGCGAATGACTTCCACCTGAGCGACGACGTCGAGCGAGCGCCCGCGCGCGAGAAGAAAGCGGCTGTGGGTAAACGGCTCGACGCGACCTGCGAGCCGGCTCGTGATCCTGCGCGTGCCGCGGGCGACGGCCCGCAACCTGCCGTGTTCTCGGGTGAACAACGTCAGGGTGCGGTCGGCCTCGCCGATGACCTGCCGGCGGAGAACGATCCCTTCGGCTTTATAGACGGGCACGCCGGATCTCTTGCACGCGGCGGGAGGCGGGGCCCTTCACGAACGGGCGCGGCAGCAGATCCCGCAACGCCACGACGATCGGCTTGACCCCGGGAGACGCGAGCACCACGGTCTTCACCCCAAACTCGTCCATCACTTGCCGGCAGGCGCCACACGGGCTGATTCCAGGCGCTCCGGCCACGGCCATCGCCAGCAACCGGCGCCGTCCGGCCGCCACGGCGGTGTGAATCGCGACACGCTCGGCGCACACGGTCAGGCCGTACGACGCATTCTCGACATTGGCCCCCGCATAGATCGCACCGCCGGCGGTCAGCACCGCGGCGCCCACCGGGAAGCGCGAGTACGGCGCGTATGCGCGACGACGGGCCGCGAACGCGGCGCGCACGAGCCTCCGCAGAATCGGCGCGAGCGACCCCGTGGCCGACTCCCGCTGCGGCGTCATCGGCGCCTCGCAACGCCGTGGCTTGCTCATCTACGACGGTTGCGAATCTCCCGGCCGCAGGAGACGGAACGCGTCATCGAGTCGCGTCCGGATCGCATCGACCCTCCTGTCGACGCAACGAATCCGCTGCTTTGCGGTTGCACCGAAGGCCACGTTGATCGTACCCCCCCCGTCTCCGAGGCCAATCTGTGCGGGCGTGCCGAGACCCTGCTTCCCCACTGCCTCCGTCAATTCTTCTTCGGTGCTGGCTTCCCCCCGGGACGCCTCCTCGCCCGCGCCCTGGCCCGACGCTCCGCCCACGCCGGAATGCCTCTTTGACGTTTCGGTGTGCCGGAACGGTCCCCTCCGCCGCGTGCGGGCCGGCCTGCCAGGAAGCAGGATGTACCCCCACGGGGAATGTCAACCAGTATTCACGAACTCCCGTGGTGCCTCGGCTCATGCGACTGGCGCGGATCCCGCTCGCGCCGCCCGACGCCACCCTGTCCAAACGGACAGGAAGCGCGATCGGCCGGACTGCCGGTGCGGCGAGGCCGCCGGGAGCATATCCTGAACCTGAGGGATGGCGCACGTGAGTAGGACGCCGGCAAACGAATCAGGCTCGATGGACGCCGCCGATCCGGCGGCGGGACGTCTCAGGGCCGGCAGCGCGACGCTCGCCCGCGGGCCACATGCGCGCGAGCTCAGGGTCCTGGCCGCCATCGCGGAGGCTCTCAACAGCGCCCCGAACGTCCAACAGGCGCTCGAGCAGACGCTCGCCATGGTCGCGGATCTGCTCGAGGTGCGCACGGGTTGGGTCTGGCTTCGTGATCCAGAGACCGGACGCTTCTACAACGCCGCCGCGCGGAACCTCCCCCCGTACCTGCAGGAACCCGTTCGCATGACGGGGCGCTCGTGCTGGTGTCTGGATGAGTTTCGCGAGGGCAAGCTCACGCCGAAGAACATCGACGTAATGGAGTGCAGCCGCCTCCGACCGGCGGTGCGGCGGCAGGCGACGGAGCTGACGCACGGTCTGGCCTACCACGCGAGCATCCCGCTCTACTTCCGGGACACGCCGCTCGGCGTCATGAACGTCACCGGCCCGTCCTGGCGGCAGCTGACGGCCGACGAGTTGCGCCTGCTGTCCACGATCGCCTACCAGGTCGGCATCGCGATCGAGCGCGCCGGGCTCGCCGAGGCAGGCGCGCGGCTGGCTCGTGCGGAGGAGCGCGCGCGGCTGGCCCGCGAGATCCACGACACGCTCGCCCAGGCGCTCACCGCGATCGCACTGCATCTCGAGGCCGCGATGCGGCAGCTCGGCCGAAACCCCGATCGCGCCCGCGAGCGAATCCAGCGGGCCCTCGATCTCACGCGGGAGAGCCTCGAGGACGCGCGCCGGTCCGTCCTCGACCTGCGTGGGATGGTCCCAGCGGGGAAGCCGCTGCCGGAGGCCCTTGCCGCCCTGGCCCGGGGCGTCACCGCGGACACCGGCATTCGCATCCGCGTTGACGCATCGCGCGCAGCCCCGCTCCCAGCCGGCGCCGAGTCCGAGCTCTTCCGGATCGCCCAGGAGGCGTTGACCAATGTCGGGCGGCACGCCCGCGCGACCGAGGCCACCGTCATCCTCGAGACGCGGGGGCGCCGCGCGCGCTTGACCGTCCGCGACAATGGCCGAGGCTTTGTCCCCGGAAGCACCCCGGACAGTCGCGTCGGCCTGCTTGGGATGCGGGAGCGCGTCGAGATCCTGCGAGGGTCGCTGCGCGTCCGCAGCGCCCCGGGGCGCGGGACCACCGTGACCGCCTCGATTCCTCTCGGGGAAACGCGCCCGTGATTCGCATCCTCATCGTGGACGACCATCCCGTCGTCCGCGAAGGGCTCGTGGCGATCCTCGAGGACGACCCCGAGATCGAAGTGTCTGGTACGGCGGGCTCGGCGTCGGAAGCCATCGCCGCCGCCGGCCGAGCCCAACCCGACGTCGTGCTCCTCGACCTGGAGCTACCCGATCGGAGCGGGGTCGAGGCCATTCCGCAGATCATGGCGGCGGCTCCGGAGGCCCGGGTGATCGTGTTGACCGCCTATGACACCGACGAGCGCGTGCTCGGCGCCATCCGTGCCGGCGCCCGCGGGTACCTGCTAAAGGGCGTCACGGGCGACGAGATCTCACGGGCAGTCCGCGCCGTCTGGGCCGGCGGATCGTACCTCGCTTCACGGATCGCGGAAAAGGTCTTGAGGCAGGTCCGAACGCCGCGGCCGCACGCCGCTCTCACATCGAGGGAGCGCGCCGTGCTCCGCCTGGTGGCGGACGGTTTCTCGAGCAAGCAGATCGCGACCCGTCTTGCGATCGCGGAGCGCACGGTGAAGTTCCACGTCGGATCGATCCTCAACAAGCTCGGCGCTGAGACCCGCGCGCAGGCGGTCGCGGAGGCGGCTCGGCGGGGGCTCCTGTAGACACAGCTCCAAGGCACGGGACGATGCGGTGCGGATGCGGGCCTGGCCGCACCGTGCCCATTTTCCACGAGGATCGGCTGGACTGAGAATCGATACTCGGGAAAACACGCGGTATTAGGCGGCGGGCTCTTCCCTCTGTCTCAGCCGCGCCCCTGTCCTCCTGGACAGGGGCGCGACCGCTCCAACGGCCGGGCACCTACCCCGTGAGACCGCGCGGTGCGGCGCCCGCCTGGGACGGCGCATACTCGCTGGTGACAGACTGAGCAGAGGGGGCAGAACCGATGCAGCTTTGCGATTCAGTAGCGCTCATCACGGGAGCGTCCCGGGGACTCGGATTCGAGGTGGCGCGCGTATTCGCACGCCGGGGCGCGGGTCTCGTTCTTACATCGCGCAACCAAGATGCCCTCGATCGGGCCGCGCACGCCATTCGCCTGGACGCGGCACCGTTCGCCCACACCGGCAGCGTGGTGGCGCTCAGGGGCGACGTGGGCGATCCCGAGCATGCGGACCGGCTCGTTCGAGCCGCCCTTGCACGGTTTGGACGGATCGACATCCTGGTGAACAACGCCTCCGCGCTCGGCCCGAGCCCGATGCCCCCGCTGGCCGATCTCGCGCCCGAGGCGCTGTGGGAGATCCTCCGCGTCAACGTGCTCGCCCCTCACGTCCTCACGCGGCTCGTTCTCCCATCGATGCACGCGCGGCGTTCCGGAATGATCATGAACGTCACGTCGGATGCCGGCGTCGAGGCATATCCCGGTTGGGGCGGGTACGGGGCGAGCAAAGCGGCGCTCGAGCACCTGTCCCGGGTCCTCGCCGCCGAACTCCGTGGCACCGGCGTCCGCGTCTACGTCGTGGATCCGGGTGACATGAACACGCAGATGCACCAGGACGCGGAACCCGGCGCAGACCTGTCACACCTGCCGCAGCCCGCAGCGGTCGCACCCGCGTTCGCGGCGCTCGTGGAACGGGAAACGGCCCCGTTCGGGCGGTTCCTGGCGCAACAGATGACGGGGCAGACCGGAGGTGTCGAGCTCGTCCAACCTCCCTCCGGACCCGTGGAGCGGACCAAAACTGCGACGCCGCCGAGCGACCATGCCGGAGGTAAGAGCGCGACCGAAAGCGCCCTCCGGTGACCACCGCTGACGCGGCCGCGCTCGAGTTGCGTGCCGCCCCGGCGCGCCCGACGGACGGCCAGCCGCTCGACTTTGTCCTTCCGCCCGCACTGGAAGCGCGCGAGCCCCCGGAGGCGCGGGGCCTCCGCCGCGATGGCGTGCGGCTGCTCGTCACAAACCGTAGCGACGGAACCATCCAACACGCGCGGTTCGTCGAGCTGCCCGGGCACCTCACCCCCGGCGACCTCCTGGTGGTCAACGACTCCGCCACCCTTCCGGCTGCGTTGCGGGCGCGCCGACGGGACGGCCAGTGGGTGCCGCTGCACCTCTCTACCAGGCTCCCGGCCGGGTTGTGGATCGTCGAGCCGCGGCAGACGCATGTGGAAGCCAATGACACGCTGGAGCTGCCCGATGGCGGCCGGATACTTCTGCTCGTCACCTATCCCGGATCTGAGCGGCTCTGGATCGCTCGGCTCGACCTGCCCGTTCCATGGCTCGACTACCTGCGGAGGCACGGTCGCCCGATCACGTACCCGTACGTCCCGGGGCAATGGCCGCTCGAAGCGTATCAGACGGTGTACGCGCAAGAGCCCGGGTCGGCGGAGATGCCCTCAGCGGGACGGGCGTTCACACCCGAGGTGCTGGCGCACGCCGCCCGTCGCGGGATCGGGCTGGCGCGGATTACCTTGCACGCGGGCGTCGCCAGCGCGGAACGCCATGAGCCGCCAACCGAGGAATGGTATCGCGTGCCCCCCGAGACCGCGGAAGCCATCGCAGCCGTCCGGCACAGACGTGGGCGCGTCGTTGCGGTGGGGACCACGGTCGTCCGGGCGGTGGAGAGCTCCGTCACCCCGTCAGGCCACGTGATCGCATCCCAGGGGTGGACGAGCCTGGTCGTGACCCCACGGCGCGGCGTCCAGGCCGTGGATGCACTGCTGACCGGGTTCCACGAGCCGCGGGCCTCACATCTCTCGATGCTGGAGGCCTTCGCCGGTCGCGTCCATCTCGAAGCGGCGTACCGTGCCGCCGTCGCCGCCGGCTACCTGTGGCACGAATTCGGCGATCTGCACCTGATTCTCTAGCTGGCGACGCCGAGGCAATAGACGCAACCGGGCGGCGCCTGCACTCGCAGACTGAATTGCGGACCGGGGAAGACTCAGAGTATCTGGCTCAGGAACTTTCGCGTCCGCTCCTCGCGGGCGCCGCTCAAGAAGACGTCGGGGGCGCCCATCTCAACGATCACCCCTTGATCCATGAACGCAATCCGGTCCGCCACTTTGTGTGCAAAGCCCATCTCGTGCGTGACCACGATCATGGTCATGCCGCCCTCGGCGAGCGTCTCCATGACGTTCAGGACCTCGGCAATCATCTCCGGGTCCAGGGCGCTCGTCGGCTCATCGAACAACATGATCTTTGGTTGCATGGCCAGCGCCCGGGCAATGGCCGCACGCTGCTGTTGTCCCCCCGACAGCGCGGCTGGAAACTTCCACGCCTGGTCGGCAATCCCCACGCGCTCAAGAAGGGACATCGCGAGCGCCTGGGCCTCGGCCTTACGGACATGGCGGACCTTCATGGGTGCCAGCGTGATGTTGTCCAGCACCCGCATGTGGGGATAGAGATTCCAGAACTGGAAGACGAATCCCACTTCTTTTCGCAGGACTACCAGAACCCGCCGGCCGCGGACGTTGCACCCGTCAACGACCACCGTGCCGTCCTGAAGGGTCTCGAGCCCGTTGAGGCACCGCAAGAGCGTCGACGTGCCCGAGCCTGACGGACCGATGAGCACGAGCACCTCGCCCTTGTTGACCGAGACGGTGATGCCCCGGCGCACAGGATGATCCCCGTACCACTTGTGTACATCCTCCAGGGAGATGATGGCGCTAGTCATCGTCGATCCGCCGCCATGGCCGCGGCCCCCGGCGCGCCCACCGGGGAAACGCTCGTATCAGATCAGCCTCAACCCTGGGGGAACCAAGTACGAGCTGCCGCTCAATTTCAAGATGGAGACATGGCTCGGGCCACCGCTGAAGTCCGAAGAAGATGGCGAGTTACAGGCCGTCGCGTGCGGTCTTGATCGTGGTCGATGAGGAGCTCGGCGCGTTCTCCCGCGCCGGGCCCCATGGCGTGAAGCGAGACGCCCTACGGGGCAGCCGGTTGCTGTTGAGGAGCCGGCATCGAGCGGGTTATGCGCACCTTCGTGATGCGCTGGCCGAGCGTCCTCTCCACGCGGAGCTCGGCGCCGGCGACCTTGAGGACCTCGCCCTGTTGCGGCACGCGGCCGAGCACGTCGTAGATCAGGCCGGCCACGGTGTCCACGTCGACCTTCTCGTCCGGCAGGTGCAACCCGAGCGTCTCGTTCAGCTCGTGGATGTGCGTCCGCCCGCTCACGACCGCGGTTCGCTCGTCCAGCACCTGGATGGGCTTTTCCTCGAGGTCGTACTCGTCTTGAATCTCGCCGACGATCTCCTCGACCAGATCCTCCATCGTCAGCAGGCCCGCGGTGCCGCCGTACTCGTCGAGCAGGATGGCCATGGAGACTTTCTTCTGCTGCATCTCTCGAAAGAGCTCGTCCACCTTCTTCGTCTCCGGCACGAAAAATGCGGGGCGCATGACGTCGATCACCGGCTCGTCTCGCTTGCCCTGGCGGAGGGGGGCAAGCAGGTCGCGGACGTAGGCGACCCCCACGATGTGATCGGCGCTGCCCTCGTAGACGGGCAATCGCGAGTGTCCGTGCTCGATCATGAGGGCGATCGCCTCGTCGATCGTCGCGGACGCCGGCACCCCCACGATGTCGATTCGTGGACGCATGACCTCCCGGACGACGGTATCGCCGAACTCGAAGATCGAATGGATCATCTCCCGCTCCTCCGCCTCGATCACGCCCTCCTCCTGACCCACCTGCACGAGAAAGCGAAGTTGCTCCTCCGTGACGAGCGGGGGCCGGGTCGTGATCGGCGCGCCGAACGGCCGGATCAGGATCGTCGCCACGAGCGAGAGGCCTCGGATCAATGGCCGCAACACGCGGCCGATACTGCGGATCGGGCCGGCGACCCAGAGTGCCATTCGGTCCGCGTGGCGAGTCGCGAGCGTCTTGGGACCGATCTCGGAGATGATCAGCAGAAGGAGGGTTACGCTGACAAACGCGATCCACTCGCCGTGGCGTCCCGCGAGGGAAATCGCGATCGAGGTCGCCAGCACCGACGCTCCCACGTCGGCCATCGTGTTGCCTACGAGCAGCGTGGTCAGCAGGTCGCCAGGGGACTCCAGGAGGCGCTGCGCCACCCGCGCACGCCGGTCACCCGCGTCGGACAACCGCCGCAGCGTCATCCGGCTCGACGAGAACAGGGCGGTTTCCGACGCGCTGAAGAACGCTCCCAACAGGACGAGGAGCGCTAGCACCGGCAACCAGAGGGCAAGGTTTGGCCCTGCCACGGCGGGGCGGCCTACCCTTCCCGCGTGGAACGCGTATGACGCGCCGACCTGTCCAACGGTGCTCCCGTCATCGCCCTCTCTTTACTTATACCATATCATGGACGCAGACTTGGTTGAGGCCGGCCCGGAGCATCGAACGATTGCCGGCCCCTGATCACCGGCGAGCGCGGACCGCTCCGGCGGCGAGCGCGGCCAGGCACGCAATGGCCACCAGCGCCGGGAGTCCGCGCGTCACCACGGCCACAGGTACCCCCACGTGCCGGCCGAACACGAAGATCCCCGCACACAAGGCCGCGGCGGCGGCCAGGAGCACCGCCGCCGCGGCGGCGTCCTTGACCGTTTGGGCCTCGGTCCCCGGATCCGGGTGGACCGCATCCGTCAGCCACTCGATGGCCGTGTTCCCCAGTTCGGCGGCAAGCACGAGCCCGATCGCGAGCGCGACGACGGCGAGCTCAACGTCGGTCAATCCTATCCAGACGCCCGCGACAAGGGCGACCGCAGCCAGGAGCAGGTGCGTGCGCAGGTTTGGCTCGGTCCGCGCCGCCGCCATCAGGCCGCGCAGCGCGCACGTCACGGACACGACGAACGAACGCCTTCGGGACGATCGCACGGGCATCTACCACAACGCCTCGAAAGTTCTGCGGGGAATCCCGCCGCAGCCGACCGTCTGTCCTCGCTTCCGGCTCGGGGCTCCCACCAAAGCGCTCCGCGGCTGCCCCGGCGACCGGAGGCGCGTCTTGGCGCGGGAGGGATCGAGGCTTTCCACGGATTCCCTCAATCGCGGCCGAGACCAAGGTCCGCTCAAGGCAGCCCTTCGCCGCCTCTTCATCCTCGTTGCTCTTACGAGACGGTCCACGAGCAAGGGACCGAGGTGTCCAAGGTACCGCGCCGTCACGACGGGGACGTCGTCGGAGCGTCCCTAGCGGGCGTCTCGCGCCCTGACGCCCAGAATCTTCTCGAGCAACATCTTTTGCCTCGACCACATCGCGGCCGCGCCGGCCTCGGTCTCGTCCTCGTACCCGAGCAGGTGCAGCACCCCGTGGATGGCGAGCAACGCCAATTCGCGCCGCAGCGGGTGCCGGAACTGCCGGGCCTGCTCCCGTGCGCGCTCGACGGAGATGACCACGTCCCCGAGTGCGGGTTCTGCAAATCCGTCGCGGTCCGGCTCCATCGGAAACGCCAGCACGTCCGTGGCCTGGTCGGCGCCGCGATACTCACGATTCAGCACGCGGATGTACGCGTTGTCGACGAGGGCGATGCTGACGTCTGGAGAGTTGCGCTGGCCCTCCAGGCTCAGCACGTCGCGCACGACCTCGCGAATGAAGTTCGGCTCGACGGCGATCTTGTGTTGAAGGTTGATCACCGAGACTTCCATCGGCCGCACGCCTCGTTCAAACGCGCCGAAGGGACAGCGTCCCGTATCGCCGAGGAGGTTCGTCTCACGATGCGTCGACACCTCCCGCTCAATTGCGATTGCGTTCCGCCCGTAGGCACGGGCCCAGAGCCGGACCTCATGCATTCGCAACATCCGGTCACGGCGTGAGCCGGGGCCGGGCCTGCGCCGTGGACCAGAACTGCGACGCCCCGAGCCGATTGGCAATCGGGGATCACGACGCGGCCCGTTACGGCACCCGTCCCTCCATGAGCTCGCGAAGACGGTGCAACACGCGGTCGCGCATCGCGTGCCGGCGCGGCACTACGAGTATCGTGTCGTCGCCCGCGACGGTGCCGACGACGTCCTCCCACTGCATCTCGTCGATCGCAGCCGCGACCGCGTTCGCCCGGCCCGTGAGCGTGCGGATGACGACCAGTTCCTCGCCGGTCTCGGTCGACAGAACGTACTCGGTCACGGCGTGTTGGAGACGACGGAGCACGTCGCCCGGAGACGGCCTCTCCGGTGCCACGTAGTGCGAGCGGCCGTTGGCCCACGGCACCTTCACGAGCCCCATCCGCTTGATGTCTCGCGACACCGTCGCCTGGGTCACCGCGAGCCCCTGTTGTCGCAGTAGGTCGACCAACTCCTCCTGCGTCTCGACCGGCTGTTGGCCGAGGATCTCGCGAATCCGCCGCTCGCGCTCGGCGCGGGTGGACTCGCGGCCGACTGGCGGGATCGCGGAGGAGAGGGAGCGGCGCGAGGATCCCGGCGTCATCGGCTTATCTCCCTCGCCGGGGCCCGGGGTCCGCTGCGGCCGCCGCCTCGCGTTCGACGGGCGACGCGGGTAACGCCGACAGCCACGAGAGGTTCTCAGCGATCACGGTGCGCGCCGCGCCGAGCTGCTCCGCGACACGCTCGGGGGCGGTGCCCCCGTCGGAGCGTTTGTTCGCCACCGCACCTGCGGGCGTCGCCAGCGCAGCGCCGTCCTCCAGCGACGCGCTGAACCGCCGGTACTCCTCCGCCGACAGCTCCCACAGCTCGCGCCCCTGGTCCTGCGCGTAGAGAACGATGCGCCCGACGAGCTCGTGCGCCTCACGAAACCGCATGCCCCGGGTGACAAGCGCGTCGGCGAGCTCCGTCGCACCCATGAGGCCGCCGCGCAGATGCGCGCTGATCCGATCCGTGTTGAACCTGATGCCGTGCAGCACCAGCCCCATCGCCTGGAGGCTCGCATGGGCCGTGTCCACGGCATCGAAGACCGCTTCCTTGTCCTCCTGCATGTCGCTGTTGTACGCGAGCGGCAAGCCCCGCAGCATCGACAGCAGGGTCACCAGGTCTCCCGTCACCCGCGAGACCTTGCCGCGAATGAGCTCGGCGGCATCGGGATTCTTCTTCTGCGGCATGATCGAGCTGCCCGTGCTGATCGAGTCGGACAGCTCCACAAACCCGAACTCGGTCGTCGACCACAGCACGATCTCGCCGGCGAGGCGCGAGAGGTGGGTCATCAACAGCGCGGCGGCCCCGGTGAACTCGACCGCAAAATCGCGGTCGGCGACGGCGTCGAGGCTGTTCTCGGCCACTCGTGAAAACCCCAGCAGCGATGCCACGAGCGCTCGGTCGATCGGATACGACGTCCCGGCCAGCGCCGCCGCCCCGAGCGGGAGCACGTCGGTCCGGCGGAACACATCCCGCAGCCGGCCGACGTCCCGCTGCAGCATCCACAGGTACGCCAGCAGGTGATGGGAGAGCAGCACGGGCTGCGCGCGCTGGAGGTGCGTGTACCCCGGGAAGATCACCGACGGGTGCGCCTCCGAGAGCGCGAGCAGGACCTGCTGCAGCGCCACCGTGCGACCGACCAGCTTCACGATTTCGGTCTTGAGGTAGTAGCGCAGGTCGGTCGCGACCTGATCGTTGCGGGATCGTGCCGTATGCAGCCGCCCCGCGGGGTCGCCGATACGCGCGCGTAGGACGGTCTCGACGAAGGTGTGAATGTCCTCGGCGCCGTCGATCGAGAGCACACCGGCGTCAATCTCGGTGAGGATTTCACGGAGCCCGCGGACCATCGCATCCGCATCGTCCTGCGGCACAATCCTGCGCCGCCCGAGCATCGTCGCGTGGGCGATGCTGCCGAGAATGTCGGCCCGGTACAGCCTACGGTCGAACGGCAGCGAGGTCGTGAATGCGGCGATGGTGGGGTCGAGATCACCCCGAAACCGCCCGCCCCACAGGCGCGCCGCCATGGGGTCCTCGGGCCGCGGCCGCTTCGGCTCCGCCACGACGGCCTACCCCCGGGGCGCGCCCGGCCGAGGCCGGCCCGCCGGCGCTTCGATCGGAAGCGGCGAGGCGTCGCGTGTGAGGTCTGGGTTCACGGCAGCGAACACCTTAGCCGGCAGGCCGAACAACCGGATGAAGCCCGCGGCGTCCTTTTGATCGTAGCCCTCGCCCCGGCCGAACGTCGCCAGGTCGTGGCTGTAGAGCGACGCCGCCGCCTTTCGTCCGACCACCGTGCACGCGCCCTTGAACAGCTTCACCCGCACGATCCCGGTCACCGTTTCCTGGGCCGCCGCCGCAAACGCGTCGAACGCACGGCGGAGCGGCGAGTACCACAGACCATTGTAGACGAGCTCCGCGTACCGTGGCGCGATCAGCGCCCTGTAGTGCTGCGTGTCCCGGTCGAGCGTAATCGTCTCGAGGTGATGATGCGCCTCCATCAGGACGGTGCCCCCGGGCGTCTCGTACACACCGCGGCTCTTCATCCCGACGAGGCGGTTCTCGACGAGGTCGGCGCGTCCGACGCCGTGCGCGCCCGCGCAGCGATTCAACGTCTCGATCAGCGTCACCGGATCGAGCGCCTTGCCGTCGATCGACACGGGGATCCCGCGATCGAAGCCGATCTCGAGATACTCGGGAGTATCCGGCGCCTTCGTCGGATCCACGGTCAGCCGGAACATGTCCGCCGGCGGCTCCGCCCACGGGTCCTCAAGGATGCCGCTCTCGAAGCTCAGGTGCCAGAGGTTCTGATCCATGCTGTATGGTTTCTCTCGGGTGACCGGCACCGGCACGCCATGCGCCTTTGCGTAGTCGATCTCCTCCTCACGGGAGCCGAGCGCCCACTCCCGCCACGGAGCAATCACCGTGAGGTGGGGGGCGAGGGCCTGGTACGCCAGCTCGAAGCGGACCTGATCGTTGCCCTTGCCCGTGCAGCCGTGTGCCAGCGCGTCGCAGCCCTCTGCGAGCGCGACTTCGACCTGAACCCGCGCAATCAGCGGCCGGGCGAGGGACGTCCCGAGAAGGTAGCGGCCCTCGTAGATCGCGTCGGCACGGAGCGCCGGGTAGATGTAGTCCGTCACGAACAGCCGGCGGACGTCCACCACGTGCACGGCGTCGGCGCCGCTCTTCTTCGCCTTGCTTCGCACCTCGTCGAAGTCATCGCCCTGACCGACGTCCGCGACCACCGCGACCACACGGCAGCCGCCGTATCGCTCCTTCAGCCATGGGATGATGACGGACGTGTCGAGCCCCCCGCTGTACGCGAGTGCCACGCGCCTGGGTTGCGCCATCGTGCTCACCTCATCTTCCCGCCGGCTTCCCGGCCGGGGTGTCGGCGACCTGGGCCTGCTCGGCGAGAACGCTCCCAAGGATTCCGACCGCTTCGTCGATGTCCTGCCGGGTCACGATCAGCGGCGGCACGAACCGGATCACCGTGGGCCGCACGCTGTTCACCAGCAGGCCGCGCCGGAGGCACGCCGCGACGACGGGGTCCGACGGGATGCCGAGCTCCATCGCGACCATCAGCCCGCGGCCGCGGACCTCCTTGATTACCGGCATCGTCTCGGCCAACTTCCACAGCCGGCTCATGAAGTAGTCGCCCATCGCCGCCGCGTTGGCGACCAAGTTCTCCTCGTTGATCGTCCGGATCACCGCCGCAGCGGTCGCGCATGCGAGCGGGCTGCCCCCGAACGTGGTGCCGTGCGTTCCGGGCTGCAGGACCTCCATCAGCGGCGCCCGGGCGACGATCGCTCCAATCGGGAAGCCACCCCCGAGCCCCTTCGCGAGCGTCACGATGTCGGGCGTCACGCCCGCGTGCTGGTACGTGAACCACTTTCCGGTTCTCCCGAACCCGCACTGGATCTCGTCGAACACGAGCACGAGTCCGCGTTCGTCACACAACCCGCGCAGGCCCCGAAGGTAGTCGTCGCGGGCGACGTGGATGCCGCCTTCACCCTGCACCGGCTCGATCATGACCGCGGCCGTGCGCTCCCCGACCGCCCGCTCGACCGCCCCCAGGTCGTTGAACGGCACCCCAACGAACCCCGGCACGAGCGGTTCGAATCCCTCGTGATACTTCGGCGTCATCGTGGCGGACAGCGCTCCCATCGTCCGGCCGTGGAACCCGCCGCCCGCCACGATGATCTCGTACACGTCCGTGCCCCGCAACGCGCGCCCGCCCTTGCGGGCCAGCTTGATGGCCGTTTCGCACGCTTCCGCGCCGCTGTTGCAGAAAAGTGCGCGCCCGTCCGGAATCTCCGTCACTTCGACCAACAGGCGTCCGAGCTCGGCCTGTTCGGGAATGTGGAAGATGTTTGACACGTGGATCAGCGTCGCGGCCTGCCGCTGGATGGCCTCGACGTGCTTCGGGTGACAGTGGCCGAGCACGTCCACGGCGATGCCCGCCAGAAAGTCCAGGTACTGCTTGCCCTCGAGGTCCCAGAGACGCATGCCGCGTCCCTCGCGGAACGCGACCGGCGCCCGCCTGTAGTTCGGCGCCAGGACCTTTGCACTCAACTCGACGACATCGCTCGTGGTCATCGCTCACCTCCAGAACGACAGCGATCCAATGGGCTTCTCGCGGTCAGGGCACGAGCATCGTGCCGATTCCACGCTCCGTGAACAACTCGACGAGGAGGGCGTGCGGCACCGTGCCGTCGATGATGTGGGTGCTCGGCACCCCGCCGTAGAGCGCCGCGAGACACGCCTCGACCTTCGGAATCATCCCCCGGCTGATGACGCCCTGTTCGATCAGCGCCCGAGCGTCCTCGGCCCGCAGCTCAGAGATGAGCCGGCGCTCGCCGTCGTAGTCTCGGTACACGCCGGCGACGTCGGTCAAGAGGATGAACTTGCTCGCGCCGACCGCGACGGCCAGTGCGCCGGCGGCGGTGTCCGCGTTGAGATTGTAGCTCGCTCCGTCGTCTCCGATTCCAAGTGAGGCGACCACCGGAATGTACCCGTCGTCGCTCAACTTCATCACCAGCTCCGGGTTCACGGCCTGGATCTCGCCCACCTGCCCGAGATCCACCTCGCCTTGGCGCTTGCGCGCGACGAGCATGCGCCCGTCCTTGCCGCTGATCCCGACGGCCTGCCCCCCGGCCCTCAGAATCGCCGCGACGAGCGCCTTGTTCGCTCGGCCGCCGAGGACCATCTCCACGACGTCCATCGTCTCGGCGTCAGTCACACGGAGCCCGTCGACGAATGAGGACGTCTTGCCCATCCGCTCGAGGACGCGCGTGATCTCCGGACCGCCCCCGTGGACGAGCACCGGGTGGACGCCCGCCGCCTTGAGCAGCGCGAGGTCCTCCGCGAGCGTGCTGTCCTGGCTCATCTCGAGCACGCTCCCGCCGAACTTCACGACCGCCATCTTGCCTTTCCACGCGCCGACGTATCGCAAGCCCTGGGCGATCACCCGGCCCTGCGCCGTGACCGACGAGTTCAGCGCGTCAGGAGATGTATCCGGCATTTTCTTTGACATATCCCTCCGTCAAATCGCACGTCCAGACGGTGGCCTCTCCCTTGCCGAGCATGAGATCCACGACCACCTGCACCTCTTCGCCGCCCAGGTAGCGGACAACTTCGTCGAGCGTCTCCCGGTTGCCGACGCCCGTGCCGCGCTCCGCGACCAGGATCGGCCCGATGCGCACCGACGTCCGCTCGGGCTGCATCTCCGCGCCCGAATAGCCTACCGCAGCCAGGACGCGCCCCCAGTTGGGGGATCTCCCGTACACGGCCGTCTTCACGAGCGGCGAGGCGGCAACAGCCATCGCCGCTTGGTGGGCGTCCTCGTCGTTCTGCGCTCCGCGAACGACCACCTCGATCAACTTCGTCGCGCCTTCGCCATCGCGGGGAATCATCTTGGCCAGCGTGACACACAGGGTGGTGAGCCCGGCTTCGAACGCGTCGAGGGCCCCCCCCGCGCCTGTGATCTCGGGCACGCCGGCTTCGCCGTTGGCCAGGAGCAGCATGGTATCGTTCGTGCTGCGGTCACCGTCGATGGTGATGCGGTGATACGAGAGATCCGCCGCCCGCTTGAGGGCCGCCTGCAGTACGGCGGGAGCCACGGCGGCGTCGGTCGTCAGCACCGCGAGCGTCGTGGCCATCTGCGGATGGATCATCCCCGCGCCCTTCGTCATGCCTCCGATCGTCACGATCTGATCGCCCACCTCGATCTGAACCGCGGCGGTCTTCGGCATCGTGTCGGTCGTCATGATGGCCTCGGCCGCGCCGCTCCCATCCGGGCCCAGGCTGCGCGCCGCGTCCGGGATCCCGCGCCGCAACGCCTCCATCGGCAGCGGGTGCCCGATGACACCGGTGCTGCACACGTAGACGAGATCTTCCGAGATCTCGAGGCGTTCCGCCGCAAGCTGCCCCATCTCACGTGCGTCCCGCAGTCCCTGCTCGCCGGTGCACGCGTTGGCGTTGCCGGCGTTCAGGACGACGGCCTGCCCGCGCCCCGAGCGGATACGCTCCATGTCCAGCAGGACCGGCGCCGCCTTCACCCGGTTCGTGGTGAAGATCCCCGCCGCCGCGGCCGGCATACGCGAAAACACGAGCGCGAGGTCCTTCTTCTGCGGTTTCAGACCGCAATGGACGCCTGCGGCCAGAAACCCCTGCGCCGACGTGACACCCCCCTGGATCAACCTCGTGACCCGCTGGCTCATGCCAGGGCTGCCTCCTTTCCGAGGTGTGCTACGGGTATAGCCCCGGGATCCGGAGCCCCAGCGTTTCCGGCAGACCAAACATCACGTTCAAGTTCTGGACCGCCTGCCCGGCGGCACCCTTCCCGAGATTGTCGAGCGCGGCAATCGCGATCGCGGTTGCGGTGCGGGCGTTCACGCGCACGGCCAGATCACAGTAGTTGCTGCCCATCGTCGCCTTCGTCTGCGGTAACCCGCCGTCGGCCAGGACGCGCACGAACGGAGCGCCGGCATACATCTCGCGGTACAGCCCCTCCGCCTCCGCCGCGTCGAGCGCCCGGACGAGCCTGGCGTAGGTCGTAACCAGGATCCCCCGCGTCATCGGCACAAGATGCGGAACGAACGTCACCCGCACCTCGCACCCGCTCTGGGCGCTCAACTCCTGCTCGATCTCCGCGGTGTGATTGTGGTTCGGCACGCCGTACGCACGGACGTCCTCGTTTGTCTCCGAGTATCGAAAGCCGCCGCCCGCACCGCCCCGGCCGGCCCCCGACACGCCCGACTTCGCGTCGATCACAATACCCTCGGGGGCTACCGCACCGCCGCGCAGCAACGGAGCCAGCGCGAGAAGCGCGGCGGCCGGGTAGCAGCCCGGATCCGCCACAAGCCTCGCGCCTCGGATCTCGCCGCGGTGCAGTTCCGTCAACCCGTACACCGCCTCGAGCAAGTAGCGGGGCGCCGCGTGTTCAAACCGGTACCACTCAGGATACAGTGACGCGTCCCGCAGCCGGAAGTCCGCCCCGACGTCGATGACGCGCGCGCCCCGCTCGAGCAGTTCCGGCACGATCGACACCGATGCTCCGCTCGGCAGGGAGACGATCACCAGGTCGGAGTCGGCGGCGGTCACCGCGGCGTCCAGGGGCTCGGTCACGAGGTCCACGAACCCCCGGAGGTTGGGGTACAGGTCCGCGATGGGCTGTCCTGCGCGGCTTTCCGCCGTGACACGGACCAAGCGCACCTCGGGGTGCGTGGCGAGCAGCCGCACGGCCTCCGCACCGCCGTATCCCGAGGCTCCGACCACGCTGACCCGAACCGGCATCCCGCCTCCCACCCGTTTCGAATAATTATACTGACACATGAATAAAGTTGCAAGGGCGGCGCGGCGAAGCCACGTCGCGAGGGACTGCGCGGCGCGACCGACGGGCCGGACGGGGGAAGCGATCGCGAAGAGTCGAGGCCGTCGAGTGACGGCATCGCGAGTGCGCCGCGCGCAGTCGGCGCGGGCAAGGCGAACGGCGTCTCGACGGGCTTCGGTGTGGAGGCGGGGTCGGCAAGGCGAAACCCGCGCCGCGTCACCCTGTGGTGCGGCGCGCCTTCGCCCTGGTGATCCTATTCGTACCGGAGCGCCACGATCGGGTCGAGGGCCGCTGCGCGCTGAGCCGGGTAGAAGCCGAAGATGACGCCCACGAGCATCGACGACACGAATCCCAGCAGGATCGAGAACGGCGAGACGATCACCGGCCAGTGGCCGAGCGCGGAACTGCCCTGCGCCGTCCCGACCCCGATCGCGATGCCGATCAAGCCGCCCAGAGATGCGAGCGTCAGCGCCTCTACGAGGAACTGCAGCAGGATGTCACGCCCGCGCGCGCCCACGGCCATGCGCAGCCCGATCTCCCGCGTCCGCTCCGTCACGGACACCAGCATGATGTTCATGATCCCGATCCCGCCGACGACGAGCGACACGACCGCGATCCCGGCCAGCAGCAGCGCCTGCGTCTGTGAAGTCGCGAGGCGCACCTGTTGGACGTCGGCGATGTTGCGGATCGTGAAGTCATCCGGCTGCGCGACGGTCAGGTGGTGCCGGAGCCGAAGCAGCCGCTCCGTGGCATCCACGACCGAGGGCACCGCCTCGGGAGTGTCGGCCGACACGAAGATGGTCTGCACCCACGTCTGCCCGGTCAGGCGGTCCAGCAAGGTCGTGATAGGCACCAGCACGATGTCGTCCTGGTCCCGGCCGAACCCGGACTGCCCCTTGGGTGCCAGCACCCCGATCACCTTGAACGGCACGTTCTTGACCACCACGGTCGACCCGACTGCTCCACCGTCGGGGAACAGGTTCTGCTCCACGGTGTTGCCGAGCACGGCCACCTTTGCCCGTTGATCCACCTCGGCCTGAGAGAAGAACCGCCCTTGGGCCACCGACCAGCTCCGAACGGTCGTGTAGGACGGGCTCGTCCCCCCGACCGCCGTGTACCAGTTGGAGCCTCCGGCGACCACCTGGGCGCTCGTCTGCGAGTATGGGGCGGCACCGGCGACGTCCGGGACGGTCTGCGCGATCGCGGCAATATCGGGCAACTGGAGCGTCGTGCGGCTGCCCGTTCCCAGGCTGACGCCGCCGCTCGATATCGCGCCGGGAATCACGACCACCAGGTTGGCCCCAAGGCTCTCGATCTGCGCCAGCACGGCCGCCTGCGCCCCCGCCCCGATCGCCATCGACGTGATCACCGCGCCCACGCCGATGATGATCCCCAGCATTGTCAGCACCGACCGCGTAATGTTCCGCCGCAGCGCCTGCCAGGCGATGCGGAGCAGGTTGGCGAGATTCATACCCGGGCCTCTCCGGAGGAAGCCGCCCGCAGAGCGCCTTCACGGACCGCAGGGGCCACCGCCTCTGCTGACGGCCGGTCGTCGATGATCAACCCGTCCTTGAACGTTACCACACGCTCGGACCAAGCTGCGACGTTCGCGTCGTGGGTCACCAGCACCACGGTGATCCCCTGGTCGCGGTTGAGCCGGCGAAACAGCGTCATGATCTCCACGCTGCTCGCGCTGTCGAGATTCCCCGTCGGCTCGTCGGCCATCAGCAACGGCGCCCCGTTCGCCATCGCACGCGCGATCGCCACCCGCTGCTGCTGCCCACCCGACAACTCGCTCGGCCGGTGGTCCCGCCGGTCGCCGAGTCCCACCTGTTCCAGCAGCTCTTGTGCCCGCCGCACCCGGGCCTCCCGTGGCACCCCCGCATACAACAGCGGCAACTCCACGTTCTCCTGCGCCGTCGTCCGTGGGAGCAGATTGAAGCTCTGAAACACGAACCCGATCCGCCGGTTCCGCACCAGCGCCAGTTCGTCGCCCCCGAGCCGCGAGACCTCCTGACCCGCCAGCCGGTACGACCCCGACGTCGGCCGGTCCAGACACCCCAACAGGTGCATGAACGTCGACTTTCCCGACCCCGACGGCCCCATGATCGCCACGAACTCCCCCGACCGAACGACCAGATTCACGCCCCCGAGCGCGTGCACCGCCGTGAGCCCCTCGCCGTACACTTTGGTCAGATCCCGCACGTCAATCATGGGCTCGCCATTGGCGGGATGCGACGGCCTCGGACCGGCCGGAGCGAGCTGCTGGGAAGCGCCCGTCATTGACCGCCTCCCTGGCTCCGGCCGCCCTGGCCCCCGCCCCCTTGACCACCTTGACCGCCTTGACTGCCCTGGGACTGGCCTTCTCCGGCCCCGCGCGCCCCGCCCCGTCGCTCGGCAACGATCACGGGATCTCCTTGCTGCAAACGGCCGCTCGAGACCTCGATGTTCTGGCCGTCGGACATCCCGATCACGATGCGTACCGGCGCGGGGCGGCCGCTACGGAGTACCCAGACAGTAACCGTGGACCCGGGCGCGCCGGCCACCGGCGGTCCCGACTGCTGTTGTTGGGAGGTCCCGGTCTGGGCCAGCACGAGCCCCCCGCCCGGCTGTTCTCCGCCTCCCCCACCCCTCGCGAGAGGCCGGTACAGCACGGCCGCCGTGGGCACCGCGAGCACGTGGCTGCGCGTCCCCGTGTCGATCGTCACCTGAGCCGTCATCCCCGGCAGGAGCCGGCCGGAAGTGTCATGGACCGCGACCACGGCGTCGTAGGTGACCACGTTGTTCGTCACGGTCGGATTGACCCGGACTTGCTGCACGGTGCCGTTGAACGTCACGTTCGGAAACGCGGTAACCGTGATCTGCGCGCTGTCGCCGGCCTTGACGTTGCCGACATCGGCCTCGTCCACGGACGTGTCCACCTGCATGTCCGTGAGGTTCGTCGCCAGCGTGAAGAGCGTCGGCGTGGAAAACGACGCCGCCACGGTCTGCCCGATGCTGACGTTCCGGGCCATCACGATTCCGTCCACGGGGCTGCGAATGACCGTCTGCGAGAGGTTGTACTGTGCCTCCCGGAGCTGCGCCGCCGTCGCCGCCGCCTGATGCTGCGCCGCCACCAGCTGCGATTGGGTCGTCGCCACCTGGTCGCGGGCGCTCTGGAGTTGCGAGGTGGCCGCCCGTACCTGCGCCTGGGCCACCTGCACCGCCGCCTGCGCCGCAGCCAGATCCGCAGTGTCCGTCGATTCGGCCGTTTGGTCCGTGTCCATCTGGCTCTGCGGGATGTATCCCTGTCTGAGCAGGTCCGCGTCCCGCTGCACGGTCACCTTCGCCAGTTTCAGCGTCTCGGCAGCCTTCGCCACGTTGGCCTGTGCGCTGCGAAGCGACGCCTGCTGCTGCGCCA
This sequence comes from bacterium, assembly GCA_035622635.1. Lineage (GTDB taxonomy): Bacteria > Sysuimicrobiota > Sysuimicrobiia > Sysuimicrobiales > Segetimicrobiaceae > JAJPIA01. The sequence continues at coordinate 99,260 of DASPUZ010000099.1, read as the reverse complement.
GAGTCGCCTCCGCCGCCTGCGCCGCGGCGAGGTTCTGCTGGATCGTAGCGGCATCGGCGCTGGCGGTCGCCTGGGCGGCAGCCAGGGTGGCCGTGTTCTGCGCCACCGCGGCCTGGAAGCTCGTCGGATCGAGCGTCGCGAGCACCTGCCCCTGCGTCACGCGCGAGTTGTAGTCCACGTTCAACACGGCGATCGTCCCCGACACCTGAGTGCCCACCAGGATCTCGTTGACCGGGTTGACGGTACCGGTCTCGTTCACCGTGGCCGTGATGTCGGTGTAGTCGACGGGCCGGGTCACGTACTGGACCCTGGTCCGCTGGGACGTCAGGCGCCGATAGCCCACCATGATGCCGCCGACAACGAGGATGGCGATGAGTACCCCCACAGCGATGCGACGCAATAGACTCCCTCTCCCGATCATGACGCTCCTCCCAGCGCACTACTCTGAATCGGCAACCCTTCCGAGTGCAGCAGCGTGGCGAGTGCGGTCGCGTAGCTGTAGACGGCGCTCACGGCATTCACCTCGGCCTGCGCCGCGTTCGCCTCCGCCGTCGTGACGTTCACGATCGTACCGACGCCGGCGCGGTATTGGCCCTGCGCCACCCGCAGCGCCTCGTCCGCGGCGTCCGCCGCCACCTGCGTCGCCGTCACGTTCGCGGCCGCCTGCACGGCGTTCAAATACGACGTGTACACGTCCTGCCGGACCGACAACTGAGCCGCCGCCAGCGACGCTTGATCGCTCTCGAGCGTCGCCTGCGCTTGCTGGATCTCCGCTTGCCCCTTGCCGGCGTCGTACAGCGGCAGGCTGACGCTCCCGTTGAGCCCGTACCCTACCCCGTTGGTGAGGTTCGAGTTTGTGCTCGCCGGCGTGTACGCCGTGCTGATCCCGAGGCTCAACTGCGGGCCCGCCGTGACGCGTGCGAGGTCCAATCCCGCCTGAGCCGACTGGACCTGCCCCTTCGCCTGCGCGATCTCAGGCCGGTTCTCCAGCGCCCGCTGCAGCACCACCGCCGCCGTGACCGTCACGGTGAGTGACGGCGCCGCAGGCGCCTGCACCTCCACCGCCCCTGCCACGTCGGCACCGAGCAACGCCTGCAGCGTCGCCTTGCTCGTGCCGATCTGCGCCTGCGCGGCGAGCAGGTTCACCTGTGCCTGCGCCACCTGCGCCTGCTGCTGGATCACGTCCGACTGCGCCGCCACCCCCGCCTTGACCTGCGCCTGCGTCTGCGCAAGCAGGTCCTGAGCCTGCTTGAGCTGGGCTTGACGCACGTCGGTCAGCTTCTCCGCGCTCAGCACGCTAAAGAAGGCCGTCGCGGTCTGAAGCGCGATGCTCTGCTCCGTCAGGACGAGCGACGCCTGCGTGATCGCGACCGCCGCCTGGGCGGAAGCGACCTCGGCCTGCGTGCGCCCGCCGTCGTAGAGCGGAACCGTCCCCACGAACGACACCGAGCCGGTTCCCTGCACCGTCGGCAGCACCTCCGCCACTCCCGTGGACGTGATCGTCGTGGAGGAGGTCGTACCGTAGACCCCGCTCCCCGTCACGGACACCGTCGGCGCCAGTCCGGTCCGGGCGATCGTCACGCCCTGTTGCGCCGCTGCCAAGGCCTGCTGCTCGGCAGCCACCTGCGGGTTCTGCACCAGCGCCTCCTGGAGCGCCTGGTCGAGCGTCAGCGCCGGACCCGCCGGCGTTGACGGCCCAGGCGCCGGAGCGCTCGGGGGGGCCGTCTGACCCTGCGCCGTGGCGATGCCGTCGGGCGCACCGGCTGCGAGCGCGGTCCCGCCAGGCAGGCCGGGCCCTGCGGCCAGCATCGCCGCGACTACCATCGAGACAAGGGTGTGTCGGTTCATGCTGCCTCCTGCGGGCGCGCCGGGAACGTGACCGTGAACGTGCTCCCGGACCCCGGGTTGCTCTCCACGGTCACGCGGCCGTGGTGCGCCTCGACGAGCGACTTCACGATCGAGAGCCCGAGGCCCATTCCCCCGCTGCTCCGGGTACGCGATTGGTCCGCTCGGTAGAAGTGATCGAAGATGTGCGGCAAGTCCGCCGACTCGATGCCCTGCCCGGTATCGGCGACGGACAGCCGGATGTCGCCGTTCTCCGCCGCGAGGGTGATCCGCACGGCGCCGCCCCGCGGCGTGTACCGCAGCGCGTTGTCCATGAGGTTCTGAACGACCTGGCGGAGGCGGTCGGGATCCGCGACCAGCGGCGGCAGTGTTTTGGGAATCGCCAGTCCGAGGGAGATCTCCCGGTCCTGGAACGACGGCGCAAACGCTTCGACCGCGTCCGAGACGAGCGCGGCCATGTCCACCGGCTGCGGATAGAGCTGCAGTTTACCTGCCTGCGCCAGGGAGAGATCGCGCAGGTCGGTAATGAGCCGGCGCAGGAGCAACGTCTGGCTGTGCAGGCCGGCAATGCGCTCCGGCGTTGGTTCGACGATGTGGTCAAGCATGCCCTCCAGCGTCCCCTGGACGACGGCGAGCGGCGTCCGCAGTTCGTGCGTGATGCCGGCGAACAACTGCCGGCGCTGCTCCGCATCCTCGGCCAGTTGCGCCGCCATCCGATTGAACGCACGCCCGAGCTCCGCGATCTCGTCGCGCCCGGAGACGGGCACCGGAGGCGCATGGCGTCCCGCGGCGATCGCCCGCGCTGCGTGCGTCAACTCGGTGACCGGCCGGGCAATCCGCTGAGCCAGCCAGAGCGCCACAAGGACGCCGATCACCGCTGCGACGGCCGTGCCGCTCCAGATCGCTTCGCGGACCCGTTCCTGGAACAGCCGCTCCCGAGACCCGAAGCGCGTATATGGCCGCTCGGCCGTCCCGGGCGGAGCGCCCGACGGCCGACCGCTCGGACGCTGCAGGCTTGTCTGGTCGGGGCGCTGCTCGATGTACTGCCGGAACATCGTGCGCGCCGTGTACGTCGCGAAAGCTGACGCAAGCACCGTAGTCAACACGGCGATGATGACGAACGCGACGCTCAGCCTGGCGCGCAGACTACGCACGACGGTCCTCGCTGCCGGCGAACTTGTAGCCGACGCCGTACACCGTCAGGACATAGCGTGGAGCGCGCGGATCCGCCTCCACCTTGCCGCGCAGATTCTTGATGTGCGCATCCACGGTCCGCTCGTACCCCTCGAACGCGTGCCCTTGCACCCGGTCGATGAGCTGCATCCGGGTGAACACCTGGTTAGGGTGACTGGCGAGCGTCTCCAGCAGCCTGAACTCGGTCGGCGTCAAGTCCACCGGGCGCCCGCCGAGCGTAACCTCGTGGGCGCGGAGGTCGATCGTGAGATCCCCCGCGTGGATGACGCTCGCGCCTTCCCGCGCCCCTCGCCGCAGCACCGCTCGCACCCGCGCCACGACCTCGCGCGGGCTGAATGGCTTGGTGACGTAGTCATCCGCCCCGAGCTCGAGCCCCAACAACTTGTCCGTTTCCTCGTCCCGGGCCGTCAGCATGATGATCGGCGTCGTCCCTTCTGCGCGGATCCGCCGGCACACCTCCCGGCCGTCCACCCGCGGCAGCATGAGGTCGAGCAACACGAGATCGGGGCGAAGGCGCGACACCGCCGAGAGCGCGGCCTCCCCGTCGGCCGCCTGCTCGACCGTGAACCCCTCGCGCTGCAGGTAGGACCGCAGCAGATCCACGATCTGTGGTTCGTCGTCGACGACCAGGATGGTAGGCATGAGGTCTCAGCCGAGCGTGGCCAGACGCTTGCGGTACTCGTCGTCGCTGATCTCGCCGCGCGCATACCGCTCGCGCAGGATCTGCGTCGCGCTGTCCTGGCGCGTCCACCACGTCCGGTTGCCGATGATCTTCCAGGCCAGCACGATCAGGGTCACGACGAACACCACCCGGAGCAACGCGAACAGCCCCGCAATCCAGAAGAACCGGTACCCGCCGGGGCCGGCGTACGGGAACGGCCCGGGTCCGGGATGCAGGGGCATCCGAACCTGCGCCAGCGTAGGCGCGGCGATTGCGGCGAGCACCGTGGCGGCGCCCGCCAGCACGTAGGGCGCGTACCGAACACCTCTGCGCATCATGGATCCCTCCCCACCGATGCTGTGCCATATTGATTGTACGTCATTGAGTGTAGGGACGCCTTGCGAAGAAGTTGTGAACGGCGCATGAAAAGGTCATGAAACGCGTGCGGGCCGCACCATGGCGCCTGCCGCGCGAGGTTATGCAGAGGGCGCCGTGGATCTCCGACGCGGCCGGTTCACCGGCTCGCCGCCGCGGTTCGGACGAACGTCGTCCATCTCGACGGCGCACGCCCGGCGGAATCCGCGTTCGTCGCCGCGGAGGCGCGCGTCTCTTTCGTGGGGCAGGGACGTCTCGAGCGGCACTTAGAGCGGGGAGACCTCCATCGCGGCGTGCGGCGAGGGGATGTGTCCCTGCTCGATCGCGACCAGCACCTCGAGAAAGGCCGCGGCGGTGTCGAGCGATGTAAAGCACGGCAGGTGCCGCTCGAACGCGGTCCGTCGCATGGCGAACCCGACGCGGCCCGGCGTGCGGCCGAGCGTAGGGGTGTTGATGACGAGCGCCACGGCGTGTTCCCGGATGAGACGCAGGGCCGTGTGCGTTCCACCGTTCTTGCTCACATGCACCGCGCGGATCCCGTGCCCGGCCAGAAACTGCGCCGTGTCGTCCGTCGCGTACACGGCAAACCCAAGCTCGACAAACCGCTGGACGAGCGGCAGCGCGCGCCTCTTGTCGCGGTCCGCGATGCTCACCAGCAGCGCCCGCTCCTGCGGCATCACCACCCCGGCCGCCACCAACGCTCGGTAGAGCGCACCCGGCAGTGTCGTGTCCTGTCCCATCACCTCGCCCGTGGAGGTCATTTCGGGGCCGAGGAGCACGTCGAGCCTGCCCAGCTTCTCGCTGCTGAAGACCGGCGCCTTGACCGATACGCGCGGCGGCGGCGGCAGAACGGTGATCCCAGGGTAGCCGAGATCGGCGAGCGACGCCCCCAGCATGACGCGGATGGCGAGCGGGACCAGCGGCGCGCCCGCGGCCTTGCTCACGAACGGGACCGTCCGGCTGCTGCGAAGGTTGGCCTCCAGCACGTACGCGGTGCCGTCCTTGACGACGAACTGGATATTCAGGAACCCGCGGACATCGAGCGCCCGTGCGATCGCAACGGTGTGCGCGATGACCTGCTCGGACACCTCCGGCGCGAGGTTGGGCGCCGGGAACACCGCGACGCTGTCTCCAGAATGCACGCCAGCCCGCTCGACGTGCTGCATGATCCCCGGCAAGTATACCCCGTCGCCATCGCTGATCGCATCCACCTCGACTTCCGTTCCCTCCAGGTACACGTCGATCAGCACGGGGTGATCGGCGTCCGCGTCGAACGCGTACTCGAGATAGCGCACCAGCTCGTCGCGGGTCGTTACGATCTCCATCCCCCGGCCCCCGAGCACGTACGAGGGCCGTACGAGCAGCGGATACCCGAGCCGGTCCGCCGCGGCGAGGCCGGCCTCGACGGAGCGCACGGCGTCCCCCGCCGGATGCGGAATCTCGAGCCGGCGAAGCAGCGCGCCGAACTTCCCGCGGTCCTCGGAGATGTCCAGGCTCGTCACAGACGTGCCGAGCACCCGCACCCCCGCCTGTGCAATCGAGGCGGCAAGGTTCAGTCCGGTCTGGCCGCCGACCTGCACGATGACGCCGTCGGCCTGCTCGGCTTCGATCACGTGCAGCACGTCCTCGAGCGTGAGCGGATCCACGTAGAGCCGGCTCGCGACGTCGAAGTCGGTGCTGACCGTCTCGGGATTGTTGTTGATGAGGACAGCGTCCAGCCCTTCGGCGCGCAGCGCCTTCACCGCGTGCACGCTCGAATAGTCGAACTCGATGCCCTGGCCGATCCGGATCGGGCCCGACCCTAGCACCACGATCCGCGTGCGCGGGCTCGACGGGACCTCGCTCTCCGACCCGTAGGTCGAATAGTAGTACGGGGTTTGGGCGGGGAACTCGCCGGCGCACGTGTCCACGACCTTGAACACCGGCCGGATTCCCGCGGCCCGCCGGGCTTCGCGTACGGCGCCCGCGTCTACGTCCCAGAGGCGCGCGATCGTCGAATCAGCCAGGCCGTATCCCTTTGCCGCGCGCAACGTCTCGGGATCGCGGCGGGCACGCAGGCGCCCCTCCATCCCCACGATGTTTGCAATCTTCTGGACGAAGAACAGGTCGATGCGGGACAGGTCGGCGATCTCCTGCGGCATCATTCCGCGGCGCAACCCCTCGGCCACCGCAAAGAGACGCTCGTCGCATGGCTCGACGATCCGGCCCCGAACCTCGTCTCGCGACCACGTCGCGGCCGGCGGGTACAGGAGGCCGTCGGTCTTCGCGTCGAGTGACCGGATCGCCTTGAGGAGTGCCTCTTCGACCGACCGGGCGATCGCCATTGCCTCGCCGGTCGCCTGCATCTGGGTCCCGAGCCGGCGGTCCGCCTGCGGAAACTTGTCGAACGGCCAGCGCGGAATCTTGATGACGCAGTAGTCGAGCGCCGGCTCGAACGCCGCGGATGTCTGGCCGGTGACCGCGTTCGGGATCTCTTCGAGGCGCTTGCCGAGTGCGATCTTTGCGGCGACGCGCGCGATCGGGTAGCCGGTCGCCTTGCTCGCCAGAGCGCTGGAACGGCTGACGCGGGGATTGACTTCGATCACGTAATACTGCTCGCTCAGGGGGTCCAGCGCGAACTGGATGTTGCATCCGCCCTCGATCCCAAGACCGCGGATGATGCGGAGGCTCGCGCTACGCAGCCGTTGATACTCCCGATCCGTGAGCGTCTGGCTGGGGGCGATCACGATACTGTCGCCGGTATGCACCCCCATGGGGTCGAGATTCTCCATATTGCAGACGGTGATGCAGGTGTCTCCACGATCCCGCATCACTTCGTACTCGATCTCCTTCCACCCCGCGATGGATTGCTCCACCAGCACCTGGCCGATCCGGCTCACGGAGAGGCCGAGCGAGACGATGTCATCGAGAGCGCGCTGGTCGCGCGCGATCCCCCCTCCGGTGCCACCCAGCGTGTATGCAGGCCGGACCACGACCGGATACCCGACGCGTGAGGCGAATGCGCGGGCGTCGGCGATCGAAATCGCGATCGTGCTCTCGGGCACGGGTTCCCCGAACGCCGTCATGGCGTCTTTGAACAACTGCCGGTCCTCCGCCTGACGGATCGCGCTGAGCGGCGTTCCCAGAAGACGGACCCCGTAGCGCTCGAGCGCGCCGGCCTCGGCGAGAGCGACGGCGAGGTTCAACCCGGTTTGGCCACCGAGGGTCGCGAGCAGACCTTGCGGTCGTTCTTTTGCGATCACGCGCTCGACGAACTCCACGGTCAGCGGCTCAATATAGACCCGGTCCGCGGTCTCGACGTCCGTCATGATCGTGGCGGGGTTGCTGTTGACCAGCACCACCTCCACGCCCTCTTCCGACAGCGACCGGCATGCTTGGCTGCCCGAGTAGTCGAACTCGGCCGCCTGCCCGATGACGATCGGGCCCGAGCCGATCACCAAGACCTTGCGGAGCCGGTTCTCCACTAGCTGTCCTACCCGTATCCCGCAACCGGCACCGCGGCGGGGACCGGATGCCGAAGCGATTGGCCGACCATCTCCATCCACCGATCGAACAAGTACGCCGAGTCGAGCGGTCCCGGGCGGCCCTCCGGATGGTACTGGAGGGAGACGATTGGCAGCCGGCGGTGGCGCAAACCTTCGACCGTGCCGTCGTTCAAGTTTCGGTGGGTGACGACCATTTCCGATGCATCGAGCGACGCCTCGTCCACCGCGTAGCCGTGGTTCTGCGTGGTGACGCACACGCGGCCAGTGTCCAGGTCCTTGACGGGATGATTACCCCCTCGATGACCGTACGGCAGCTTGAACGTTTCGGCGCCGGCGGCGCGTCCGATGAGCTGATGGCCGAGGCAGATCCCAAACAGCGGGAGCCGCTCCCACAACGCCCGCACCTGGGCGACCTGGTACGACAGACGGCTCGGATCACCCGGCCCCGGCGAGAGCACGACGCCGGCGGGATCGAGCGCGAGCACCTCCCCTGCCGTGGTCCGGTGCGGCAGCACCCACACCTCGCAGCCTCGTTGACGTAGGTTTTCCACGATGCCGCGTTTGACGCCGCAGTCGATGACCACCACCCGCGGGCCGGGCCCCGGATAGTGCACCGGCATCTCGGTGGACACCTGCGCCACGAGGTCCAGCATCCCGATCTCGGGGAGCGCCCGTGCGCGCTCGATCAGCACCTCGTCAGAAACGTCCTCCGTCGAAATGATGCCGCGCTTGAGCCCGTCCGAGCGCAGGTGGCGCACCAGCCGGCGGGTATCTACGTCGGCGATCCCTACGACGCCCCACTCCGAGAGCGAGGACGCGAGCGTCCGCTCGGCCTGCCAGTGGTGCGGCAGATCGGCGCACTCGCCGACGACAAAGCCGTCGACCTGCAGCCGCGCCGACTCCCACACGCCGCCGCTCACACCGTAGTTGCCGATCAGAGGATAGGTCATCGTCACGATCTGGCCCTTGAACGAGGGATCCGAGAGCACCTCCTCGTACCCGGTCATGACCGTCGTGAACACGACCTCGCCTCCGGTCGACCCTTCGGCACCGATTCCCCGGCCTGCAAACACCGTCCCGTCTTCAAGCGCCAACCGCGCACGCATCATGCGCCTCCAGCTCAGTCTGTGCATAATTATACACGACCGCCTCATAAAGATGCAACTGTCTCGGCGGGAGGGCACGGGCCTGCGATAGTGCGGGCAAAAACGGGCACAAGAAAAAGAGAGTCCCGGGCGGACTCTCCACACGTACGGTGACCACCACCGACCGGCACACCATCGATCCCTCCCGGAGATCGTTAATGGTCCGCGTGCCTGTTCCATTATATACGGAACAGGCGGCGTGCTGCAAGAACCGGCGCATCGCGCGTCCGCCGTGTTGTCCAACATCGGCGGGAACGAACTAGGCGCGTGCCCGTCTCGACGGGCGGCGCACCGCCTCGAGCAGCACCGCGCGCCACTCTCCGCTCGACCAGGTCCGCCGGTGTCGGAATCCCGCCGCTCCTGCGGCGCGCAGCACTTCACGGAGTCTGCCGGTCACGATGCCCGAGCCGATGCACACTCCGCCCGGGCGCAGCCGGCGACGCGCGGCCGGCAGCAGCGCCACGACAGCGTCGGCCACGATGTTCGCCACGATGGCATCGGCCCGGCCCGGTGCACTCCCGAGCCCGTCCCCTCGCACGACGCTGATGCGACCCGCGACACCGTTGCGACGCACGTTCTCGCGGGCAACCGCCACCGCGACAGGATCGTTGTCGACCGCCCACACGCGCCCTGCGCCGAGCCGCGCGGCCGTGATCGCGAGGATCCCCGACCCCGTTCCGACGTCGAAGACGGTCCGTGTCCGGCCGCCGCGCGGCGGGGGCACCACCTGGAGCAGCGCCCGCAAGCCCAGCCGCGTCGAAGGGTGCAGGCCCGTCCCAAACGCCATCCCCGGGTCGATCTCGATGGCGATGCAGCCCGCCGGGACGGGCACGCGTACCCACGACGGACGCACGAACACGCGTCCGACTCGTACCGGTCGCACGTGCGCCTTCCACGCCGTCGCCCAGTCGCGGCCGCGGAGCGGACGGCGCGCAACCCGGACGCGTCCGGGCTTAAGCCCAAACGCCGCTAGACCGCGCACACGCTCGCGCACCGCACGCATCGTGACGGGCAGCAGCCGAGACGGAGGAAGATAGCAGCGAAAACGGCGACGTCCTGGGGCACACGGCTCCTCGACCAGCCCGCCCGGCCGCAGGTCCTGGAGAATCGCGCTCACCGCTTCCGAGGCCTCGAGGGAGGCTTCGACCGTGAGTTCGGTCCAGGACGGCCCGCTCGCGTCGTTACCCCGCGCCATGCTCGTTTCGGGGGATCCTCGTAACACGGGCTGCAGATTCGGTACCTCCGGTCCCGCCGGATGCGCGTACACGGCCGGGGACGGTGCGGGGCCGGGCGTGGCTCCGGGCGCCCGTCACACGAGGTACGCGCGCATCTTCTCGAGGAGGCTCCTTCTCGCCGGTTTGATCTGCTCGCCGCGAAGCTTGGCAAACTGCGCGAGAAGCTTCACCTGTTCCTTGGTCAGGGCCTCGGGAATCGTCACGGTGGTGTGCACGACCAGGTCGCCGCGGCCGCCGTGTATTCCGGGCATGCCTCTAGCCTTGAGCGCCAGCACGGCACCAGGCTGCACACCCGGCGGCACCGTGAGTGGTGCCGGTCCGTCGAGCGTCGGCACCTCGATTTCCGCGCCGAGCGCCGCCTGCGCCATCGAGATCGAGATCTGGCAGTGCAAGTCGTGTCCCTCGCGCGTGAATACCGCGTGCGGGAGAATACTGAGGTCGACGTACAGGTCGCCCCGCCCCCCGCCTCGCATACCGGCCTCGCCCTCACCGTGGAGACGCAGCCGTGTTCCATCGTCGACGCCCGCGGGCACCTCGACGGTAATCTCACGCTGCATCAAGGCACGCCCCGTCCCCCGGCATTCCCGGCACGGGCGCCGGACGACGCGCCCGGTCCCGTGGCAGTGCGGGCAGGTCGCAATCTGCGCGAACTGACCGAACGGAGTGCGCCGGCTGTACCGCACCTGGCCGGTCCCCTTGCATGCCGAGCAAGGTTCAGGCGCACTGCCCTTCTCGGCACCGGTGCCGAAACACGCCGCGCATGTCTCCTCGCGGGTGATCGTCATCGGCTTCTCGGCACCCCGTGCGGCTTCTTCGAGGGTAATCTTCAGGGTCGCGCGCAGGTCGCTCCCGCGCTCGGGCCCCTGGCTGCCTTCCCTCGCGCGCGACTGGCCGAAGAACATGTCGAAGATGTCGTCGAAGGGTGTGCCGCCGAATGGGGCGAACGTCCCGCCGTTGACTCCACCGTGGTCGTACTGCGCCCGCCGTTCCGCGTCGCCGAGGACCTGATACGCCTCGTTGATCAGCTTGAAACGCTCGTCGGCTCGCGGGTCCTGGTTGACGTCGGGATGATGCGCGCGCGCTAGCTGGCGGAACGCGCGCTTGATCTCTTCCTGAGTCGCAGTGCGCGGAACGCCCAGGATCTCGTAGTAGTCGGGACGTGCCATTGGCTGGTTAGAACTGCTCCAAAGTATCGCCCAAACTGTCGGCGAGGAATCGGACGAGGCTGATCACGCGACCGTATCGCATACGGGTCGGTCCCACAACGCAGAGCGCTCCAGCGGGCCGGTCGGCGACGTAGTAGGTGGCGGCGACCACGGTACAGTCCCGAAGCTCGCCCATGCGGTTCTCGGTACCGATCTTGACCCGCACCTCCCGCGACTCTTCCCCATCGCCCAGCAGCTCGGTCACCGCCTCGGCCTGCTCGAGCACCGAGAGCACGGGCTGGGCGCGGCGGGCGTCCTGAAACTCGGGTTGCTTGAGGATGTTGGCTTGCCCTTCCGTGTGCACCCGTCCCCTGGGGCGCCGGAAGCGCTCACGCAGAAGACGGCTGATCTGGTCGAGCACACGCTGGTGGTGCACCGCTTGTCCGATCACGGTCGCGAGCTCCCGATCCGTGAGATCGATCAACGGCCGGCCGGCGATGCGCCGGCTGATCTCCTGCGAGAGGCGATCGCACTCCTCCGGCGCCACCGGCTGCTCGAACTCGACCGTCTTGCCCTCGACCACCTCGGCGTCGGTGACGATCACAGCCATCGCGTGCCTCGGATCGATGGGAATCAAGTGGAAATGGCGGACCACCTGCTGTGCCAGCCTCGGGGCGGCCACCACCGATGCACACTCGGTGATGACGGCCAGCGCCCGCGCCGCTTGCTCGACCGCCTGGTCGAACTGGGTCGCCGTGAGGGTCCGCCGGATCCTCAGACGCTCGATCGGAGAGACGGGCTCTTCATTGACCATCGAATCCACGTAGACGCGGTATCCGTGGTCGGTCGGTATCCGGCCCGCGGAGTGGTGCGGCTGATGGAGGTACCCCAACTCCTCGAGTGCCGCCATCTCGTTGCGCACGGTGGCCGAGCTGATCTCAAGCCCGTGCCGCTGCCGCGCCGCCTCGCTCCCCACCGGCTCGGCAGTCACGATATAGTCGTCGATGACAACCCTCAAGATCTGGCGTCGTCGCCCCTCAAGCTGGGTCACCGCCGGAACTCCTCGATTAGCACTCCCATCTGAAGAGTGCTAACCCTATGCAAAAAGCTTAACATCTAGTCGGTATGAAGACAAGCGATTCGCGTAGAAACAGATTCGGCGTCGGCGCAGTCGCTCGCGTCGATTCCCCGGCCTCGTCACGGCGCGGCGCCGTGGTCTCGCGCAGGACGGTCCGATCTACGGGGAGTTGGCGCACGCCGCACGCACGGACCCGAGAGTGGTGCCGCCACCAGGGTACATCCGTCTCTTGACGGCTCCACGCGCCGTCAGGCGCGCCCCGCGCGGCTGAAGCCGCGGAGCAGCTCGAGCTCCTCGACGCCGAGGGCGGCGCATACCGCAAGGTAGACGACCCCGCCAGCGAGCAGCGCCGCGCCGAGTTGAACGAGGGCGCCCGACAAATGCTCCGGACTTGTCACGCGGGCCATCACCCGCAGCGTGAGGAGCATCACCGCGGCTAGCGCGGCGGAGGCGATCGTGGTGCGGACGGCCGTGGACAGGACCTCACGGGCACCGAACCCCTCGAGCCGCCGCCGAAGCAGCCACAGCAGCGCGCCGACGTTCACCGCGGCGACGACGGAGGTGCAGAGGGAGATCCCCACAAATCCGAACCATCGCATCAGCACGAAGTTGCCGAGCGCATTCAGCGCGATCATGAACAGGCCCACCCGTACCGGCGTCCGCGTGTCGTGCAGCGCGTAGTACGTTCGAGTGACGATGAAGTAGGCCGCATAAGGAACCGTTCCCACGGCGAACGCCACGAGGGCCGCCGCCACCGCCTGCGTCGCGGCCGGCTCAAACACGCCGCGCTGGAAGATCACACGCACCATCAAATGGCTCGCCACGAAGATGGCGGCCATCACCGGCATCATCGTGAAGAGGACGCCGCGAAGGCCGAGCGAGGTCGTCTCCCTGAGCAACCTGTGGCCGCTCCCGGCTGCGTGACGCGCCATCGTGGGAAACAATGCGGTGGCGAGCGACAGGGCGAAGATCGCGACCGGTGCCTGAATGAGCTGGAACGCATAGTCCAGCACGGCGACGTAGTCCACGCCCGGGGTGCCGTGGAGAAAGGACGCGAAGAACCGGTTCACGTTGGAGTTGATCTCGATCACGGCCATGCCGAGCATCGCCGGCAGCGCCATCCGTCCCATTTCGCGGATCACGGGATGCGCGAGATCGATCCGTGGACTCCACCGGAGACCTGCGGCCCGCGACGCAGGGAGCTGAACCACGAACTGCGCCACCCATCCGGCGAGGAAGCTGACCGCGATCCCGAGCACGCCGATCCTCGGCGCGAGCACGATGACGCCGGCGATGATGACGACGTTGAACACCGTCGGGGCGAGCGCGGGCACGCCGAACTGCCGGTGAGCATTGAGATAGCCGGTCGCAAATGCGGACAGCGCCAGGAACACCATGGACACGAACATCACGCGGGTGAGCACTACCGCCTGTGTGAGCACCGCCGGGTTGATCGTCAGGTATCCCGGTGCCGCGATGGGCACGAGCACTGGAGCGGCCAGGATCCCGACGAAGACCATGATCAACCCGATGAGGATGACGAGGTTCAGCGTCGTCGTCACGACTCGCTCCGTCTCCTCGGCGTCTCCGCGCATCAATACCCGGGTGATCGTGGGGATGAAGACGATACTGAGGGTGCCGCCGAGAAACAGACGTTGGACGAAGAACGGGAGCGAGTACGCGATGACGAACGCAGACTTCACGGAGGTCGCACCGAACATCGCCGCGATGACCACGTCGCGCACGAGCCCCAGAATCCGGCTGGCGATTGTGCCGACGGCGATCAGGCTCGCCGCCCGAGCCAGCCCGCCGCCCGAGGCCGCGGGGCGGGCGGCCGTGAGGCCGGCTTCTCCGCTTGACATGTCGCGCACATTATAGCACAGGCTCTCTCCACCCCGGCCGACGCTGTGCTCCCTGCCCATGCGGACAAAACGGCGAGGAACGATGCTCCGACTGGGCGCCACCGGCCGGGATGTACGTGCCTCCGGTCGTCCCGAGCCGCCCACACAACGTTCGGTTGAACGACGAGACCGGCGTGTGCTACAATGAGGCTCGTTGCCGGTCCGCCCGCACGGCCGGCGGGACGCGCGGAGGTGTAGGGGTGGCAAAGAGGACAAAGTCGGGCCTGAAGCGGAAGCGTCAGGCCGTCAAGCGCACGGCGCGCAATCAGGCTGTCCGCTCCGAGCTCAAGACGCTGGTTAAGAACGCCCGCGAAGCGGGAGCCGCGAGCCCCGACGGGCTTCGCGCCGCACTCCGCGCGCTCGACTCGGCCGCGCGCAAAGGCGTCATCCACCGGAATGCCGCGGCACGCAGGAAGTCACGCTTGGTGAAGAGGATCTCCCGCGCGGGCGTGCCGGCCTAGGCTCCGCCGCGAAACTTCGTATCGGCGCGGTTCAACCGCGCGGCGTGTCGGACTCGAATACTCCGGGTGAACACAACCTCACAATGAGCGTCTCAAGCGCCAGGCGGGGCGTGACCGCGCCGGTCTTGATCATGCCGTCCGTCTCGAGCAGGAGACCGAGCATCTTCCGTCCATCCAGCCGCCCAAACGCCGCGACCTGCTCCCGGTAACGATCGTACAGCCACGCCCGGTTGCCCAGAACCTCCCGCCGCTCGGCGGCAGGCGCGCGCCGCCGGACAAGCGCCTCCGTTCGGAGCAGCATCCGCAACTGATCCTCTAGCATGTACAGCACGCGCACCGGCGGCTCTCCCATGGTGATCACGGTCTGCAACAATTCGAGCGCGTGGTCCGTCCGGCGGCGTCCGACGGCGTCCATGAGCTCAAACACCGTCGCCTCCGCCACATGGCTCGCGACCGCCCGCACATCTTCGACCGTGATCTCCCCACGAGCACCGACGTACGCTACTAACTTCGCAGTCTCAAGGCCGAGCTCGCGGAGGCCGCCGCCGACTAACAGGACCAGTGATCGTGCGGCCTCCGAGGTGATGGTCTTCCCCTCGCTCTGAGCCCGCGCGCGGACCCACGCAGGCAGCGCCGCGGGATCGAGCCGGCCGCACGGAATCACCCGCCCGGTCCGCTGCGCGACGCCGTACAATCGGCGACGCCGGTCGAGAGAATCTGCAACGAGCACCATCGACGATGGGGGTGGCGCGGGCTCCAGGTACGACGCCAGCGCGTCCTGGTCGGGCGCACGCAACTCGCCCGCCCGCCGTACAACGACGACCCGGCGCGGGCCGAAGAAGGGCAGTGTCTCGCAGCGGGTGACGATGTCCTGGATGGTGACCTCGCCGGCGTCGACCACATCGACGTTGAGGGCGCGCTGGTCGGCCGGCACGAGCTCGTCGAGCAGCGTTCGGAGGGCCTCCTCGGCGCGCACGTCTTCGTCCCCAAGCAGGAGATAGCAATGCGGCGTGCGCCCACCGCTGCTGCGCGCCCCCGCGGAAGTGGCGGGGCCCGCGGCACCGCGATTGCGCGCGCCCGAGGTTCGGTGCGGGCGCCTGGGAGCGATCTGGGCCTCGCCTTCCGCGTCCACCCTACGACTTCGCGGACGCGTCGTCGTGGATGCGCGACGCGATCTCGTCGGCCACGCGCGAAACGAACGCGGCGAGCCCGTGGCTTCCCTCGTCGCCGCGGGCCCGGCTGCGGACCGCTACGGTCGTGTCCCGCTCTTCACGGTCGCCGACGATCAACATGTACGGGACTTTCATCAGCTGTGCCTCCCGGATCTTGTGGCCGGTGCGCTCGCTGCTGGCGTCCACCTCGACGCGCACCCCGCGCGCGGCGAGCGCTTCCCGCACCTTCTCGGCGTAGGCAAAATGGCGGTCGGCGATCGGGAGCACCCGCACCTGCTCGGGCGCCAGCCATAGCGGAAACGCGCCAGCATACTGCTCGATCAGAAATGCCATCATCCGCTCGAGCGTGCTGATGACCCCGCGGTGAATCATTACCGGCCGGTGCGGTTGACTGTCCTCCCCGATGTACTCCAGGCTGAAGCGTTCGGGCAGGTAGAAGTCGATCTGCACGGTGGAGATCGTCTCGTCCTTGCCGAGCACGTTGGGAACCTGCACGTCGAGCTTCGGCCCGTAGAACGACGCTTCACCCAGCGCCTCCTGATAATCCAGCTCGAGCCGCCGCATCGCCTCGCGCAACTGGTCCTCTGCGAGGACCCACATCGCATCGTTTTGCACGAACTTTGTCCGATCCCGCGGGTCACGGAGCGAGAGCCGGTACCAAAAACCGCGGAGGCCGAGATCGTGGTACGTTTGCTGGATCAGGCGAACGACCCCGACGAACTCGTCGGTCAACTGGTCCGGCCGGCAAAAGATGTGTGCGTCGTTCAAGGTCATCGCGCGTACCCGGGACAGCCCGGACAGCACGCCCGAGCGCTCGTAGCGATACATGGTCCCCAATTCGGCGATCCGTACCGGCAGCTCGCGATAGCTGTGCCGACCGTGTTTGTAGACCATGATGTGATGCGGGCAGTTCATCGGCCGCAGCACCAGCTCCTCATCGTCCACTCGCATCGGCGGGTACATGTTGTCGCGATAGTGGTCCCAGTGCCCGCTCATCTTGTAGAGCTCGACGCTCGCAAGATCGGGAGTGTGGACGTGCTGGTACCCGACACTGATCTCCAGATCCGTGATGTACCGATCGAGCAGCCGCCGCACCGCGGCACCGCGCGGCAACCACAGAGGCAGGCCCTGCCCCACCTCTTCGACCGAGGCGAACAACCCGAGATCGCGCCCGAGCTTGCGGTGGTCGCGGCGCTTCGCCTCCTCGATCCGCTCGAGATGCGCGTCGAGCTCGGCCCGCGTCGGAAACGACACCCCGTAGATCCGCTGGAGCATCTCCCGGCGTTCGTCCCCGCGCCAGTAGGCGCCGGAGGTGCTGAGGAGCTTGATCGCCCTGATCGGGCCCGTGGACCGCAGATGCGGGCCGCGGCACATATCCTGGAACCCGTCCTGCCGGTAGAAGCTCACCGGATCGTCCGGGATTCCCTCGAGCAGCTCTATCTTGTACCGCTCGCCGGTGGAGGCGAACAGCCGCAGCGCCTCGATCCGCGGCATGGATATGCGTTCGATCCGCTCGTCACGAGCGGCAAGCTCGCCCATCCGCGCCTCGATGCGCGTGAGGTCGTCCGGGCTGAACGGCCGTCCGATATCAAAATCGTAGTAGAATCCGTCCTCGATGGCGGGACCGATGGCCAGCTTCGCCTGCGGGAACAATTCCCTCACGGCCTGAGCAAGCAGATGGGCCGTGCTGTGCCAGAAGACGGTCTTGCCGGCGGGCTCGGCGAACGTGAGCCATTCGACGGCAGCGTCCTGCTCGAGCGGGGTCGCGAGGTCGCGCTCGATCCCGTCGACCCTGGCCGCAAGCGCCTCGTGGGCGCCCCGATCGCGCGCGACGGCGGCGAGCGACGTACCGTACGGATACACGCCCGTGCTCCCATCCCCGAATCGCACCGTCACTCGTCGCTCCATCCCTGACCCCTCCTCATGCGGATCTCGAACGTCGTGTCAGCGATCCCCGGGGGCGACGAGGATCGCCCGTCGCCGCTTCTCTGCCGATGCCGCCGTCCGGCATCAGCCGTCCGGACGGTCGCCCATGAATAAATAACCGCCCCCGTCGGTTGGGACGGAGGCGATCCGCGGTTCCACCCATGCTTCTCTCGGGGCGACCTGCTGGCGTTGCCCGATCGCACGACGCCGCACCATCACCCGAGGCACTCTTCATGCGCGCTCACGGGCGCACCCGGCGGGCTTCGCGACTACGCTTCGCCCGCGGTTCCAGGGAGGTGTTCCGCCGCCGGCCGAGCAGGACTCTCAGCCCGGGCCCCGCCTCTCTTCCGGCCGCCGCCCGGCGTACTCGTCCCTATCATCACCATCTTGGCGCGGCCGGGAGTTCCCGGCCCGCGATCGGTCAAATTATACCATGCCCGTCACCTCCAGGACCGCGGTCCACCGCCCGCAAGTAACGTTCGTGTACATGCGCAAAGGACTGCCGCCCATACCGCCGAATAATCTCTAGGTCTTGGCGTCTTAAGTGTCTCGAGCGGTGCGTTGCCGGGCTGCTGAGAAGGAGGGGGAGAAAGCATGGGCAAGCCGGTCGCAGGTATGCGCAACCCCGTCGCCGTGCTCGTCATCGCGGCGATGGTCATTGCGGGTATCGTGGTAGTCCCCGGCTCGGTCACAGGGTGGGCCGCAGGGCCCACAACGTTCATCTGGGGCAAGTCCGGGGACGCGGACACGATGGACAACCCGGTCAGCACCAACGGGGAAACGTCCGAGGTCACAACGCAGCTGTTTAACACCCTCGTGCGGATGACGCCCGGCGGGACCGATGTCGAGCCGGACCTCGCCACGAGCTGGTCGGTGTCGCCGGACGGCCTGACCTGGACGTTCAAGCTGCGCCGGGGCGTCACATTCCACGACGGCACGGCGTGGAACGCCGCGGCCGCGAAGTTCAACTTCGACCGCTGGGCCGACGAGAAGAATCCCTACCATGCGGTGAAGGGCCTGGACTACGAGTACTGGAGCGATTTCGCGGCCGACAGCTTCCAGGAGGCGCGCGTGATCGATCCGTACACGCTCGCCATCGTACTGAAGAAGCCGGACGCGCCGTTCGTCTACAACATGTCCATCGTCGCGTTCGACTTCGCCAGCCCTGCGTCGATCAAGCAGTACGGCGGGCAGGGCGTCAGCCTGCATCCGGTGGGCACCGGGCCGTACAAGTTCGTGGAGTGGGTGCGGGACGACCACGTCACCCTCATCGCGAATCCCACGTACTTCCGCAAGGGCCTGCCGAAGACCCAGCGGGTGATCATGCGGGTAATGAAGGACAACGCCGCCCGGTTCCTCGCGCTGAAGTCCGGAGAGATCCAGGCGATGGAGCTGCCGAACCCGGACGACGTCAAGGCGGCGATGGCCGACCCGAACCTCGCGGTCACCTACCGCCCGCCGTTCAACGTCGGGTTTGTGCGGTTCAACATGAACGACCCGCTCTTCAAGGACAAGCGCATCCGCCAGGCCATGGCGCTTGCGGTCAACCGCAAGCCGATCGTGGACGCCCTCTACGGCGGCTACGGCGTCGTCGCGGACCAGCACATGCCTCCGGTGATGTGGGGGCGCACGAACGCCACCCCCGTCCCCTACGATCCCACCCAGGCCAAGCAGTTGCTCGCCGAGGCGGGCTACCCGAACGGGTTCTCGTTCGATTTCTGGTACATCCCGGTGAGCCGGGCGTACTTCCCGAACGGCAAGGACATCGGCACCGCGATCGCGAGCGACCTCGGCAAGGTGGGGATCCGGGCGCACCTACAGACGGAGGACTGGTCCACGTACCTCAAGGACCGGCAAACCAACAAGTTCTCGGTCTTCATGATCGGCTGGAACGGGGACAACGGCGACCCAGACGACTGGCTCGGGTACTTTTACGCGAAGTACGATGCGAACAACGGGTACTACTCCTATAACAACCCCACCGTGCTCGACCTGGTCCAGAAGGCCAGGGTCGAGACGTCCAAGGACAAGCGCGCACAGATGTACGCGCAGGCGGAGTCGATCGCCCTCGCCGACTACCGCGACATCCTGATCGCCCACTCGCGGGTACCGCTGCTTCTCCGGAAGAACATCTCTGGCCTCGTCGGCCAGCCGGACGGCAACGAGTACATGGAGACGGTCGTAGTTCACTAGCTGAGGCAGACAAGCGAAGCGACGGCGCGCGGGGAGGCAGACCGCCTCCCCGCGTACCGTCCTCGTAAGCACAAATGGGTGGTTACATCGTTCGGCGCATCATCGGTCTCCTGCCCACGCTACTGGGGGTCTCGGCTGCGGCATTTCTCATGATCCACCTGCTCCCCTCGGATCCCGCGGTCGCGTACCTGGGCGAGCACGCCACGCCTGAGGCGATTGCCCGCGTCCGACACGAGTTCGGCCTCGACCAGCCGCTGCCCGTGCAGTACGCCGTCTATCTGTGGAACGTGGTGCGGGGTGACTTCGGCGAGTCGCTCGACAGCCACCGGCCGGTGAGTGTGGAGTTCCTGCCCCGGTTCCCCGCGACGATTGAGCTCACACTCGGCGCGATCACGGTCGCGCTGGTCGTGGGGATACCAATCGGCCTCATCTCCGCGGCCCGTCCCAACTCGATCCTGGACCGCCTCGGAATGGCATTCGCGCTCGCCGGGGTCTCCCTTCCCGTGTTCTGGCTCGGGCTGATGCTCGTGTACCTCTTCAGCGTGTACTTCCACGCGCTGCCGACGGCGGGGCAGATCGCCGTGGGGCTGCCGCTCATGCCGATCACGCGGATCGACGTGCTCGACGGCGTGCTCACCGGCAATTGGGCCGCCGTCTGGGATGCGCTGCGGCATCTCATCCTGCCCAGCGTGACGCTGTCGACGTACTCCATGGCGATCATCGCCCGAATGACGCGCGCCTCGATGCTGGACGCCCTTCATCAGGACTACATCCGCACGGCGCGAGCCAAGGGACTGGCGGCCTGGGCGGTCGTCATCGGGCACGGGCTCAGAAACGCACTGCTGCCGGTCGTCACCGTGATCGGGCTGCAGGTGGGCTCGCTTTTGACGGGGGCGATCTTGACCGAGACGATCTTCGCCTGGCCGGGCGTCGGCCGGTTCATGTACGACTCGATCCTGTTCCGCGACTATCCGGTGGTCCTCGCGGGCATCCTGCTGTTCTCACTCCTGTTCGTGCTGGTCAATCTGTTTGTGGATGTGCTGTATGCCTTCCTCGACCCCAGAATCCGCTACGCCTAGCGCCGCAGCGCCGCTGGTCGGCCACGCGCAGGGCGCCGGGCGGTCGACGTGGCGGCTCGGCGCACGCCGGTTCTGGCACAACGCAAACGCACGGCTGGGACTGTTCCTGATCCTGATGTTCGCGTTCGTGGGGGTGTTCGCGCCGAAGATCGCACCCTACGGCTTCGACGACGAGAACCTCGTCGCCCGGCTGAAGCCGCCGACGGCCGAGCACTGGTTTGGTACCGACGCGCTCGGGCGGGACGTCTACAGCCGCGTTCTGTACGGGGCGCGGATCTCGATGACGGTGGGGCTGGTCGCGGTCGCCGGTGCGCTCAGCATCGGCGCGCTCCTGGGGATCGCCGCCGGGTACGTCGGCGGCGCGACGGACGCGATGATCATGCGGGTGATGGACGTGATGCTCGCGTTTCCACCCATCATCCTGGCGATCGGGATCGTCGCGATGCGCGGCCCGGGGTTGAACAACACGATCCTTGCGGTCAGCATCGTCAACATCCCAATCTACGCCCGCGTCGCCCGCGCGTCCACGCTGGCGATCAAGGAATTCGAGTACGTCACGGCGGCGGAGGCCATCGGCGCGCGCCCATGGCGGGTGCTCCTCCGGACGATCCTCCCCAACGCGGCGTCCCCGCTTGTCGTCCAGGGCACGCTCGGCATCGCGGGCGCGATCCTGACGGCCGCAGGGCTCGGGTTCCTGGGCCTCGGCGCGCAGCCGCCGGCACCGGAGTGGGGTGCGATGCTCTCGGACAGCTACGGGTATCTGCTGACGGCGTTCTGGGCGGCGCTTGCCCCCGGCGCCGCCATCGCGCTGGTCGTCTTGAGCTTCAACCTCGCCGGCGACGGCCTGCACGACGCGCTCGACCCGCGCCTCTCGGAGACCGCGAAGTAGCGGTCACGTGCGGTCTCCTCACCCAATTGAGGAGAGGCGTTCCGATCCTGGAAGCGAAACATGTTGCCCGATTAGCCGGGCGAAATATCCCCGTCACGCCAACCCGGACGGCTCCACGCGTGCTTCGCAACACTCCGCGAGCGCCCGCTCCGCGGCCTGTTCGCCCGAACGAATGCAATCGGGGATCCCCACGCCGCGGTAGGCGCCGCCTGCGAGGGCGAGACCGGCATGCCGGGCTGCCCGTGCCTCGATCTGCGCGACCCGAGCGAGGTGCCCGACCATGTATTGGGGCATGGCGTGGGCATGGCGGTGCACGCGCACGAGGTGCGCCCGGCCGCTGATCCCGAGCAACCGGGCCAGGATCTCTTCCGCCACCGCGGCCAGGGCATCGTCGTCGCGGGCCAGGCCCTCAGATCGCAGGGTACCGCCCCAGAATGTACGGAGGAGGGCATGCCCCTCGGGCGCGCGCCCGACGAACTTCACGCTGGAGAACGTACATGCCAGGATCGGCAACCGTTCGACGCGCGGCACAACAAACCCAAACCCGTCGAGCGGGTGCGCGATTTGGTCCCGGCGATACGCCAGCGTGACCGCCGCGGACGACGCGTACGAGACGGCACGGAGCAGATCCGCAAGCGCGTGATCGATCCCACCGATCAGCGCCGCCGCCTGCGGCGCGGGGGCCGCCACCACGACACCGTCGGCCGGGACCGCAGGGGCACCCTCCAACTCGATGCGGTAACCGGGAACGCCGGCCTGCGCGGTGCCGCGTGCAACGGCCCGGACGCGCGTGCCGAGACGCACCGTCACTGAGGGAAGGCGCGCGGCCAGCGTCTCGACGAGCAGCCCCATCCCCGCATCCAGCGAGGCGAACAACCCCCACCGAGGCCCACTCGAGCGTCCTCGGCCCGGTCGGGCCTGGGCACTGTCCCGAGCGGCCCGGGCCCGAAGCAGGGCCAGGATCACGCTCCGGTGGCGCCGTTCCATATCGAGAAATCGCGGCATAGTGGCGCCGAGACTTAGCGTATCGGGGTCGGCCGTGTAGATACCGGCCACCATCGGCTGGGCCACGCGCTCGAGCACCTCGCGACCGAACCGCCGGGTGACGAACGACGTGAGACTCTCGTCGTCCCGCAGGCGCCCGCGCGGCAGCACGAGGTCCATCGCCATGCGAACCTTGCCCCGCCATGTGAACAGGTCCGACCGCAACACGGGACCGATCCGCGCGGGAGCCATCAGCGCAAACCCGTCGGGCAGCGTCCGCAGCCGGCCGCCGTGCACCACGAAGACGCGCCGACGATCCGGCCGCGTCCCGATCAACCGGGCGGCGATGCCGAGGCGCTCGCACAGGGCGACGGCCCACGGCTTCTCGGTGAGAAACGAGTCCGGACCGGACTCGATCAGGTAACCATCTCGATGTTCAGTCGCGATGCACCCGCCCAGGCGAGGTCCGGCTTCATAGAGCACGATCTCGAGCCCGGGCCGGACGCCCGGCGCGAGCTCGGCCAACCGATGTACCGCAGCCAGCCCAGCAATGCCGCCGCCAATCACGGCGATCCGCACGCGAGGCACACCTCGTTCCTCGCTGTCGGGCTCAAGCCCCGTGGAGCTCGGGTGGCCCGACGTCATCACCGGGCCCTGGCCGTGTGTTCGACGCGGTCGGCAAGCATCTCGATGAACGAGGGGTGGTCCGACACGGTGCCGGCGCGGCGAAACCCGATGCCGGCCGCTGAGGCGGCCGCCCGGGCCTCCGTATCGAGGTCGTACAGCACCTCGATGTGGTCCGACACAAATCCGACCGGTGCGACGACCACGTCCGAGGTGCCGGCGGCGGCCAGCCCACGGATGACCTGGCCCACGTCCGGCTCGAGCCATGGGTCGCACGGATCGCCGCTGCGGCTCTGGTAGGCGACGGACCAGCGCGCGTGTCCCAGGCGCTCGGCGACGAGCCGGGAGGATGCGCTCACCTGCGCAACATACGGTGATGCCTCCGCCATGCGGACCGGGATGCTGTGGGCCGTAAACACGATGGGCGTCGCGGCGCGCCGAGCCGGCGGGACCTCGGCAAGGGCGCCGGCCACGCGCTCCGCCTGTGCCTCCACGAAGCCGGGCGCGTCGAACCAGGGCGCGACATAATCGACCTCCGGCGCGTCCGCCCCGACGTGGGCCCGCGCCTCGGCGACATTCTCCTGGTACTCATCCCAGCTCGAGTAACTTTGCTGGGGCGCCATGATCACGCCGACGGCCCGTCGCACGCCACGCGCGCGCATCTCGGCGAGCGTCTCGTGCAGGTACGGCGTCCAATTCCGCATGCCCACGTACACGGCCAGCGCATGTCCGCGCCGGCGCAACACGCCCTCGAGCGTGGCCGCCTGCCGCCGCGTCAATTCGGTCAGCGGCGAGCGACCACCAAAAAGCTCGTAATGATGCGCCACCTCGTCGATGCGGGACGTGGGCACGCGCCGCCCCCGGAGCACGTTGGACAGGTACGGCCGGACGTCCGCGGGGCCGTTCGGGCCTCCATACGCGATCAGCAGCACCGCCTCGTGTCGCGAAGTCATGCGCGGCTTCCAAAGCGACCGGATGCGCCCGTTCCCGTGCTCAGCTCATGCACCGCGTCGACCATCGCGACCACGTGGTCCCAGGGTGTGTGAGGCAGCACGCCGTGTCCGAGGTTGAAGATGTGTCCGGGACGCCCGGCGGCTCCGTCCAGCACGGCGCGCACCCCGCGCCGGATCTCCGCGGGCGACGCAAGCAGCAGCGCCGGATCGAGGTTTCCTTGAACCGCCACCCCGTCGCCGAGGCGGCCCCACGCCTGCCCAAGGTCTACCCGCCAGTCCAAGCCGAGTACGTCTCCGCCGGCCTCCTGCATCAACTCCAGCAGCCCAGCGGTGCCGGTGCCGAAGTGGATCACGGGCACGCCGGGTGTGATCGACGCGATCACCCTCCGTGAATGCGGAAGCACGAATCGGCGGTAGTCATCCGGCGAGAGGCACCCGACCCAGCTGTCGAACAACTGCACAGCGTCCGCACCGGCGGCGATCTGTCCGTTGAGATAGCGGGTGCTGAGCACGGCGAGCCGTTCCATCAGAGTGTGCCAGGCATCGGGATCCGCGTGCATGAGGTGCTTCGTTTCGAGGAAGGCCCGCGACGGGCGCCCTTCGACGAGGTAGGACGCGAGCGTGAACGGCGCGCCCGCAAATCCTATCAGCGGGACGCGGCCTCCGAGCCCTTCGCGCGCGAGGCGGACCGCCTCGAACACGAACGGTACGCTCTCCGCCGGATCGACATCCGGCAACCGCCGCACCGCCTCCCCGGTGCGGACCGGGCGGTGGATCATCGGCCCCTCGCCCTGGAGAAAGGACAACCCCACCCCCAAAGGTTCCATGACGAGCAGGATGTCAGCAAAGATGATCGCGGCGTCGACGCCGAGGATCTCGACCGCTCGGATCGTCACCTCGGCCGCGGCGTCGGGCGTCTTGCACAAATCCAACAGGCTCATGCGGGCGCGAACCGCCTGGTACGCCGGCAGGTAGCGCCCGATCTGGCGCATCACC
This sequence comes from bacterium, assembly GCA_035622635.1. Classification (GTDB taxonomy): domain Bacteria; phylum Sysuimicrobiota; class Sysuimicrobiia; order Sysuimicrobiales; family Segetimicrobiaceae; genus JAJPIA01. The sequence continues at coordinate 73,919 of DASPUZ010000099.1, read as the reverse complement.
CACACGGGCGTGCACGCGACCGGCTGCCGACGGCAGGCGCGAAGGAACGATGGGCCTGTCGACGCGTCCGCGTCAGCCCCGCGCATCCAGAACCTTCGCGGTCGGCCGGAGGCGAAGATGAAGATGCGCGGTCGCCCGTGCATACTGCCGGCACGAGAAATCGAGCGCTCCGGACGCGCGGCGCGCTCCCCGAGGGCTCAGGACGTCCACGAGATCGCCGCGGTCCTCGGAGCTATACCGGTACGGTACCAGGTTGCAGGTCGGCTCGACGCCGAGGATCGCCGACCGGATCATGAGATACGGGGCCGGGGGCGGATGAGGATATGCACACCACCATCGGGCGTGTCTCCGAGCACGCTAGCATCGTATCACACCGCACGCGTCGGCCGCATCTGCGGGCCGTCTCCCGCAGGGAGCAGGGCCGGCCACCGGCCGGTGCCGAACTCCTTTGCGGGTGCGGACGGTCCCGCAGGAGCATGGACTGGTGCGTCTCACCGTGCACGTGATCCCGAAAGCCCGCCACCCCCGCGTCGAGCCCAGGGACGACGGGACCCTCATGGTCGCGGTAACCGCGCCTCCCCACGAAGGCCGCGCCAACGCGGCCCTCGTCCTGGCGCTGGCCGACCATTTCGGTGTACCCCGTTCCCGCATCCGGATCGTCCACGGCCACGGCGGGCGGCGCAAGATCGTGGAGATCGTCGGAACCGACAGCTAGTACCGTTTCAAGATTGCGAGGCGCATCCCGCAGGCCCGCGCCGCGCGGGCCTGCGACGCCTGGCCGGGCCGCTGGCGGCTGGTCACTCCGCTTCGCCTTTGCCGAGTCCGGACGCGGCGAGGCTTGCGCTTGGCGTACCCTGCACCAAGCGCAGAAAGACCGCGACGATCTGCGGGTCGAAATGGTGTCCCGCTTGTGCCTGGATGTACCTGCGAGCGTCGTCCGCCGTCCACGCCGAGCGGTACGGACGGTTCGAGGTCAACGCGTCCCAGGCATCCGCCACGGCAAAGATGCGCGCCTCCAGCGGAATCTGCTCACCCCTCAGGCCGCGAGGATACCCGGTGCCGTCCCATCGTTCGTGGTGGCAGTACGGAATCTCCAGCGCGCGGCGTAGATACGCGATCGAAGAGAGAAACTCGTACGCGTAGGTGGGGTGGCGGCGCATGATCGCCCATTCTTCGTCGGTGAGCGGCCCGGGCTTCCGGAGGATCCGATCGGGCACGCCCATCTTACCGATGTCGTGCAGGAGCGCCCCCCGGCGTATATGCATGAGGTCGGACTCTGGCACGCCCATCTCCTGGGCCAACCGCAACGCCAGCTCGGTCACGCGTCGCGTATGCCCCTCGGTCTCTTCGTCCCGTAGGTCCAGGGCACGGGACCACCCCTCGATGGTCCGGTCGTAGGCCAGGGTGAGCTCGGCGTTGGCTCGCTGGAGACGGTCGAACAGCGCCGCGTTGTCGATCGCGATCGCCGCTTGGCCCGCGAGCGCGTCGAGGAAATCGAACCATCCCTGGTCGGGCGCGAGTGCCTGGCGGTGGAACAGCTCGAGCACGCCGACCACCTGCCCCTTGGCCACCAGCGCCACGGCATGGTACGCCCGGAATCCTTCCGCCGCGAAGTCGGCGAGCGCGGCGAATTCGCCCGGCTCCATCGTCAGATCCACGGTGACGCGCCGGCGCTCTGCTGCGACGCGCCCCGCGTAGCCCTCGCTGGGGCGCGCGTGCGCGCGCTCCAGCGCCTTCGTGCGGAACCCTGTGCCGGCGCCGTAGCTCGTGACGCGGCCCTGGCTGTCGCAGATGAACACGGCCGCGGCGTCCACGCGCAGCAACGAGGTCACTTTGTCGAGGAACACGCCGAGCGTGACGCGCAGATCCAGGCTGGCTGTGATCGCGGTGTCGATCTCGCGGAGGGCTTGGAGCTGCGCAAACTTCCGCGCCGCGTCGTCGTATAAACGGGCGTTCTCCAGAGCGGCCGCGAGCTGATGTGCGTAGGCGCGGAAGAACGCGACACGATCTGGCGTGAAGAACTCCGTCTTGTCGCTGTACAGCATGAGCGCGCCAAACGTTTCGGTGCGGCTGATCAGGGGCAGCATCGCGGCCGAGCGAAGACCGTGCCGAAGCGCCACCGTGCGCCACGGCAGCGGCGAGAGTTGGTTGTCGAGATCCATGATCACGGCCTCGCCGCCGGTGACGGTCCGAACGGGTGCGCTCTCGGTGGTCGCATCGGTCCATTGGGATATGATCAGCCCGGGCAGCGCGGCGGCCGCCGGCGCCTGGGCCAGCAGCCGCGGACGGCCGTTCGCTTCGAACGTCGAGAGCCAGGCCAGCGACACGCCAAAGGTCTCGACGCACGTCCCGGCCGCGTCCCTGGCCAGGCGCTCCAGGTCCAGCGTCTCGACCATTCGCTGGGCGCTCGCGTACAACGCGCGAAGGTTTTCGAGCTCCTGAGCCAGCTGCTGGACGAGCTGGGTGCGATGAATGGCGTTGCTGGCGAGTTCGGCAACCGCGGTCAGCGCGTGGATGTCCTGCGAGGTGAAGGCACCCGCCGCGCCGTCCCGGCGGCGCGCCACCACCAGCGTGCCGATCACCTTCTCTCCTTCGAGCATCGGGACGGCCGCGTACGGTCCCGCGGCTCCGCGGAGGCACGTGTCCTCCGGAGCCGCAGGCTCGGCGCTGAGGTCGGCCGTGAGGAATGGGCGACCGGCGACAACCGCCGCCGCAAAGAGGCTGCCGCGCACGGGGTACGTGACTCCGGGCGGCGTAGGCCCGGTTCCCCGGACGCAGGCACACCTGAGCACCGTCCCCTCGGGGTCGAGAAGCATCAGCGCCGCGTAATCGCCGCGCAGTAGCGCTTTCGTGTGCTCGGTGATCACAGCGTGCGCCTCGTCGAGCGTACTGACGAGGCGCAGCGCGGTCCCCAGGCGGTGCAGCGCTTCGACCTCTTGCGCGTGGACCCGCACTTCGTCCAAGAGGCGCAGCCGTTCCGCCACGGCGCCGATCTGGCCGCCGATCGCTTCGACGAGCCGGATCTCTTCGGGCAGCCAGTGGCGCGCATGCGACGTCTCAATCGAGATACCGCCGACCGGCCGGCCGTCCGCGAGCAGCGGCGCGACGAGCGACGCGCGCAGACCATGGCGCCGCATCACCGACGCGACCGGTTCCGCTGCGGAATCCCGGGCCGTGGCCCAGTCCTCAACGGCCTCCACTCCGGTGAGCTGCACCCCCGGTGCGGCAATCGCCGCCGTTATCTCCGCGTCGAATCCGGGCGGGTGGTTACGCCCTACGTGAACGTCCGTTCCGTACCAAACCCCGCCGTACTCGCCCCCGAGAGCGGTGAGCGTGCGGTCCAGAAGCGCGGTGAGGAACGTCCGCAGATCCGCCGCGCCGGCCGCAGCCGCGACGATATCGTTGAGCGCTTGGAGCAGCGCGAACGCCTGCCGGCCCTCCGTTACGTCCATGATGGCGCCTTCGTAATACAGAGGGCGGCCCGCGGCATCGCGGACGACACGGGCGTTCGACCGCGCCCAGAACCGTGTTCCATCGTACCGCCGGAGCTGGCACTCGAAGTCCGTGACGACCCCTTCGCGCTCGAGGCGAGCGCGCCAGCGCGTGCGATCTTCGGGATCGGCGTACACGTCGATCGCGTTGACCCCCATCACGGCAGCCCGGGTGGGATAGCCGAGCATGCGAACAAACCGGGGACTCACGTCGAGCACCCGTCCGTCCGGGCGGGAGCGGTACAGCCCGACGGGCACGTCCTCGAAGGTCGTCTCCGTCGCGTCCTGTGCGACCATCAGGACCGCGGCGCGGCCGGACACCTCCAGAACCTGCGAGACGATCGTGACGTCGACAGTCTCGCCGCCGCGCCGTTTGTGCCGCCACGCTCCGAGACGCTGCCCCTCGACGCGCACGGCATCGCTGCGAAGACGGGGCCAATCTTCCTCGAGGACAATCCCGGCGGGGAACGCCGCCAGAAACTCGTCGCGCGAATAGCCGTAGTACGCGATCGCGCTCGCATTGACTTCCACCGCGCGAAGGGTTTCCGGATCATACACCCACATCGGGAGGGGGCTCTTCTCGAAGAAGGTGCGGAAGCGTCCGTCACGGGGCGATTTCACGGAACGCTCGGCTGAGTCTGCGTCCGGCCGCGCGGCGGTGCCGGGCGCGCGTTGCCCGTTCGTGGCGCGCAGGTTCACCGCCCGGGCCACGGCCGTCTTCCTCTCCGTCTCGCGGCGCTCCGTCCTGTTTTCCGTTGCTCGTCGCTGTGCCGCCATCGGTCTCCAAGGGACGGTCGAGGGCCGTCACCGCCGCAGGATTTCCCGGGCTCGGGCCGTCCTCGATGAAACGCTCCAGGCACGCAGGCCCTCCTGCGGGCCACCCGCGGGCACGCCTCGTCCTGCTGAATTGTATGCCCGCTCGCGAGGAGCGGTAGACCGGCACGAGAGACGTTCGGAGAGAAGGGGCAAGGCGCGCGCGACACAGTCGCGTCCACGCCGCTCTACCACCCGTTTTCTTTGCCTGGACGACGACGCGGACCGTGCAACATAGGCTCGGGGGGATGTCAGCCTAGTGCCGCAGATCCGCGCCGTCACTCGGAGACAGGATCGAAGCGGCGTCTCCTTACCCTGGTCAACGCTGACAGGTCGTTATGTGTTCCCGCAAGCGTCGTCCGCATTCCCGATTCCATGGATCTTTGGGACATGTCCACCGACGCCCGCCGAAGCAGACGGCTGGCGCCGTCCGGCCGCCGCCCCCACAGCCCCCCGCTCGGCGCCGCCCGCGGAGTCCGTCGGACGCGGGCCGTACGTGGTCCGCCGCCGAACAAGATGCACGGCAGCGCACGCGGACATATGTTTGCTCTCGGCTCCGCACCGCGGCACCAGCCTCGAGGCGGCTCCGGCTGGTGAGCCGGCCTGCCGTGGTATAGTACCCCCCAACGCGGGTCGGAGCCGGGCCAAGGGGGCGACTCGTGTCATGGCCATCCACGTTCGCATCAATTGCGGATCTCGCTCACGCCCCGCGGGCCGGGCACGACGCCCGCGCGCGACACTCCCAGGGGGCTGCTCGAGCCTGGGGAAGGGTCACCCGACCTTCACGCGCGTCTCGATCGCACGGCCCCCAGCCTTCCTGCGGGGATATACTGTACATGGTACTGTAAATCCACCGCGTTCAAACTCGGCCTTCCAATGGACTCTCACGTCGGGAGCGCGCGGCCAACGGAGACCGTGTTCCGGAGGATCCGCGACACGACGGGCGCTCGCAAACGCCGCTCCCGCGCCGATCTGCGGCGCACGCGAGTGGATCGCGTGGGATCCATGTCGACGCGCCGGAAGGGAGCACCGAATCCTCGTTGATCAGGGATCGGGTGTAGACCTGATGGTAGCCGTTCAGCGCGCGCAGGTAGACTGTAGCGTAAGAGGCAGCCGCGTGACGACCAATTGCGAGCTGGACTTGACACCGGCGGGACGGACGGTTTGGCCGAAGGCGGGAAAGGAGCGCGGACTCGATGGCAATGCGGTTCGCACGACAGCCCGTAGGGGATCGCCGTGCGGAAATTCGCGGACGGGTGTTCATCAACAAGAACCGCTGCAAGGGATGCGAGTTGTGCATCGAGTTCTGCCCGAAGGACGTGCTCGCCCGCTCCGAAGACTTGAACCCGAAGGGCTACCACTATCCCGTGATCGCCAAGGACGAATGCGTCAACTGCCGTCTGTGCGTCACCGTCTGTCCTGAATACGCCATCTTCTCGATCCCCGCTTCCGCCGTCGCGACCACGGACACCTCCGGCTCCGCACCGTCGGGGACGGCGTCGGACGGCGCAGGGTCATCCGCGGACGGCGTAGGTTCGTCTTCCTCGCATCCAGCACCGGCAAGTGCCACTTCAGGGGGTCACGCGTGAAAGAGAACGCAGCGGTTCTCACCGGACAACATTTCCTGCTCGGCGACTTCGCGGTCGCGGAGGGCGCGTTGGCGGCGGGGTGTCGATTCTTCGCCGGCTATCCGATCACGCCGTCCACGGAAGTTGCCGAGCGGCTGGCGGAGCGCATGCCGGAAGTGGGCGGTCTCTACGTCCAGATGGAGGACGAGCTGGCCTCGATGGCGGCGATCCTCGGGGCCTCGTGGGGCGGCGCCAAGAGCATGACCGCCACCTCAGGGCCGGGCTTCTCGCTCATGATGGAGAACCTCGGGCTGGGGATCATCACCGAAACACCGACCCTCGTCTGCAACGTGCAGCGCGGAGCTCCGTCTACCGGGCTGCCCACCCTTGTGGCCCAGGGAGATATGATGCAGGCTCGCTGGGGATCCCACGGTCACTACGAGATTATCGCGCTCACCCCGTGGAACGGCCAGGAGTGCTTCGACCTTACCATACGGGCCATCAACTTGTCCGAGCGCTACCGCCTCCCCGTGATCCTGGCGAGCGACGCCGAGATCGGTCACCTCACCGAGAAAGTGGTCATTCCGCCCGCGGACCGCATTGAGAGATGGGAACGTAAGCGGCCGGCCAAGCCTCCCGGGGAATTCGACGCGCGCCTGTTGGACGGAGACCTCGTGCCCCCGATGCCCCTGGCCGGCGACGGGTACCACCTGTTCATGGAGAGCCTGACCCATGACGAACGAGGATACCCCGTCATGTCGGCGGATGGGCAAGCGCGTCTCGTCAATCGCCTGGTCGACAAGATCAGGAAGCATCGTTTCGAGATCTACGATTACGACGAGACCGCGGTGGACGGTGCGGAGGTCGTGGTGCTTTCCTACGGTATCTCCGCCCGGATCGCCAGCCGAGCCGTAGCGCTGGCCCGTGAGAAGGGGCAGCGGGTGGGCTTGTTCCGCCTGAAGACGGCGTGGCCCTTCCCGGAAGAGCGGATCAGAGAGCTCTCCCGCTGGGTCAAAGGATTCGTCGTCCCGGAGCTCAACCTCGGGCAGATGGTCCGGGAGGTGGAACGGTGTGCCGTAGATGCTTGCCGGGTCCTCCTGGTGCCCAACGCCGGTGGTGAGGTCCACAGCCCCGAGGAGATCCTCGAGGCAATCCACGCGGTCGCCGAGGGAAAGGCGCCGTCTCGGAGGGACCTCGTCGCGACGGCGAGCGGAGAATCGGGCCCGTCGGGGACCGAACACTAGGAAGGCGGGAGAAGAGGAGCATGGCGAGGACGGGAGTTTTTATCTGCCACTGCGGTGAGAACATCGCCCACACGGTCGACGTCAAGCAGGTGGCGGACGAAGCGCGACGACTGCCGGGCGTCGCTTTCAGCACCCACTACGCCTACATGTGCTCGGCGCCGGGCCAGAAGATCGTCATGGAGGCGATCAAGGAACACGGCCTCACCGGCGTGGTGGTGGCCGCCTGTTCGCCGCAAATGCACGAGCCGACCTTCCGCCGGGCCGCCGCGCAGGCCGGGCTGAACCCGTTCCGTTGCGAGATGGCCAACATCCGGGAGCAGTGTTCCTGGGTCCACCCGGATCGCGCCGAGGCGACCTGCAAGGCCTGCCGCGTCGTGGCTTCGATGGTGGAGAAGGTGAACCAGTCGCGCGCGCTCACCCCGATCGAGGTGCCGATCACCAAGCGTGCGATGGTGATCGGGGGAGGCGTGGCGGGAGTGCGCGCCGCGTTGGACATCGCCAACGCCGGTTACCAGGTCGTCCTGGTCGAGCGCGAGCCCTCGCTCGGCGGCAACATGGCCCGCTTGTCGGAAACCTTCCCCACCCTCGACTGCTCCCAGTGCATCCTGACGCCCCTGATGGTGGAAGTGTCACGCCATCCCAACGTGGAGCTGCTCACGTACGCGGAAGTGGAGGAAGTCAGCGGCTACGTGGGCAACTTCAAGGTCCGCGTCAAGTGCAAGCCGCGCTACGTCCGGGCCGACGCGTGCACCGCCTGCGACGACTGCGCCAAGGCGTGCCCGGTCCAGGTCCCGAATGAGTTCGACCGCGGGCTCGCCTGGCGCAAGGCCATCTACATCCCCTTCCCTCAGGCGGTCCCCAGCGTCTACACGCTCGATGCCGAGCGGTGCCTCAACGCCAAACACCAGAATGCGAGCGGCTATCGGGTGCTAGCGTGCGAGCGCTGCGCGGATGCGTGTCTGCCCAAGGCGATCGACTACGATCAGCAGCCGGAGATCGTGGAGCGCGAGGTGGGCGCGATCGTCGGGGCAACCGGTTACGAGATGTGGCCGGCCGAGCAGGCCCGGGAGTATGGCTACGGACAGCACCCGGACATCGTCGATGGCTTGGAGTTCGAGCGCCTGCTGTCGGCCTCGGGTCCGACGGGCGGGGAGGTCCGCCGCCCCTCCGACGGCCAGCCGGTGCATCGCGTGGTGCTGATTCAGTGCGTGGGGTCTCGCGATCCCCGCTTCGGCGTTCCCTACTGCTCCCGCGTCTGCTGCATGTACACCGCCAAGCACGCGCTCCTCTACAAGCACAAGGTCCACGACGGCCGGGCCTACGTCTTCTACATGGACATCCGGGCCGCTGGGAAAGGGTACGAGGAGTTCATCAACCGGGTCATGGAAGAGGAGCGCGTCGTGTACATCCGCGGTCGCGTGAGCCAAGTGCAGCCGCGCGACGGCAGGCTCGTAGTGTTCGGCGCCGACACGCTCTCGGGCCAGGCGGTGCAGATCGAGGCGGACCTCGTGGTCCTCGCCAGCGCCATGGTGCCCTCGCAACACGGGGACCTGGCGCGAAAGCTGCGGATCGCTGCCGACTCCTACGGCTTCCTCCAGGAAGCCCATCCCAAGCTTCGCCCGGTCGAGACGCTCACTGCGGGCATCTTCGTGGTCGGGGCCGCACAGGCTCCCAAGGACATTCCCGATACCGTGGCCCAGGCCTCGGCCGCCGCGAGCAAGGCCCTCGAGTTGCTCTCCCGCCCCGTCTTGCAGCGAGAGCCGACCGTGGCACAAGTCAACGAGACGATGTGCAATGCCTGCTTTGACTGCCAGCGGGTGTGCCCGTATCTGGCGATCGAACGCAAGGAGATCAGCGACCGCCAGGGCAGGCCGGTGAAAGTGATCGCGCGGGTCAACCCGGCGATGTGCGAAGGCTGCGGCGCGTGCGTGGTGGCTTGCCGGCCGCAGGCAATCGAGCTGTCGGGGTACGCCAACGAGCAGGTCTTCGCGCAGCTTCAAGCCCTGGTTCCGGACGTCGCCAGTACGGCGGTGTAATGTGGCCACGAAGACAGTCAACGAGACAACGAACGCGTTCCAGGGGGCGGAAGCGGTCGCGCCCAGCCAGCCGGCGGCCGCCGCACAGAAGTGGCAACCGGTGATTGCCGCGTTCATCTGCAACTGGTGTACGTACGCGGGGGCCGACATGGCCGGCACGACGCGGCGGGTCTATCCCGCCACGGTGCGGCCGCTGCGCGTGCCCTGCACCGGGAGGATCGATCCCCTGCTCGTCGTCAAGGCCTTCGAGCAGGGCGCCGATGGCGTGATCGTCTCCGGGTGTCATCCGGGAGACTGCCACTACGTCCAGGGGAACATGGTGGCCCGGCGCCGCTTCGCCGCGCTTCGCGCGCTCCTGGAATTCCTCGGGCTCGATGTGCGCCGACTGCACTTCGCGTGGGTCTCGGCCTCGGAGGGCATGAAATGGTCCCATCTGGTCGGGGAAGTCACCGCGGCCGTGCGCGAAGCTGGCCCGTTTCAGGGATGGGGCGCATCCGGCGAGCCGCACCGCGTCCCGGTTTCTCTCCCCGAGCCGCCCGCACCACCTCGTGGCACGCCGCGGCCGGAGGACCAGCAGGCGACCGCGGAACATCTGCAGCGCCTGGCCGCCAAGCTGCTTGACGAGGGGCTGGTCACGACGGTCATCGGATATGCGGCGGGTTCGTTGCCCCCGCAGATGGTGCCGGCGTTCGCCACGTGTGCCGACGACGCTCGGACGCTGGGATGGAACGAGCACTGCGTCAACAATCTCGCGGTCTACCTGCCTGCCGCCCAGCGCCAGGGTGGGAAGACGGCGATCGTGGCCAAGCAATGCGACGCCCGGTCCGTCGTCGGCCTGCTCCAGGAGAATCAGGTCAAAAGGGAGAGCGTGGTCTTGATCGGCGTGTCGTGTCCCGGCGTGGTGGTCGACGGCAAGCTCGCGCTCAAGTGTTATTCGTGCGACGGGGAAGCCGCCTCCGTGTGCGACTGGACCGTCACTCCCGAGGGAGCGCAACCGGGCGCCCAGAACTCGGGCGCGCGGCGCGCGGTCGCGGCGGATCCGCGCGAAGCACTCATCGGCTTCCTGGAAGCGCTTCCCGCCGCCGACCGCTGGGCGTACTGGCAGCGGCAGTTCGCACATTGTCTGCGTTGCTACGGCTGCCGCGCGGTCTGCCCGCTTTGCTACTGTTCGGTCTGCATCGCCGAGAAGAACCGCCCGCAATGGATTCCGGTAACCATCGACGCCAAGGGCAACATGACATGGAACGTCATCCGGGCGCTTCACCTGGCGGGCCGGTGCGGCAGTTGCGAGGAATGCACCCGCGTCTGCCCCGCGGGCGTCCGGCTGGACCTCATCAACCATCGACTGGCGATGGAGATCGAGAAGCGGTTCGGATACCACAGCGGTGACGATCCGGGCGCAGCTCCCCCACTCGTCACGTTCCGGCCCGATGACGCCGGCGAGTTTGTCAGGTGAGGAGGAAGGAGATGGACTCGCTACGCGACCCGCTGGGATGGCGCCTCAACGACGAAGGGGTGGCGCGGTGGCTGGAGGAGCTGCTCCGCGCAGGCAAGCGGGTCATCGCGCCGGTCGAGAACGATGGGCTGCGCTTGTTCCAGGCGGTCGACTCCCCCGCCCAGGTCTGTCTCGTCTCGGGCAAGACCCGGTGGTCTCCGAAAGAGTTTCTGTTCCCCAGGACCGAACCGCTCTTCTCCTACGCGGTCGAGAGCGACACAGTGCGGCTGGACGAAGGTCCCGCTGAAATTCAGGAACAGGTGCTCTTCGCCGTGAGGCCCTGCGATAGCGCCGGCCTGACGCGCCTGGACGCCGTCTTCACCGGCGGAGAAGTCGATCCGCTCTACGCCGCGCGCCGCGAACGGACGACCGTTGTAACCCTGGCCTGCCCAGAGGCTGAACCCGAGTGCTTCTGCACCGCCGTCGGCGGATCACCGCGGGGCGAGGAAGGGAGCGACCTTCAGCTCGTGGCGGCGGAACAGGGCTGGCTCCTGCGCCCCCTCACGGTCAAAGGGGAACGCCTGACTGCGCCGCTCGGCGAGTGGGCGGAGCGAGCGACCGAGGAAGCGTGGGAACGGGCCCGGGAGGCCCTGCAACGGGTGGAGGAGAGCATCCGCGAGAGCACGGTGGCGCGCGGATGGGCCGCCGTGTTGGAGGGGAGCTTCGGGCTGCCCGTGTGGGAAACGCTCGGACGACGGTGCCTGGGATGTGGCATCTGCACCTACGTCTGCCCGTCCTGCTCCTGCTTCGACGTCAACGACAGGGGCGACGCCCGGTGCGGCGAGCGGTGCCGTTCCTGGGACAGCTGCACGTTTGCGCTGTTCACGCGCCATGCCACGGGACACAACCCACGCCCCACGCAGGCGTCGCGGTATCGCCAGCGCGTACTCCATAAGTTCGCCTACTACCCGCAGCTCCACGGGGGAGAGTTCATGTGCGTGGGATGCGGGCGCTGCGTCAAGCTCTGCCCCGTGGGGATGAGCATCCAGGAGTCGGTGCGGACGGCGGTCGCGGCGGCCCAGGAGGTGGGCGATGCTCAGCGTTGACCACGGACGGACTCCGTTCCTGCCCCGCCTGGCCCGGGTGGTCTCGGCGCACGATGAAACGCCCGACGTCCGCACGCTGCGGCTCGAGTTGCTGGAGCAGGCCGCGGAGCGGTTGCACTGGGAGCCTGGGCAGTTCGCCGAATACTCGGTCTTCGGGACAGGCGAGTGCGTCTTCACGCTGGCGAACTCGCCCACCCGCTCGGAATATGTCGAGTGCACGTTGCGGGCGGTCGGCAAGGTGACCACTGGGATGGCGGCGCTCGTGGTGGGACAGGTCGTCGGGTTACGCGGTCCCTACGGCAACCGCTTCCCGGTCGAGCAGTGGCGCGGGCGAGACCTCGTCTTCGTGGGCGGTGGCATCGGGATGGCGGCTCTGCGCGCACCGCTCCAGTTTGTCCTGGACAAGCGCGCCGACTACGGCGAGATCGTGGTGTTGAACGGGGCGCGCAGCGTCGCCGATCTGGTGTACAAGGACGAGATGAAGGAATGGCAGGCGAGCGACGGAGTGCGGGTCGTCCGCACCGTGGACCCGGGCGGAGAAACCGCCGAATGGGACGGCGAGGTCGGCCTGCTCCCCGACGTCTTCGGCCGTCTCGGTTTCAAGCCCGACGGCCGGGTCGTCATCGTTTGCGGGCCGCCGATCATGCTCCACTACATGTTCCAAGCCCTGGAGAAGGACGGATTCGCGCCGGACCAGGTCGTCACCACGATGGAGAACAAGATGAAGTGCGGCCTCGGCCTGTGCGGTCGGTGCAACATCGGCCGCTTCTTGGTGTGCCGCGACGGTCCGGTCTTCACGTGGGCCCAGGTCCAGACGTTGCCCAAAGACTTTTGAGGCTCGAGAGAAGGGAAGAAACCGATGGAAATGACCCGCGAGTGGGAAGGACTCTTCGATGCCGGGGAGCATCACGGTCCTGAGTTCATCGAGGAGGCGTTGGAGCATCCGACGGAATGGGCGCTGCGGGTCGATCGTTTGCCGCACATCTGGTGTCCGGGATGCGGCATCGGTATCACGCTCGGCGGCTTCGTCCAGGCGCTGAAAGAGGCGGAGATCGACCTCCACCGGCTCAGCGTGGTGTCCGGGATCGGCTGCACCGGGCGGGTGGCCGGATACATGAACTGCGACAGTTTCCACACCACCCACGGCCGGGCGCTTCCGTTCGCCGTGGGACTCCATCTGGCGAAGCCCGATCTGAAAGTGGTGGTCTTCAGCGGCGACGGCGACCTGTCGGCGATCGGTGGCAACCACCTCATCCACACCGCACGGCGCAACGTGGATCTCACGGTGATCTGCGTGAACAACTTCAACTATGGGATGACCGGGGGGCAAGGCGGCCCCACCTCTCAGACCGGCGCACGCACCTCGACCTCGCCGCGCGGGACCGTGGAGAAACCGTTCAACCTCCCCTACCTCGTCGCTGCGGCGGGCGCGACCTACGTAGCCCGGTGGACCGTGCTCGATCTCGGACGGCTGCGGCGGTCGATCATCGAGGCGCTCGGTCACAAGGGCTTCGCCTTCATCGAGGTGATCTCGCCGTGCCCCATCTACTACGGCCGCTTCAATCGGCTCGGCGAGGCCCTGGACGAGCTGCGTTACTACAAGGAGAACACTCAGGTGAAGAACTTCGCGCCGCCCCAGGAGCTCGGCCTCGGGACGGTGGGCGGCAAGATCGTGGTGGGGAAGTTCGTGGAGGAGCAGAGGCCGACGTTCCTCGACCAGTTGCGGAGCATCGAGGGGGATGGGCATGGAACCGACTGAGGGCCCCGGCAAGAAGCCTCTGATGGAAGTCGTGTTGAGCGGCTTCGGGGGCCAGGGCGTGATCAAGGCGGGGCAGATCCTGGGACGCGCGGTGGCCATTCACGAGGGCCGCAACGCCGTGATGGGCCAGAGCTACGGCCCGGAGTCGCGCGGCGGCGCGTGCAAGACGGAAGTCATCATCGCCGACGGCGAGATCGCCTATCCCCGCGTAGTGGCGCCGGACATCGCGGTGGTCCTCTCCCAGGAGGCGTACCGCCAAATCGGGCTGGGACGCCCCGCTGACTGCCTCCTGATCGCGGAGGAAGACTTGGTCCAGGTCGATGCCGAGGCGGAGCGCGGCAGGCGCGTCGCGCGCGTGCCCGCCACCAAGCTGGCAGAACAGTTGGGACGGCGGATCGTGCTCAACATCGTGACGCTTGGGTTCCTGTGTGGCACGACGGGTATCGTCTCCGCCGACGCCTTGAAGAAGACGATCGTCGAGTCGGTGCCGAAGGGCACCGAGCAACTCAACCTGCGCGCCTTCGAGGCAGGCTATGAGTACGCGCGGCGCTTCGCCGACCAGGAGAGAAAGGAACGGCCATGACCCTGCTGGTGTCCGACAGGGGCTGGGAAGACGCCCTGCTGCCAGGCATCACCGAGCCCATCGCGCAGAACATCTACGCGTGCAACCAGTGCGGCAAGTGCATGGCGGCATGCCCGTTTTCTCTGGCGCCGCAGCAGGTGATGCGGCTGTTGCAGCTCGGGCAGGTCGAGGCCAGCCTTGCCCACGACACCACGTGGAACTGCGCCTACTGCCTGACCTGCGAGGCGGTGTGCCCGAAGGGGTTGAGCCCGGCGCGGCTCGAGCGGGAGCTTCGCACACTGCACCTGAAGCCGAGTGCGAACGGAGCCCGGCAGGACGACGGGCACTCGGACGGTAGTCCGGCCGGGCTCGACCGCTATTATCGCGCACACGCCCACAGGTTGCGCGCAAAGCTGTTCGCCAGCATCCACCGGCTGTCGCAGATTGGAAGCGCCCTCGCTCCCTTGAGCAACTGGATGCTGAACCTGCCTGGCGCCAAGCTCGTGTCCCATCACGTCCTCGGCATCCACAAAGCGAGGTCGCTTCCGGCCTTCGTCCGGCCGACGTTCCCGGAGCGGTTCCACGCGCGCTCGCCCCGAGGTGACGGACACCGGGGGACGGTACTGCTGTTCCACGACACCTTCATGGACTTTAACTATCCGGGGACGGGAATGGCCGCGACCGAGGTGCTGGAGAAGGCCGGGTTCCGGGTCGAACTGGCCGACATGGTCTGCTGCGGGCGCCCGGCGCTCTCGAAGGGATTGGTGGCCGAGGCCGCAACGCAGGCACGCGCCAACGTTGCGCGGCTGTGGGAGAACGCCCGAAAGGGTCTCTACATTGTGGGGTGCGAGCCGTCCTGCCTGCTGATGCTGCGCGACGAGTATCCCGAGTTGGTCGAGGGGCCGGAGCTCCGGGAGAAAGCCCGGGTCGTGGCCGGGCAGGCGCTTCTCATCGATGAGTTCCTCGACATGCTGCGTGTTAGGGGCGAGCTCGAGCTCTCCTTCGACGGAACCTCCGACAAGAACCGTGCGGTGCTCTTCCATGGGCACTGCCACCAGAAGGCCGTCGCGGACGCCACCCACAGCCTGGAACTGCTCCGCCTGGCCGGCTATCGCGCCGAGATGGCGGACGCGCCCTGCTGCGGCATGGCGGGCACCTACGGCTACGAGAAGGAGCATTACGAGAGTTCGCGCGCCGCGGGCGAACGCGCGCTCTTCCCGCAGGTCCGCGCCCACCCCGACGCCGACGTCGCAGTGATGGGGGCATCTTGCCGGCAGCAGATCGAGCACTTCACCGGGCGGCGCCCTCGCCACGTGGCTGAGTTGTTGCGCGAGGCCCTCCCATAGCTCCCGCTTCCACGCAGGCCACTGCCGCCGCTGTTGTACCGCGGCGCACCGGAGGATTGTGGCCCGCTAGGGCGAACGACGAGGCGGGCGCATGTCCCGTCTGGGGCGGATGTCCGCACGCTCGAGAGCGTCGATGATTCAAGCGAATCGCTCCCGTCTCTCTTCCGGGGCCGTGTTGCCGCCCGCGGATGCTTCCTGCGAGGCAGGATCGGGTGGAGACCTGATGGCACCTGGGTTTCGCGCGAAGGTAGATTGGAGGGAGGAGCTGACGTCGAGATATCAGTACAAGATGACTCTCGGCGTGGCTGGGAGGGGCCGTGCGCAGGGCGGCTGCTTTCCTTCCCGGCGTTCCTCTCGGGCACGCAACGTAAAGGAGGGCGGTTGATGCTTGTCAAGTGTCTGCGCTGCGGCACCGTTGCGGACGAAGGTGAGTCATGTCGGTGCGGCGCAGTGGAAGTGCGAGGCGGGCACTGCGAAACGGCGGACGAGGTGATGGTGATCATCTTGTACCCGTTCGTCGAGATGCCCGACTGGGGAGGCGAAGAAGAACTCTTGCTTGGAGCGTAGTCTGCCCGAGTCGCCCCACTCGTCACTGATCGGCAACCTGGCGTCATCCCGGAGCAAGAAGGGAATCCGTTCCAGCGGTCCATCCGCTGCCCTCTCGACTGGCCTCCATCCCAGATGCGTCTTGTCCGTGCGGCGCGTGCCGGCAGTACGGCATACACGCCGGAATCGACTTCTGCGGACTCGATCACGGTAGTTCGGAAGGGCGACGGAGACCGACAACACACGAGAATGACATACGAGGCGGCCCGGCACGAACGTCCGGGCCGCCTCGGCTGAGATTCAGCGCGCCGCCGCGCTGCGAAGACTGCTCGCTACACGCGGTGTCCTACGGGTAGATCCCGCGGATGACGAGCGCATCGGAAACTCGCCCGACCGCACGGACGAGCGCGCCGGTCCGCATGTCCATCCGCTTTTCCTGGGACGTCGCAAGCACTTCGCGGAAGCTCCGCACCACGATCCGCTCGAGCCGCTCGTTGATCTCCTCCTCGGACCAGAAGAACGATTGGATGTCCTGGACCCACTCGAAGTAGGAGACGACGACCCCGCCGATATTGGCCAGGATGTCGGGGACGACCAGGACCTTGTTCTCCCTGAGGATCTCGTCCGCTTCAGGCGTGAGCGGTCCGTTGGCTCCTTCGACGATCATCCGGGTCTTAATCCGCGGCGCGTTCTCGCCCGTGATCTGGCCCTCGAGGGCGCTGGGGACGAGGATCTCGCACGGCAGTTCCAGCAGATCGTCGTTGGTGATGGCGTCGGTCCCCGGGAATCCTACCACGCTGCCGGTCTGCTCCTTGTGACGCAGCAACGCGCGTGGATCGAAGCCCTTCTCGCTGTACACGCCTCCGCCGCTGTCGCTCGCCGCGATGATCTTGCATCCCTGATCATGCAGGAGATATGCCGCGATACTGCCCACGTTTCCGTATCCCTGAACGACGACCCGCGCTCCGGGGAGCGCCATCCCGAGATGCTTGGCCGCCTCGCGGGCGGAGATCATCACGCCGCGGCCCGTGGCCTCGATACGGCCGGCGGAGCCGCCGATCGCGATCGGCTTGCCCGTGACGACTGCGGGCACCGAATACCCGCGGTGCATACTGTACGTATCCATGATCCACGCCATGACCTGAGGAGTTGTGCCGACATCCGGCGCGGGGATATCGCTCTCCGGCCCGATCAGCATCGTGATCTCCGTGGCGTAGCGGCGGGTCAACCGCTCCAGCTCGACCCGCGAGAGCTCCTTGGGATTGCAGACGACACCGCCCTTTGCACCGCCGTAGGGCAACCCCGCCACCGCGCACTTCCACGTCATCCACATCGCGAGCGCGCGGACCTCGTCCAGGGTCACGTCCGGGTGGTAGCGAATACCCCCCTTGGTGGGCCCGAGAACGGTACTGTGGTGAACACGGTACCCCGTGAACACGCGGACCGAACCATCCTCGAGTTTCACCGGGAAGTTCGTCGCCAACTCCCGCTTGGGCAGAGCAAGGAACTCCCGCACGCCGCGTTTCAGCGCGAGCAGGTCAGCCGCTACGGAGAACTGCTTGAGCGCTGCCTGCCACGGGTTCTCTCGCGGTGCCGTCATGACTGCCTTTGCTGCCATAGCTTCGCCTCCTCTGCGTTTCGCCTCGATCTCTGCCCGCTCGATTTGGGCACTGATCTCGGCGCTTGGTCCCGACCACACGTCCTTCGACTCGCGCACGTCGGGGTTGCGGTCACCGGCGATGCGCGGCGCCGTCAAGCCTCCGTGGCGCCGCGGGAGGCGCCAATGCCATGATCGAGGTCACCCTGTGTGCCGGGTATGGCAGGTGTGCCCGGGGAACCGGCAGGCAACCGCACACCAGCACGCTCATCCCACCGGAAGGGCCCGAGCCCTGGACGCGAGATCCGCCGTCCGTACCGCCCGTGCCCGGCGGTGCGCCGGGGTGACGCCCGCAGGGGTCCGGAAGCCGCTCTCGTGATCAAAGATGTTGCTCGCGCCCATGTCCTCCCCCTTCTTCGACAAAAAGCGCTTCGCCAGATCCGGCAGGTCGGGGGGCCGCGGCGCCTCCGGGGCGATCGAGCACAAACGCCGGGCGGCGCCGTCGGCGCGGTCGACGCCGCACCCATCCAGCACTAGGATAAGCGTCGGGACGAGGAAACATATCGGGTAGACACTGTATTTCGGGTGGGCCCATGCCCGAAATGCTTGCCCAGAACAGGCCCAGCACCCTTCGGGCTGTAACCGACTAGCAGGTCCTCGGTTCTTGGTCCGCCGACAGCGCTCCAGCATCATGCGAGGTCGAGACGATCACACACCCTTCTAAGGCTAACCCGTCGAAGGGAACGGTTGATATCGGGTGATGAGCGTATTCCCCCCGCCGCGCCCAGGGGGAGCACACTGTTCGGGCGTGGCATATCGGCTGTCTGGACGCGCCCGGTCACGGACCCCACACGATCTTCGCCGCGCCGTACAGGGCACTGAAGTCGATGGACCGCCCGGGCACGACTTGCTTGAGCCCACGAATCGTCTTCAAGCGCGCTCGCAGCGGCACCTCAAAGAGCCGGAACGCCTTGGATATCCGGCCGCCGAACACCAGTATCTCGGGTTCGAATCTCAGGACCGTCGGTCGTATGGCCGCCGCCACCGTGGCGCCCAGGCCTGCGAACGTTTGTTCGGCATCCAGGTCGCCCCCGTTCATCGCCCTGGAGGCGATCTGTTCCACATTGACGGCCATCGTCGTCCCGCTCAACTTGCGGTACCGCGCGACGATGGCGGCACCCGAGACGGCGTCTTCGACGATGCCCCCGTCGTACGGCTGATCCCAAACACTGCACACCGGCATCCCGGTGTGCGTGACGGCGAGCCTCCCGTCGGCCATGAAAGCCGAGCCGATGCCCGTCCCCAGCGTGATCGCCATCACCCGGCTGTATCCTCGAGCGGCACCACGCCATGCCTCGCCCAACAGAAACGCGCCCGTGTCGTGCACGAATGCGATGGGCGTCGCCCCGTCGAGTCCGAGACGTCCTCGTATCTCAACGGCCAGGCTCACACCGAAGATGGCCCCGAACTTGTGCCTCATCAGGGTGATCCCGGTCCGGTAGTCGCATGGCCCGGGCATGGCAATCACGATTCCTCGACACGGCCAGCCAGAGTCCTCCGCGGTCCGCAGCCCGCACGCGATCACCCCGGTGAGCCCGTCGATAATCTCTTCCCGGGTCCCCCGGGGATCCACGGGCGTCCGTCTGAAGGACCCGCGCCGGACGAAGCCGGCGCGGCTTACCAGCGCCGACTTCACGGACGACCCACCAACGTCCAGGGCCAAGACGACCTCGGTGTTGCGGGCCCTCGCTCCTCGCACGTGCCGCAAGGTCATCGCAACAGCGTCTTGTGGACTCGCGCCGGTCCCTCCCCGAGGTTCCGGATCACGTACCTCCCGAAGCAGGCCGGCACGAGGACCACGTCGAGGAATTTCTGTTCGAAGTGCCGCTCCGGATCGGTTTGTGACCGCACGTCGACGCGTTCGCCGTCCACCAGCACGAGGACGTGGAACTTCCCGGCCGTGTCGTCCTCGATCTCGGTGTCAAACTCCAGCCGACGGAGGCTGAAGTAGACCGTGTCGTATTCTCCAATGACGTATTCCGCCCATCCCGGGCCGGCGCGGAGCAGACGGGGCGCCGGGCGGCCTTCTCGGGCTGCCCAATCGGCACGGCGATCCGCGTTGACCACGTTCTGTCCGTGCCACAAGTGAATCGGCCGCAGGTGTCCCTCGAGGTCCAATCGGACGTAGTCGTACATCTTGAAGGTGTACGAGCCGACCGTCACACTGCCGATTTCCAACACCACCTGGTTGCGCCCGGATGCGTGAATGGTCCCGGCCGGGATCAGGAACTGGTCCCCGGGCCGGCTTGGAATCGAGTTGAGGGAGCTCTCGTAGTCGACGGGGGTCAGCGAGACCGTCGAGCGGGTGGCCTGATCGAAGAACTTCGCGACATCGGCGTCCTGCTTCCACCCCAGGTACGTCTTCGCCTCGTGACCGGTCGCCACCACGTAGTAACTCTCGTCCTGCTGAACCCGCTCGTTGAAATGGACCCGCGCATAGTCGCGCGGAGGATGCACTTGAACGGACATGTTGCCGGAACTGTGGTAGGTGTCGTCGTAATTGAAGCGGATCGGGAACACGCCGTTGAACTTCTCCACACACGCGCCCCCCATCAACGCAACGCCGTTCCGTCGGCAGAAGGTCGTAAAGGGCACCTCGAGATGCGCGTGGCCCACTTCGATGAGCAGGCTCACTTCGTTCGGAATCAGGTCAAACACCCATGCGCAATTCTTCATCTGTCCCGGCAGATTCCGTAACCTCTGAAAGAAGTGCCCGCCCCAGACGCCCTCGAGATACACCGGCTTGCACCGGAGCGGATACGTCACCAGCGACCGAAAGATCTCCTCCAAGGATTCCCGCGGTACCAATTTCAGTTGATCGCCGTTGTTGTCGATGTAGTATTGCACGGCGCCCCTGTCGAGAAGCCTCGCCCGCTCCCGAACGGCCACTTCGAAATCGACGTAGTACATTCTCCTCAGCACGTAGCCCAGGGCGCGCGCCGCGGTGTCGCCGAAGTTCTTGACCTGTCCCTCTCTGGCCCGTAGGATGGCGTGCATAGGGGTCACGTCATAGTAGAGGACCATGTCGTAGAGATCGATGAGCGGAGCCGACGCCGCGCCGTGCCCATACACGATCGTGACGTCCCTCCCACCGGGGGCCTTCCCCTTGGCGGTAAGGTCCCGGATGAGAGCACCCAGCCGCTCCCGGTCCAAGAAGTCGGTGATGTCCCCTTCATGCAGTCTTCCAAAGAGTGAGACCGGATCTTTCGCATGATCAACCGGGAGGCTCGGACTCACCATCCGCTCGATGTGCTCCGGCGGCTCGTAATACTGGCGGATATCGACACGTCTGACCGGTACGCCGCGTGTGCCGAGGATCGCCTCGATCAAATCGAGCGACTCCGCCCATTGTGCGCCCACGTACCCGTCCATGGCGACTGCGCAGGCATGCCGCGGGTGGCCGGCAGCGGACGCGAGGATCCGGTCGGCGACGAACCAGCAGACGTCCTCGGCCCCAACAACCAATGACCTCGTGACGCTCGACGAAAGCCGCGGTCTGTTCACGGCCGTCATGTCTTCGAAGGGGAACGGCCTGGTCATGAAGCTCATGGCGACGCCACACTCCTGTACGGCATCCTGCGAGGGCGATCAGGACGATCCTCCCGGGCCTCGCGAAGGCTGCGCCCCGTGCAACGGGTCTCGCCGAATAGGCTCACATCGCAGTCCTTGTCGCCGCGACGGGCAACTGACGGGCGATCTTGGGCAGCTTCGAGCTCTCGCCTCCCGGCGCCACGCCGACCAGCACGAGCGGCGTGCCCGGCTCGGTCATGCTCAGGGTCAGCGCCAGCTCGAGCACCACGTCCCGCTCCACGATGCTCGCGTGATTGCCCAGGAAGATGCTCGCTGTGTTGGACGCGTCGAACCCGGTCCCCCACTGCGTCCCGCAGAACGCCTGAGCCGCGATGAACTCGCCGCCGGCTCCCGACGCGAGGAACACGGGCTGAATCAAGTGCTGCACCAAAGTCACCGCGTAGGGATGGTTGTCCGGCGGGTGGATCTCCTGCCACGGCTTCCAGATCTCATCCACCCTCCCCGCAGCCTTGCTCCCCATCGCCTCCAGACGCGACCGCAGCGTGTCTCGGCCCACAAGCTCTCCCGTATACGCCAGCCATATCTCGTGGCCGTTCCCGATATCGAGGGGCCGCGTGATCGTCACTTCACGAAGGATCTGATTCGTATGCCCTGCCTCGAACCGCGCCACGAGCCCGTACTCCCGGTTCCCTTGAGGCCCAATGCGCGCCCGCCAGCGCAGCTTGTCGGGGTCGTCCATCAAAGAAACCCGCATCGTCCCGCAATTGGTCCACCAGATCAGGCTCAACATGAGCTCGTCGTCGATCAGCTCGGCGTGGCGGCAGTCCGCCAGTTGTCCCGGCCGCCCCGCGAGGTAGTGCTGTGTAATCATCGCTTCCCCTGTCCGATTTTCGGCCTCGCACACGATCGGAAGGCGCTGGCCGAGTAACGCCAGGGCGGTACAGCACGAGCACCACTCCATCATGCCCTCTTGGCACTGGACGCTGATGGCGTCCGCTCGCTGCGCACGTGCAGCCGCCGCCAGCACCAGCGCCACCGCCAGGGAGCGACTGATGTTCTCGTCGAGGTCGGGATCGATCGACCAGGGCCGTGCGCGGAATGCGGCGATCGCCTGGCCGAGACGGACCGCCGCCTCCCTCACGTGCCCTTCACCCCCGCCATCTCGATAGGCCGTGTGGATCGTCTCGGCCATTCGTCTGACGGCGTCGACCGCCCAGTGTTCGAGCACCCATCCATGCCGGTTGAAAGTGCCGCTCTGGGACGGCTCCGTGCCCATGCGACCGATCGCCCAACCGTACGACATCCACCATGTTCGGCGCTTGGCGTACGCGGCGTTGGCGGCCGTCAGGAACGCCTTGAGATAACGAAGTTTCGGGCCGGCGAGCTCGCCGTAGATGCTCGGATACGGGACGGCGGACGGGCTCGCGACGACGGTTTGGGCATCCAGCCCCATTCCCACCAGGGACGCGCTCCGGTAGTTGTCTCGGGCCCAGCCGATGAGACGCACCCAGCCCGGCAGCAACTTCACCAGCGGGCGAATCATCTGGGCCTCGATCCACCCGTTGCTGACGATCATGACGGCACCGCACTGCTTCTCCATCGCGAGCCGCGTGATGTCCTGAGCGGCCTGGTACGTGGGGTCGGGCCCTTCCCCCAGTACCGGTTCGATGAACGCCGCGATCTCGAAGTGCCCCGCCTCGCTCAACCGGGTCAGCTGCGCCTTCGCCGCCTCCCACTGCGGCTGTCCTTCGATCTTGACGCGGTCGCCTCCCCGGTCGCAATAGTGCCCGACGACGATCACGCGACGGGGCACTCCTTCGTCCGGAACAATCTCCGCGTGAGGAAGCCGGTACGGCTTCGAGGGGCGATCGAAGGGCACGAGGACAGCCGGGTCCTCCTTCACAATAATCGCGAGGACCCGCTGCCGGAAATCCTCCTCCTGCCACATGTCCCACGTTCTCATCTGATCGTCCTCCGTATCCCGCAATCGTGACCGGTCTCGCCTACGCTTTCAGCGCGCCGGCGGTCAATCCCCTGATGAGGTACTTTTGCACCGCGAACGCGAAAATAAACACGGGAACGAGCGCGATCACTGCCGCGGCGCACATGGGGCCGTAGAGGATATCCGTGACCGGATGGATGAGCGTTGCGATGAGCACCGGGAGGGTCTGGGCGCGCGCGGAGCTGGTGAGGACCACGGCGAACAAGAACTCGTTCCAGGACTGAATCGCGATGAAGATGGCGGTGGCAGTCAGGC
This sequence comes from bacterium, assembly GCA_035622635.1. GTDB lineage: Bacteria > Sysuimicrobiota > Sysuimicrobiia > Sysuimicrobiales > Segetimicrobiaceae > JAJPIA01. Next base: position 50,568 of record DASPUZ010000099.1, on the reverse strand, counting down.
CGGACAGCACCAGCGGCAGCGAGATGAGACGAAATGCCTGAAAGCGCGTACACCCGTCGACCCTCCCGGCATCTTCCAGCTCCGCGGGCAGTTCCGCAAAGAAGCCCATCATGAGCCACACCGCGAGCGGCAAGTTGAACGACACGTGCCCGATCGCCAGCCCGATCCAGGTATCGAGGAGATGGCTTCGCGAGAAGAGCACGAACAGCGGGACGATGAGAGCCACGGAGGGGATCATCAGCTGCATCAAGATCCACAGGGAAAGTCCGCGGCCGCCCGTCCGGAACCGCGCGATCGCGTAGGCCCCGGGCGCGCCGGCCAGGCAGCAGATGAGCGTACTGACCGTGGCGACCGCAACGCTGTTCCGCAAGAAGGCCCCGATCCCCAATCCGCGAACGACGTATCGATAGTTCTCGAGCGTGATCGGATGCGGCAGCACCGTGGGCGGCCAATGAAAGATGTCCGCGGATGTCTTCAAGGAATTGCTGATGACCCAGAAGACCGGGAACAACTCCGCGATCAGCACGCCAATCATTAGGAGCTCGACCAACAGGAGGACGAGCTTTCTTCTCCCGGAGGACGCCCCGCCGTGCGGTGTCGCAGCCAACTACGGCACCTCTGGCGAGAACCGCCGCCCGGTCCCCCAGATCAACCAACTGCCGAGCAGCGACACGACGACGAGGATGATCGATAACGCGCTCGAGTAGCCGGTGTCGAACATCTGGAACGCCACACGATAGATGTGATAGTAGACTAGATCCGTGGCCGATGCCGGCCCGCCGCCCGTGAGTGTGAGGATCAGGGCGAACGTCTTCAGCCCGTCGATGAACCGCACGAGCAAGATCACCATGACTGCCGGAAGCAAGTGGGGCACGCTGATATAGCGAAACGCATTCCACGACGACGCCCCGTCGATCCACGCGGCCTCGTATTCGTCCTGAGAGATGCCCTGCAGCGCTGCCGTGAGCACCAGGAACGAGAATGGGAACCACATCCAGATGGTGGCGACGGCGAGCGACAGGAATGCCAGCCGCGGATCGGCGAGCCATTCGACGCGGCGATTGGTAATGTGCAGGGCCAGCAGCAGGTAGTCGAGGAGGCCGAACTGGGCAGAGTACAACATCCGCCAGACGACGGCCGTCACGACCGGGCTCAGCATCATCGGGAGCAAGATGAGCGACCGAAACAGGTTCTTCGTGCGAAGCTCTCGGTTGAACAAGAGCGCCACGCCGAGACCCAACAGGAGTTCGCACACCAAGATGAGTCCCACGAAGACGAGCGTCCGGCCCATCGACGACATGAACGACCGGTCGCCGAATGCCGCCACGAAGTTCTGGATGCCGACGAAATCCCCGGAACCGGCCGAGAATACCACGCTCCAGCGGCGCAGGCTGTAGAAGAGATTCATGACATAGGGATACGCGCCCGTGACGACGAGCACCAGGAGGGTCGGCGCAAGCATGCCCCACCCGAAGGCCTGGTCACGCAAGGATCCAGCCCCCCGCGCCCAACCCCCCTGAGCCCCAGGCCGAGCCACTTCCGGGACGACTGCCCCGGCCGGCGCGTGTCGGGCTCTCGGTCGCCGCACTGTCACCCGGCGCACGACGTGACACACCTCCAGACCAGGACGCGCCCCACTTCGGTCACCACACTACTTGTACTTCTTCAAAGTATCTCGCCACGCATTCGCAATGGCCGTCACGGCGTTTCGGGCCCCCTCCTGTCCGGCGAGCACTTTGGCGGTCTCTTGTTCAAACGAGTCCCGCAGGGCGCCGTACTCCGGCAGGTTTGGCGTGTACGAGGCGCTCTCGATACTCTGCCATAACACGGACCGGTCACCCGGGTAGATCTTTGCCAGTTCCGGAGTCTGCAGGGTGGACTTCCGGCCGGGGAACTTGCCGTCGATGACAAAGGCACGCAGATCATTCTGCCTGTTCGTGGCGTACTGGGCGAACAGGAACGCGGCCTCCTTGTGCTTCGAGGCGGCGGATACTCCGAGGCCCCACCCCCCGATGCAGGGACGCCGCCCCGGCTCGAACGCGACCTTCACCTTTCCGGCAACCTTCGACTGCGCAGGATCGGTCACATGCTGCAAGAGGGTGTGCCACTGCTCCACCATCGCCGCGTTGCCCGCCATGAAGGCGGCCCAGGCGCCCGTCTGGTCCACTTCGAGCGCTCCCGCGGGCGCGTACTGAAGGGCGTCCGCGTACGCCTGCATTGCACGCACACCGATGTCGTTGTCAAAGGTGACATTGTGTTGCGCGTCAATGAGATCCACTTGTTGCTTCCGCTCCAGATTCGTGATACCGGCGAACCGATCCAGGAACAGGGTCCAGTAGTCCGGACCCCGCTTCCCGATGATGATGATCCCATGCCCCTTGTCCCCACTGGGTGTCTTCCAACCGACAGTGTTGAAGAATTCGGCGACGTTCTTGTATTGGTCCCAGTTCTGAGGAGGCTGCAGCGGCGATCCGTACTTCGCCTTGAACTGCGCCTGGTACGTCGGGTTTTCGAACAGGTCTGTCCGGTAGTACAAGAGGTGGCTCGAAGCATACATGCCAAACCCGTACTGTCTCCCGTTCCAGATCGCATATCTGCGGAGATTCATGAAGTCGGCGTTGTCGTAGCTCGGATCCGCCAGCGCCGTATTCCTGAAGAAGGGTTCGAGGTCGACCGTCGCGCCGCCGCCGTAGAACGATCCGGTCCACGTGCTCTCGACGGCGAGCAGGTCGTACGTGCCGACGCCCGTTTTCGCGTCCAGAAGCCCCTTCTCGAAGAGATCATCGAAGGGCAACAGCGTGACCGTCACACCGATGCCCGTTTGCGCGGTGAAGTCCTTGCCAATGGTCTCGAAAGCGTTCTTCCAGGTCGGCAGCACGATGTGGATCGCCTGCCCTCGATAGGCCTGCGCAGCGGCTCCGAGACTCCACGGACTGGCCGCCACCGCGGGAGTATAGCGCGAGCCGATAGCGGCAGCCCCGGATATCGCGAGGCCCGTTGCCAGGCCCTGGCGTAGTAACGCGCGCCGCGTCAGGTGCGCCGTCGTGCCTTCTCCACCCCGTTGCGTTCCTTGATCATCCACCGCAAGCCCTCCCCTCGTCGTCCACGACATGTGCCCACCTTTGGTGCTACGAGCCCGGCTGGCACCCACCGGGTTCCAGAACCCCCTCCAGCCCGTCCCCGATTTCCGGAACCGACAGCGCCGCACTTCCGGGCGTCCGGACCAAACGTGTCTCAAATATCGTGCGGTCGGCGCGGTGTTTGGAGATCGAGTATTCAACGGCTCGGCCGTCAGACAAATACACCACGCTGGTCACGACCAGAAGCGGGGCCCCGGTCTTATAGCGGAGCATGCGCGCATCGGCAGCCTTCGCCGCGACGGCTTCGATGCGGCGGGTCCCGAAAGCGATCTGGAGCCCGAACCTCTGCTCCATGACCCGGTACAATGAGCGTTTGGAAAGGTCTTCATCCAACAATTTCGGGCAAAGGTCGTACGGAATGTAGCTCGTCGACAGCACGACCGGCTCGCCGTCGACGGAGCGGAGCCGACTCAGCTCGATAACAAGCGCGCCCCCTTGGAGGCGCAGGGCCGCAGCAATATCGTCGGGTGCGCTGGTGCGCCGCTGGCTCAGCACCTTGGAGACGGGCGGATGGCCGCGCACCGACATCTCGTCATAGAAGCTGACCAAGGTCTGGAACAACGCCGCCGTGTACTTGGGCTCCGCGACAAACGACCCCTTGCCTTTGCGACGATAGATGAGACCTTCGTGCGTCAGCCAGCTGAGCGCGTTCCTGATAACCGTGCGAGACACGCCATATGCGCGCTCGAGCTCCGCCTCGGATGGAAGCTGATCGTGGGGTCGATACCTTTGCTCGATCGTCGTGCGAAGGATGGCAGCCAGCTGTGCGTAATAGGGCGTCGGATTGTTTCGGTCGATTCCGCCGGCACCACCGGTGGGATCCGCACCCGTTTGCCGACTTATCATCTTATGATCACAGGATTACTTTACTACGATCCGATGTCGCTTGGCAACACGCCCCGCCGGCCAATCCGAGCTTCCCGGCGCGCCCGATCCTTGGTTGCGTGGGGAGCATGTGGCAATATCGGCCGTTCTGGTTACCGGCGGTACCATTCCGCAGAGTCTGGCCGGATGCGGCGCGAAAATCAGGAGGCGCCCGCCTTCCGGCTCCTCACCGTCTTTGGCCCGCGTCGCCGGTGTCTACGCCCCGATCAGCCGTCCTCCGGGGCTCCCCCGGAAGTACACTTGATCAGCTTTCGGCGTCCGCGTACGCGACCTTCGATCGGCCACCTTGCCGGAGAGCTTGCGCCTCCATGTCCATTCGTATCACACTTCAGGGCGCAACAAGGGCGGAACCCAGTTCGGGTCCGCCCTTTCCATTCGACGGTGCCCGCGCCATCTGCCCCGCGGAAACGATCGGGGCAGTAGCACCACGACTGCGCCGGAGAAGCCAGGTCCCCGCTACCGGCCCACCGAGACGCGCTCGCTCAGCAGGCGCACGAATGCCCGCATCCACCGCGGGTGATCCGGCCACGCCCGCGCGGAGACGATGTTGTCGTCCACAACAGCCGCATCGTCGACGAACGTGCCGCCTGCCTTTGTGAGTTCGGGAGTGACCGCAGGGTAGCATGCGGCCCGACGTCCTTGCAGGACGTCAGCGGCAGCGAGCAGCTGCGCCGCGTGGCAGATTGCCGCAATGGGCTTGCGGGCGTCCGCGAAGTGCTTGACAATGCGACGCGCATCAGGATCCATGCGGACGTATTCAGGCGCGCGCCCCCCGGGGATAATCAGCGCGTCGAACTCCTCGGGGCGCACGTCTTTGAAGGCCACGTCGGCCGGCCAGGTGTAGCCTGGCTTTTCGGTGTAGGTGTCGAAGCCTTCGACAAAATCGTGAACGACGAACTGCAGCTTCTTCTTGCGGGGAGCCGCGATCATCACATCGTGCCCGTCCTCCAGCATCCGCTGGTAGGGATACATCACCTCGAGAGATTCGGCCGCATCCCCCGTTACGAGCAACACCCTCGCCATTCCGATCCCTCCTCACACCGCGACTGACGTGTACTGTGCCGGAGCAATGTCAAGGCGACCGCGAGATGTCAGGGAACAATCCTGACCGAGTAATCCCCGCCCCATTCCGCTACGCGTCCGCCGCTACCCGCGGGGTCGCTCCGCGGAATGCCATCAACAAGAAAGGAATAGTAGTATGTACCGGGCGCGAGCTGGATCGAAACAACCCACCAGCCATCGGATCCATGGACGAGAACATGTGAACCCGCGCCCCAGTTGTCAAAGGATCCGACGAGCCTGACCAACCGGGCCGGCGGGATTCCGTCATCGCTCAACCTGAACTCGACGCTCCGGAGTCCTGTTACCGGAACAGCAGTTTGGGTGTTCATCCCCATCTTGCCTTCGCGCGGACGGTCTCATCTGCATATTACTACCATTAACCTTGCGCCCGAATTACGACGAACACCCAAAGATGCAACAAAAGTGACGAAAATGTTACAGACGCACGATTCGGCTTCCTCCTCAGCGGAGGCGCTGCGCGTGCCCGCGTTGCTGGGCGCTCCGGCTCACACCCTACGATCTGCCGCCAAACGTGCCCTCCAGCGCCTCCAGGGATCCTGGGGCTGCCGGCGATCGAAGCGATATAATCCGGCGGCCCGGGCGGCCTCCAGGGCGTCGCGGAACTCCTCGGGCGTGATGCGCCGGTTGATCGCGTCGTACCTCCGGTCTGCGCCGACTCTCCACGCCGGATGGTACTGGTCCATGATGTTCACGTACGTGTCCACCGAGACCTCGGCCGCGACCCACAGGAAGATCTCTCGGGAGCCTGCGGTTCTCCCCGGCAATACCAGATGACGCAGCAAGATGCCCTGCTTCGCCAGCCCAAGCTCGTCCAGCTTGAGCGGGCCCACTTGACGGTGCATCTCCTTGATCGCCTGCCGGGCCACCTCGGGATAATCCGGGGCCTTCAAGTAGAGCCGGCTCGTCTCGCGGTCCCAACACTTGAAATCGGGCATGTAGATGTCCACGATCCCGTCGAGGAGTCGCAGGGAGGCTGAAGAGTCGTAACTGCTTGTGTTGTAGACGAGGGGAAGGCGGAGCCCCATTTCGACGGCGGGGGGCAGGGCCTCGAGGATCTGCGGGACCGCGTGCTCGGGGGTCACCAGGTTGATATTGTGACAGCCTTCGTCCTGCAGGGAGAGCATCATCCGAGCGAGGTCGCGCGGGCTCACCTCCTGTCCGCGGTGGAGCTGGCTGATCTCGCAGTTCTGGCAAAACACGCACCGCAGATTGCACATCGACAGAAAAATCGTGCCACTGCCTCGCCATCCCCGAAGACAGTCTTCCTCTCCGAAATGAGGAAACACGCTGGCAACCTGAGCGTACCGCCCCGTCCGGCAGACGGCCCACCGGTCCTCAAGACGGTTGACATGACAGTTGCGAGGACACACCTCGCAGGCACGCAGGAGCTCGAGCGCCTCGGAGGCCCGGCGGCGAAGTTCCGTCAAGTCCCGCTGCAGGTAGGCCGGGACGAATCCCGCCGACGGAACGAAAAAGTCAGCCGGCACGACGTTCACCCGCGTGCGTCGCCAAAGCGCTCCGGGATCTCGACGTCGGCCCACCAAACCCCGGGGATCGTCTCGCCGCAGTCCGGACAGCGGCCGCCGGTGATTCGGTATCGGCGGACGTGCAGTCCTTCGCGCATGACCAGGACGGTGTTGCACCTGGGGCAGTACGTATGCTCGAACGGCCCCACCCTGCCCGGCCGGTTCCCCGCATACACGAACTTGAGCCCCTCGGCGCGCCCCAGGTCGGCGGCGTGCATCAACGTCTCCGGCGGCGTGCCGCCGCGATCCGCCATGTGATACTCGGGAGTGAATCCCGTCACGTGCCAGGGGATGTCCGGCGACACGGACGCCAGATACCGGGCGGCATCCCGCAGCTCCTCCGTGCTGTCGTTGAAGCCGGGCACAACGAGGGTCACGACCTCGACCCAGAAGCGCCGCTCTCTGGCCCAGCGGATCGTGTTGAGCACCGTCTCCAGCCGGCCGCCCAGCATGCGGTAGCTTCGCTCGCGCATGGCCTTGAGATCGATCTTGTACAAGTCCACCCAAGGCCGGAGGTAGTCCAGGACCTCAGGTGTCGCGTTCCCATTGGACACATAGCCGCCGATGAGCCCCCGCCTGTGTCCTTCCTGGAAGAGCGCGACGGCCCATTCGCTGGTAATCAGGGGTTCGTTGTAGGTGCTGGCGAGAACCTTGGCCCGGTGACGGAGCGCGAGCGTCACGAACTCGGGCGGCGTGATGCGTGTGAAGTTGCCCAGCCGCGTCGCGACCGGATCCCGCATGACCTGCGAGAGCTCCCAGTTCTGGCAGAACGAGCATCGGAAGTTGCAGCCCAGCATCCCGAAGCTCAGCGCACCGGCCCCGGGGTACGCGTGGTAGAACGGCTTCTTCTCGATGGGGTCGAGCTCGAGCGCGCCGACGTAGCCCCACGGCACATGCAGCGTCCCGCCCTCGTTGAACCGAACCCGGCAGACCCCGGGCATCCCGTCATAGATGACACACCGGTGTCCACACGCAATGCACTGAACGTTCTTGCCGTCGAGCCGCCGGTACAATATCCCTTCGCGGGCAACCGCCCTGAGGGGCTGCGCAATTGGAACTGCCAGAGCCTCCTTGACGGCCAAGACGCGGTGCTCAGGCATTGCCGGCTCCCGTCGGGCGTCGGTGCGCCCGCGGTACGGACTCGTTCTTCCTGCTGTCTTCAGTCCCGGCAAGCGCCGCGCCCCCGCGCGCGGGGGGGCGCGGCGTACTCACCCCCCTAGCGGTGCGCGCCGACCCCGCGGGCCGCGTACAGCTCCTCGCGACGGTGCTGAAGCGCCGGCAGCTTCGCCCGAACGCGGGCAAGACGCTCCAGATCGACGTCCCCCACGACCACGCCAGCCTCCTCTCCTCCGTCCGCCAGCGTGACGCCCATCGGATCCACCAGCCGACTCCGCCCCGCGAAAATGTTCCCCACCTGATCGGCCGCCCCCACGAACATCGTGTTCTCGATCGCCCGCGCCGCGATCAGCGTGACCCAATGGAATTCCTTCAACGCCCCCGCTACCCACGCCGCCGGAAGCAGCAGCACGTCCGCACCCGCCACCGCCACGACCCGCGCCAACTCCGGAAAGCGCAGCTCGTAGCACACCAGCAGCCCAAACGTGCCCAGCGGCGTCCGCACCACCCCCGGCGGCTCCTCCCCCGCCACGATCCGGTCGGACTCCCGGTACCCGAACGCGTCGTACAGGTGCGTCTTGCGGTAGCGCAGCAGCAGGTCCCCCTCCGGCCCGAGCAGGATCGTCGTGTTGAACGCCCGCCCCCGCTCCCCCGGCGCCGTCTCCGACATGCCGCAGCCCACGTACAGCCCCTGCGCCCGCGCTTCCGCAGCAAGCCCGGCCACGAACGGCCCATCGACCGGCTCCGCCATCTCCGCCGCCGGAATGGGGTCGTTCGGCGGATGGTACACCATGAACACTTCCGGCAGCAGCGCCACCTCGGCACCGCGCCGCTTCGCCTCTCGGAGCGCGCGGCGCGCGCTCTCCAGGTTCTCCGATTTGCGCGGGGACGAGACCAGTTGACACAGGGCGATGCGCATCCGCTCCTCCTCTACGGGGCACGCTCCCCGCCAGCCCTACCCTCTGTGGCCAGTGTAGCACGGCCCGGACCCCCTGCCGCCCCGGCGGCCACCTCAGGTGCGGGCCAGCGCCGCCGCCCCGGCATCCTGTGCCTCCGTCAGCGGACGCTCCGGATGCACGAACAGCCAGAGCACGGCCCCAAACACGCCGGCGAGCGCCATTACCAACAGCGCGGTCGTCCACCGCGTCGTCAGCCCCACGAGAATCGCCGTGAACGTCGGGCCCAGGGCAGCCGCGAAGTTGCCCCAGAAGTTTGTCCACCCGGACACCGAGCCCGTGAGCGTTGGGCCGAGGTCCTGCGTCGCCGACCAGATCGACACCTGGGTTAGCCCGATCGCCCCCAGTGAAATCATCAGGAACAGGATCAGCCAGAACGCACCCGTCACGCGGGATGCGAGGATGAGGAACAGGGCGGCGATGACGAACCCGGTCATCGCCAGCGGTACGCGCGCGAGCCACTTCGACTGTGTGCGCTGGTAGATGCGGTCGGCAACAGCCCCCGTCACGAACACCATGACGAACAGCGCCACAAATGGAAGCGACGAGAGCCATCCCATCGCGGTGAGCGAGAAATGCCGTTCCCGGACCAGGTACGTCGGCAGCCATGTCGTGTAGAAACTCTGGATCAGGATCAGGAAGAAATACTGAAGCCCGATCGCCCAGAACTGCGGGCTGCGAATGAACCGCCGCCACGCCCTCGGTCCCTCCTCGCGTGTGGCCTTGACGGTCTGCCCGCGCTCGATGTACTCCGCCTCGGCCGGATTCATCAACGGGTGCCCGACCGGCGAATCCCGGAAATAGTGCCACCACAACGCGGCGGTAACGATCCCTGCGAGGCCGTAGAGATAAAAGGCCCAATGCCACCCGAGAGTCTGGACGATCAGGACGGTCAGCGGCCCCCCGACGATCGGGCCGAGATAGAGCCCGCCGAGCAGGATCGAGTTTGCCTTGCCCCGCTCCGCGTCCGGGAACCATTCGCGGATTGCGTACACGGAGCTCGGCCAGTCCGCGGCCTGCCCGGCGCCAAGCAACCCACGGATCGTGACGAACGACCCCACGCTCCAACCGAATGGAGTCAGGATCGTCAGCGCCGACCACCACCCGTTGGCCCACGTCAGCAGCCGACGGGCTCCGAACCGCTCGGCGAGAAGCCCCCCGGGAACCTGCAGGAACGAGTACGTCCACCAAAAGCTGGTGAGAATCAGCGAGAGTTGGACCAGTGTGAAATGGAACTCACGTTGAACGACCGGCGCGGCGACCACCATGTTGGTCCGGTCGAGCGACATCACGAACGTGAGCGGGAACAGAATGAACGCCATGATCCCCCAGCGGAACCGCCCCACCGCAGTCGGAACGCCCTGCGCCTGTCTTGGCACTCCCGGCATCGACGCTACCTCCTGCCCCGACGCCCGGCAGCGGCGTCGAACTTCTGACGCGCTCCGCTGAGCGTGGCGAGGGACTCGCCCGCGTCGAGGCGCTGCTTCGTGCCCACCTCATCGTGCTCCATCTTTTCCAACACCGGCGCGTAGGAGGCCGCCTGCTCGGACGACAGGATCGCAACGCCATTCTCGTCCCCGAACACCACGTCGCCGGGCCGCACCACGACCCCACCGATCGTGACCGGCACGTTGATCTCGCCTTCGATCCCGAGGATGCGCGTGGTGAGCGCTGAGATCGTGCGGAAGTACATGGGGAACTTGAGCTCCAGGATCTCTCCCCAGTCGGTCATCGCGCCCGCGACCACGGCTCCGGCTACGCCGCGCCTGACCGCCGCATAGGTCACCCCGCCCCCCCAGCACGCCCGGGCGGCGTCGCCCGACTGGTCCACGACCACGACGTCGCCAGGCTGCACGACGTCGAGCACGCAGTGCACGGCCGTCGAGTCCAGATGTGGGATTCTCACGGTGACGGCAGGCCCGACCAGCTTGATCGGACGAAACGACGGCTTGAGCCCCCGGACGAAGCCGAAATCGGTGAGATGGCCCAGCGTCGACGGACTCACCCGCTTCAGCCTGGCGATCAGGTCCGGATCAACATCGACGCGCGGATACTGGCGGAACATCTTCCACCTCCTTTGCGTTCACCCGAGCTGCGACGAAGACGTGTTGACCCGCACCTCCCTTCCGCACGATGCCTCCGCGATGCGCACCCGGTCACCTCCTCCTCTCGCCTGGCCATGTGTCCGCCGACCCTCACCCGGCGCGCCGCCAGGGATCGAGGTAGTCGAGCAGGGCGTCGCCTATCGTGTTGATGCCAAGGATCGTCACGCTCAGCGCCAGCGACGACCATAGCACGTAGTAGCGGGTCTGGAACATGTAGTTCCGGGCAGTCGCGATCTCGAGCCCCCCAGGGGGGCGCGGGCGGCAGCACGCCGAGGCCGAGGAAACTGAGCCCCGACTCCAGCAGCATCGCCGAAGCCGCCGACAGCGACGCCTGAATCACGAGCGGGCCGACGACATTCGGCAGGATCGCGCGGAGGAGGATGCGCACGGGCGACGCACCCGACGCCCGCGCCGCTTCCACGGACTCCGCCTGGCGAACCGCAAGCGTCTGGGCGAACGCCAGTCGGCTGAACTGCGGCAGGTACAAGAACCCGATGATCAGGATCAGGTACCCGACTCCGCCGCCGAGGAACCCGGCGACCAGCATCGCGAGCAAGATCGGGGGGAAGCACAGAATGACGTCGGCGAAGCGCATCGTCACCGTTTCCCACACCCCGGCGCCGTACCCCCGAGCGCAAGGTCACGACCACCCACAAGAGGGCGGCGGCCACGAAGGCCCGACGGAATGCATACCTCAGCATCCGAACGCTGAGCGCCGAGCCGTTACCTCGTCAGCGTTGTGGCTTCCAGTTCGCAGCCGGAACAGAACACGAGGAGCCCCAGCAGTACCCGGAGCCCCTCCGCGCCTTTCTTGTACGCTTCCCCCTTGTGCAGGCACATGAGGCAGATGCACGTGGCGTCGTGCAGTATCTTGTGCATCCCCTCGCGTGCATGGTCTTGCGGCCGGCCGGGTGGTGATCCAAGGTGGGATCATACGCCAGGGTCTCCTTCGGGATCGGCAGGCCGCAGATCGCCGTGCCCAAGCCGAAGAACGCGGCCCTGATGATCGCGTCGCGGTCCACCGAGTACCCGAGTGCCCGCCGCGCTCGCGCGCCGGTGAACGGGACCTGCTCGGCGTTCAACTGAAGGTATCGAGCGAGCCCGTGCCATCCGAACCAACCCCCCAGGGGCACCAATACGTGGGACTCGCCTAGTGGTATATACTACTAGACATGTCGTAACTCTCCTCCAGGCGTTGCAGGACACGCGCTGAAGGGGGGCTGCCTTGGCGACCCGGGGTGGGCGATAGACTGCGGAACACCGGTACGTCGTCGACTACGTGGGGACGAGGCTCCCCGGTTCGCGCGGGCGGACGCGGTGCGCTCCAGCAAGTGCATGATCGACCCCGCAGCTAGCGCCAACGCTGAGCCTCAAACTCGTTCGCGAGGGCCGGGTCGACCGAGGATGCGCTATTCCCCTGATGGTCTCCCGGCACACCAGCGAGGAGCGTGTGCGAGTCGAACAGTCACAAGAGCCGGCCCGCTCCATGGACGATCGTCCACCGCGGCTCACCCAACCCGCCCGCGTGAGCGCGTGCAAGCTCAAGGCCGTCGTGGACACCACGCTGCATGCGCCCCCGCCGAGCCGCACGCACGGAGCTTGCGCGCGACCCCGCGCTTCTCGCAAGTCACTCGAGCGGCACCATCGTCCGAACGCGCCCGGTGAAGGTTGCCATGTCGGAGTATCCCGCCTGACGTGCGATCGCGACGGCGCGGTCGAAGTCCCGGCCAACGTCCTCGGGCACGTGCGCGTCGGAGTTGATGAGCGTCGGCACGCCGGCACGCCGGCACGCCTGGAGAAACGACGGTGCTGGATAGACCTCGCCGACCGGCTTCCGCCAGCCCGCCGTGTTGATCTCCGCACACACACCGGACTTGGCAAATGCGGCCGCCGCCTCCGCGTAGAGGTCGCTGAGGTCGGCCGCGGGTCGGTACCCGCACACCTTGATCACGTCCGCGTGTCCGACGAAATCGAAGAACCCGGTCGCCGCGGCCTGCGAGATGAGGCGGAAGTACTGGCGATACGCGTCCAGCACGTCGCGCCGTTCCCACTCCTCGGCCCGGGATAGGTTGTCGAACCCCCACCACACGCCGTCCGGGTCCGCGGGCGGAAGCCAATGCACGGATCCGATGGCGAAGTCCCATGGGTACGTCCGCAACAGTCGATCGAGTTCGTGCTCGTAGCCCGGAAGGAAATCCCACTCCAGTCCGATCTTGACCGGCAGGCCAGCACGCCGCGCGTCCTCGACGAGCCGGACGTAGCTCTCGAGACTCTCGGTGCACTGTTCGTCGACCCAGCCCTCCACGGCCCGGCGCGGAGGATACATCTTGCGGCACTCGCGGAACCGGTGCGGATGCTCGCTGAACCCGATCTCGGTCAGCCCCACCGCACGCGCCTGCGCCACGAAACGCCCCAGCCAGTCGAGGGTCCATGGCCCCCGTTCAAGATGGACGTGATGGTCGGCACGCACCATGTTCGCGACTAGTCCATTCGGGCGGTGCGGATGCGGCGCGCGAAGGTTTCGGCCAGCGGATGATCGCTCGCCAACAGGTCTCGCGCGACGGCTTCGTGGTCGTACGGGACGCGGACGATCTCGGCCCGCCAGCGGCCGTCGGCGAGGGTCAGCATCGCCCACGCGGGCTGCGCCACGCCGTCGAAGGGCATCCCTACGCTACCGACATTGATCACGGCCGCGCCGTCGCCGACCTCCCTCACGTACGGCTTGTGGATGTGGCCGTATGCCAAATAGCGAGTCCGCGCCTGCTCCAGCATCGCAGTCAACGTTTCTGCGGGCGCGTCCGGGTTCACGGTCTCGATGGTGCTCACGGGCGTTGCGTGAACCACCACCAGCGTAGGCCCGCCTGCCGGCTCGACACGGTGGGACATGGGCAGTGCTCGAAGGTACTCCAGGTCCTCGTTTCCGAGGCGGCGCCGCGCCCAGTCACGGACCTCCTCGAGGGGCCGTGGCGTCTCCACCATGTTCAGCCCGCCAGCCAGCCACTGGTCCGTGTTGCCTATGATGGTCGGACAGCCGAGGGCCCGCAGGGCCTGCATGGTCTCCTGCGGCCGCGGTCCTCCGAATGCTAGATCGCCGCCGTTGATGACCATCTCGAAGGGGCCTCGCGCGCGCACGTCGGACAGCACGGCCTCCAGGGCACGAATGTTGCCGTGAACGTCCGAGATAATGGCGATGCGCATCAGCCACCCTCCCTATGTGACTTGCCCCACCTGGTGCACCGGTGCTCCAAAGACTGCGTGTAGGAACCCGGCGATGATGCGCGCCGTAGCGCCCCATACCATCTCGGATCCGACCGCGTAGAAGTGGACGACCTGCGAGCGCCCGCCGCGTTCCCATACCTTGGTTCGGATGTTGCGCGGGTCCAGGAAGACCGCGATTGGCACCTCAAGCGACGCTCGAACCTCGCGCGCGTTCAGCCGCAGCCGGCCTGGAGAGGCGATCGCACCCACGAAGGGGGTGACGGCAAATCCGGACACGGTGATGACTTCCTCGTCAAGACGGCCGAGGACCTCCACATCCTCGGCGGGCACGCCGATTTCCTCGAAGGTCTCGCGGAGCGCAGCATCGAGCGCGTTTTCGCCCGGTTCAATGCGCCCGCCCGGAAACGCGATCTGACCCCTGTGATGCTCGAGGGTGTCGGTGCGCTTGGTCAGGATCACGGCCGGCCCCTCGGTGGAAGTAACCAAGGGCATGAGCACGGCGGCGCGACGGGCGTCGGCTGTGGCGGTCTGCCGCCGGGGCATGTGGCTGGCGAGGACCTGGCGTACGTGTGCGTGGAACACACCGGGATCTCGCACGATCTGATCGACATCGACCTGCGACGGTTTCTGCAATCCGCTCGTCTCCCCACGCTCCCCGAAACGATGTCATCATAACACACCCGGTACCGGAGGATCCCACCGGAGCGCGCCCGCCGCGCGGGCGCACTCCGGCATCGTGCAAGAGGACATCCCGTAACTCGTAGAGTATAATGGCGGCGGCGAAGTCCGCTCGAGGGATACAGTCCGTCCAAGGAGGCACCTTAGCATGACCTACGTCATCACGGAGCCGTGCATCGGGACGAAGGACCGCTCGTGCGTCGAGGTCTGCCCCGTCGACTGCATCCACCCCAAGGTCGATGAAGATCAGGGGGAAGTCCACCTGTACATCAACCCGGAGGAATGCATCGATTGCGGCGCGTGCGAATCGGTGTGCCCCGTGACGGCTATCTTCGCGGAGGGCGACGTCCCGGATCAGTACAAGAAGTACATCGAAGAAGGCACAGACCACTACAAGCTGAGCCCGGAGGAATTCCAGGCCAAGCACGGGCACTTGTAGCCAGAGCGCGCTTCGGCGACACAAAGCGGGGAGCCCAACGGGCTCCCCGCTTTTGCGCTCCAGTCCGCGCGGCGCCATGCCTCCGGCGTTACGGCGCGAGCCTTTCCCAACGCGCGCAAGCGGTACCTGGGGCCCGCGCGGAATGTGCGGGGGGCTGGAGACGATCCAAAACGGAGCCGCGGACGTAATAGTAAACTATGAACTGTGATTTCTTTGCCAATGCCCGACCATCTCTGCTAGAATAATAGATGGGGCAAGTGAGGTTACAGGCCATGACCTCAACGACGCGCCACGAGATCCTCTCCCTCATCAAGCGCCACGGCCCTCTGACCGTACAGGAGCTCAGCCGACGGCTGGGGATCACGCCGATGGGCGTACGCCAGCATCTGGCGATCCTCGAGCGGGACGGTCAGTTGCGTCCAAATGGGATCCGGCGTGGTCAAGGCCGTCCGAGCCGTGTATACGGCATTACGCCGGAAGGCGACAAGGTTTTCCCGCGAACGTACGAGGAGATCGCCACCTCTCTCCTCAAGGACCTGCGTGCGCTGGACGGTGATGCGAAGGTGGACGCCTTGTTCGAGTGCAGGCGGACGCGCCAGCTGGAGCAGTACCGGACCCGGATAACCGGGAAGGACCTGCCGGATCGTGTGGCCATTCTCGCGAAGATCCGGGACGAGGAAGGCTATCTCGCGGAGAGCGAGGAACTAGGCACGGACACCTTTGCGTTGACCGAATACAACTGTCCGATCCGCGTGATCGCAGAGGCACATCGTCAGGCATGCGGCTCCGAAATGGCGCTGTTTACCGAGGTGCTCGGGGCCGAGGTTGCGCGGACCGAGCACCTGGTGGCGGGCGCGCCGCGGTGCCGCTATATCATCACCCGTTCTCGGGATCGCGGAGCCAAGCCCTGACGGATCCGTCTATCCGGCTGGTCCGGGGAGCACACACGACCACCGAGGGAGGATCGCGATGGCGACCCTGACCTATTACGGCCATTCAACGTGGGCGCTCGACACCAAGGGGACCATGGTGCTCATCGACCCGTTCCTGACGGGCAATACTCGGACCCAGGTCGCAGCGGCCAGCCTCAGTCCCTCCTTCATCATTGTCACGCACGCGCACGGGGATCATTACGGCGACACGGTCGACCTGGCCAAGCGCACAGGCGCTTTGGTGATCGCCAACTTCGAGATCGCCAACTACGCGCAAAAGCAAGGCGTGGCAAACGCCCATGCGATGCACATCGGAGGCGGTCACGAGTTCCCGTTCGGGAGGGTCAAGCTGACCCCGGCGCTGCACGGGTCGTCGTTCCCGGACGGGGCGTACGGCGGCATGCCCGCAGGCATCCTGCTCGAGGTCGAGGGAAAGCGCGTGTACGACGCCGGGGACACCGCGTTGTTCTCAGACATGCGCCTGATCGGCGAAGGCGGGTTGGATGTGGCGCTGCTGCCGATCGGCGATAACTTCACGATGGGGCCCGACGACGCGGCGAAGGCGGCGAAGCTGCTCGGCGCGCGGACGGTCATCCCCCAGCATTACAACACCTGGCCCCTGATTGCGCAGGACCCGCAGCAGTTCAAGCGTCTCGTCGAGTCGTCGACCGACTCCCGCGTTGCGATCCTGGAGCCGGGAGATCGATTCGAGATCCGATAGCCGAGCCGGGGTGTCTATCGATCGTACCAGAGGGTCTGAGGACGGAGATTGGCCGAAATCCCGAGCTGGGTTGCCATCAGGGTCGTCCACGATAGAAATCCTTCGATCATCGTGAGCGCCTCGTCCTCAATCTCGTCAGGGTCGAGCGTGGATTGCTGGGCGTTGCCAAGCAGGTCGCCGAGTCCGCCGCAGAACGTGTGGATATCACGGAGAAGTTCGGTCGCAACTCGCCGCGTCGGATCTCCGACCGCCGGTGACCGGCTTGCAGTCGAGCGAAGCCTCGCCCTCTGGGCGGTGGACCACTCTGCCAGATTCTCAAGCGCATAAATGGCCTCTCCCGGCCCCCGCTCGACGACCACGGCGACGAAGCCCTGGCACGCCCGCCATACCTGGCGAATCAGGCTCGCCAGGAAGCGCTTCTCGTACGTTGTGAATCCCTTCGTCTGCTTGGGCACTGGCGCCTCGAGCGCGGATGACCTGGACTGTGCCGGTGGCCTTCGACGCCGCCGCTGGGAGCTCCTGTGGCCCCGGCGTCCGTGACCACGCTTCAGGAGCTCCTCCGCAACGTGGGGGAGGCGCCCCGGGCGCCCTTTGCGCCGGCGGCGTTCCAACGCGATGCGCTGGCGGCAATGGAGCGCGGCGACGTGCTAGTATCGGCGCCCACGGGAAGCGGCAAGACGTGGATCGCGGAGGAGCACGTCGCGCGGACGCTGACGCACGCCACCGCCGCCGGCGTGGCGCCGCCCCGCATCTGGTATACGACGCCGCTCAAGGCCTTGTCGAACCAAAAGTTCCACAGGTTCCAGGCCCTGTTCGGCGACGCGATGGTCGGCCTGCTCACCGGTGAACGCCGGGTCAACGCGCGCGCACCGGTGCTGGTTGCAACGACGGAGATCTTGAGGAATGCGCTCTACGACGCCTGCGGCCGGGAGACGGCGTCCGGTCGCGTCGTTCCCCCCATCGCAGACGCTCCGGGGCACCCGCGAGGCAGGGGCAACGGACTCGAAATACCCGGCGCGATCGTGCTCGACGAAGCCCACTACCTGGCCGATCCCGAGCGAGGGACGGCCTGGGAGGAGATTCTCCTACTCGCCCCGCGAGAGACCCGCCTCCTGCTGCTCTCCGCCACGATCCCGAACGCCGCCACGCTTGCCGCGTGGATGGGCGCGGTGCGAGGACGAGCGCCCGAGGTGATCGCTCTCGAGACCCGGCCGGTGCCGCTCGTGTTCCTGCTCGCCGACGGCGCGGGGCAGCTGCTCCCGCCCGACGCGGCCGGGCTGATCCGGCCGCGCGCGAAACATCCGCGCTGGTTGGTGACGATCGCCGACGCGCTCGACCGGTTCCGGCTCACTCCGGCCATCCTCTTCTTCCCCAGCCGCCGGGAATGCGATGAGGCCGCGCGGCTTCTGGGAGCGCGGCCCGCCCCGCGCGACACCGAACGCGCCGCGCGGATCGACCGATGGCTCGCCGCGATGCCGCAGCTCGCGTCCCATCCTCTCCTCGCCCCACTACGCCGGGCGGGGGTCGCGTCGCACCACGCGGGGCATCTCACAGGCTGGCGCTTGTGCGTCGAGGAGTTGCTTGAGGCCGGCCTGGTGCGACTCGTGTGCGCAACCACCACCCTCGCGGCCGGACTGGACGTTCCAGCGCGCACGGTGGTGCTCTCGACGTTGCACCGGCACGGTCCGGAGGGCGTGGAACCGCTCACCCCGACCGAGTTCCATCAAATGACGGGACGCGCCGGGCGGCGAGGCCGTGATACGCTCGGGGTTGTGATCGTGGCGGCCGATAGCGCGGACGACGCACAAGCGGGCCTCGCCCTGGCGTCCGCCGCGCCCGACCCCGTCGTCTCGACATTCACGCCGTCCGACGCGCAGGTCCTCAACCTGCTGGTCCGCGGGCCTGCGGCCGACGCCGAACACATAATCCGGCGGTCGTTCGCGACCTTTCTGAGGGAGCCGGAAATCGCGGCGGTGCGAGACCGGTTCGCCGCGCTGCCCTCGGATCGACTCGAGGACCGGCCCTGTGGAGACCGCTTGGCTACGCGCGCAAAGTTCGACGCCTTGCTGGACCGGCTTCGGCGGGCGCGCCGCCGCCCCGACACAACCGACGAAGTGGCGCGGCTCGGCCGGGAGGTTGTCCAGATCCCCTGCACCGGGTGCCCCGTGGTCGACCGGTGTCTTGCGAGCCTCGCGGACCTCGCGGCTCTCCAGCGTGAACGACGCCGCCTCGCACGGGATCTCGCGATGCTGGCGAATCGTGAGGTGGACGAATTTCGGGCGCGCGCCGAGGTCCTGCGAGAGTTCGGCTATCTCGACGCCGGGGGACGTCCGACAGACGCGGGCCGCATGGCGGCACGCATCCGCCACCCAAGAATGCTGGTGCTCGCCGAAGCGATCCGCGACAGAATCCTTCCCGCGACCCCGCCCGCCCTCGCCTCTGTCGCGGGAGCGCTCGGCACCGAGCGCCTCGTAGTTCCGCGTGTCCGCACCCTGACGCGGCCCGATCACGCACCCGGTGGCGCAAGCCGGGGTGCCGCCCCGGGGTGGGACCAGGACCGTGTAGGGGAGGAGGTGCGGAGATCGCTTCTCGGACTCCGGCGTATGCTTGCGCGTCTCAACGCGGCAAGGCGCGAGAAAGGCCTGCCGCCGGATCCGCTGGAAGAGGAGTTGACCGCCAGCGGCAGCCAGGCCGCGCAGGCGGCCCGGCGTGCGGCGGCGGCGGGTGCGTGGGCCGCGGGGCGAGCATGGAACAGCGTGACGACGCGGCACCACGTCCCGGACGGCGACCTGCAGCGCCTGGTCTGGCAGGCGGCCGAGATCCTGGCGCAGATCGAGGATCTGCCGGGACACCCCCTCGCGGGTCCGGCGCGCGAAGCTCGCGCGGCGTTGCTGCGGCCGCCGGTCACCTGACGCGCGCTACCGCAGACCCGCACGCCCTCCCGGCCATCGCCGGCGACCCGAGCAGGGAGCGCTGCGGCGAAGCGGAATCACCTCCACGGAGGGCTCAAGTTTTCCGACCCGCGATGACGACTACCGCCGGTCCGCTCACCGATCTCACCGTCCTTGACCTCTCGACGATTGTCTCGGGAGGCACGGCAACCTCCATGCTCGCGGACTTCGGGGCGAGGGTGATCAAGGTCGAACACCCCAAGGGGGGCGACCCCCTCCGCTCGTGGGGACCCTTCGCGGACGGCTGCTCGGTGTGGTGGAAGGTCATGTCGAGAAACAAGCAATCCATCACGCTCAACCTCAGCTGTCCGCGCGGCCAGGAAATCCTGACCGAGCTCGTGGCGCACGGCGACATCCTCGTGGAGAACTTCCGGCCGGGCACGCTCGAACGGTGGGGACTGGACCCCGAAGGCCTGCTGGCGCGGATTCCCAGCCTCGTCGTGCTGCGCATCTCCGGGTTCGGCCAGACGGGTCCGTATCGTCACCGGCCCGGGTTTGGGACGATCGCCGAGGCGATGAGCGGGCTCGTCGCCATCACAGGCTTTCCGGACTCGCCGCCGCTCGTACCGCCGATCCCGCTTGCCGACGAAGTCGCCGGGCTCACGGGGGCGATGGCGGTCCTCATGGCGCTCCACCACCGCCGCAACACGGGCCGAGGCCAGATCGTAGACGTCAGCCTCTACGAGCCGCTGCTCAGGATGCTCGTCCCCCACATCACGCAGTACGAGGCGCTGGGGATCGAGGCACGGCGAACCGGCAACACGTTCCCCGATGCCGCGCCCCGAAACCTCTACGCGGCCAAGGACGGCACGTGGATTGCGCTGTCGGCGACGAGCCAGCGGGTATTCGAGCGGCTGGCGGCGGCGATTGGCCGCGCGGATCTGGTCCGGGATCCCCGCTTCTCGGACAATACGTCGCGGGTGAAGCACCGCGCGGCGCTCGACGCCGTCATCGCCGGATGGATAGCCGAACGTACGCAGGGCGAGGTGCTGGCCAGGCTCGAAGAAAGCGGCGCCGTTGCCGGGCCGGTGTATGACATCCCCCGTATCCTGGCGGACCCGCACGTCGCCGTCCGCGGCAATGCCGTGGCGGTGCCGGACGCCGATTCCGGCGAACTGGCCATGGTCGGCGTGGTCCCGAAGTTCTCCGAGACGCCCGGCGAGGTCCGCGCGACGGGCCCCGCGCTCGGGGCGCACAACCGGGAGATTTACCGCGGGTGGCTCGGGCTCACCGACAACGACATCGCCCGGCTGGCCGACGAGGAGGTCATCTGATATGGCCCGCATGAGCGGCGCTGCGCCGGCAAGGCCGCGGCGAGCCGCGGCGGCGCGGGTGGATCCCGGTGTGCGTGCCACGCGCACATTGGCGGAGTGGGTCGCCACGCGCCATTCCTTTCAGGACGCTGCGATCGCGATGGCCCGGCGGTGCGTGCTCGACTGGCTCGGCGCCGGGATCGCCGGCACCGCGTCGCCGGCGTCACAGATCGCCGCCCGGATCGTCGCCCAACTCGGCGGCGCAAACGAGTCCACCCTGCTTGCCGGTGGCCGCGTCGCGGCGACGGGCGCGGCCCTGGCGAACGGTGTCGCGTCTCACGCGGTCGAGATGGACGATCTCCACCGAGCGTCGATCGTACACTTGAGCGTCGTCACGATTCCCGCCGCGCTCGCGCTTGCCGAGCGCGAACGGGCGTCCGGCGGGCGGCTCCTGGATGCGATCACGTGCGGGTACGAGGTGGGTGCGCGGGTCGGAGAGGCGCTCGGACAGTCTCACTATCGCTTCTGGCACACGACCGGTACCGCGGGTGCGTTCGCCGCTGCGGCTGCGGGTAGCGTGATCCTCGGACTTTCACCGGCGGCCACTCTGGACGCGTTCGGCAACGCCGGAAGTCTCTGCGCGGGGCTGTGGGAGTTTCTTCACGACGGAGCGATGAGCAAGACGCTGCACGCGGGGCGCGCCGCCGAGACGGGAGTGCTGTGTGCGCTGCTCGCGCGCGAGGGATTCACCGGCGCATCGCAAATCCTGGAAGGCGACAAAGGCGTGCTCCGCGCCATGGCCGGCGGCGGCCACCCGGAACGCCTGACCGCCGGTCTTGGCGGCCGGCTCCGGATCGAGGACACTTCCTTCAAGCTGCACGCCGCGTGCGGCCACACCCATCCGGCGGTGGACGCGGCGCTCGAGCTTCGCCGCCTCGGCGTGAGGCCGTCCGACGTTGCCGCGATCCGGATCGGGACCTTCCATACGGCCGTCGAGGTCACCGCAATTCCCGATCCCCAGAATCCCTATCAGGCGAAGTTCAGCCTGCCGTTCTGCGTGGCTCTTGCCCTCGCGCGAGGGCGCGTCGGGCTTGCCGAGTTCACGCCGGACACGCTTGCCGATCCCGGGCTGCGTGCTTTGGCGTCCCGTGTCTCCGTGGACGAGGATGCGGGATGCAACCGGTCGTTTCCGGCGCAGTGGCAGGCGGTCGCCACGGTGACCCGCACCAACGGGCGCCGCGACACGGTCCGCGTGGAGGCCCCGCGTGGCAGCCCGCACAACCCGGCGTCCGACCGGGAACTCATAGACAAGTTTGAGACCCTGTGCGAGGGACGCCTGAGCCTCGCGCGCCGGCAGGCGCTCATTCGAGCCGTCGAGCGCCTCACCGAGACGCCGGACGTCTCGTCGATTGCGTGGGGAAGCGATGCGAACGATAGGCGTTAGCGAGATTACCGCCGCGGTCCGCGATCTCTGCGTCACGGTCAACCATCAGATGGGCGAGGACATGCTCGCCGCGCTCACGCGCGCCTTCGAAGTCGAGGAGAGCGACGTCGGGCGTCACGTGCTGGAACGCCTGCTCGACAACGCGCGCGTCGCCCGCGCGCAGTGGTATCCGATCTGCCAGGACACTGGGCAGGCCGTGGTCTTTCTCGACCTCGGCCAGGATGTGCACGTCGACGGCGGCGACCTCGAGGCAGCAATTCACGAAGGTGTTCGGCAGGGCTACCGCGAGGGATATCTGCGTCCGTCGGTCGTTGCGCAGCCATTGCGCCGCGTCAACACCGGGGACAACACCCCGGCAATCGTCTACACACGCGTCGTCCCCGGCGATCGCATTACCCTGGGGTTCCTCGCCAAGGGCGCGGGCTGCGACAATATGAGTCGGATTGCGATGCTCACGCCCTCAGACGGCCGTGCCGGTGTGGTGCAGTTCATCGTCCAGACCATCTCCGACGCGGGGCCAAATCCCAGCCCCCCACTTGTCGTCGGCGTGGGTATGGGCGGTACCTTCGAACAGGCGGCGCTCCTCAGCAAGCGGGCGCTGCTCCGGTCGGTCGGCGCGCCGAGCCCCGATCCGGAACTCGCGGCATTCGAGCGAGAACTCTTGGACCGGATCAACGCCCTCGGCATCGGCCCTGCAGGGTTTGGCGGGCGTGTGACGGCGCTGGCCGTGCACATCGAGAGTCACGCCACGCATATCGCGAGCCTCCCCGTCGCAATCAATCTGGACTGTCACTCGCACCGTGCCGGTCGCACCGTCTTGTGATGGACGCCCGGATGATTGAGCTGCCAGTCCCGTTCAGCGCGGCGCAGGCCGACGATCTCCACGCGGGGAACGCCGTCCTGCTCACCGGGACGATCTACACCGCCCGCGACGCCGCCCATGAGCGACTGGCCGGGCTGATCACCGCCGGCAACCCGCTTCCCGTCGACCTTCGCGATCAGGTCGTCTACTACTGCGGTCCCACGCCGGCCCGTCCCGGCCGTCCGATCGGGTCGGCCGGCCCAACGACCGCGTCCCGAATGGACGCGTACACGCCTCTCCTGCTGCAGGCAATGGGCTTGCGGGGCATGATCGGCAAAGGGAAGCGCTCCGCCGAGGTCCGCGCCGCGATGATGCGATGGCGCGCCGTCTACTTCGGCGCCGTCGAAGGCACCGCCGCGCTACTCGGAACGTGCATCCGAGAGGCCACCGTGGTCGCCTTCCCGGACTTGGGCCCGGAGGCCATCCATCGTCTCGTCGTCGAACGATTCCCGGTGATCGTCGTCAACGATGTGCACGGCGGTGATGTCTACGAGGAAGGCCGGGCCCGTTACCGGCGCGGCGAGATGCTGTGAGGTAAGGAGCAAGATGCTGTGAGCTAAATGGTAGAAAAGGTATGGACGCAGTGCCCGCAATGCTGCTTTTTGCTTTCAGCTCCGAAATGAGGTGCCGGTCCTGTGTGCGTTACCCTTCGCTATGGATGATACTATTAGGGAGACGAAGGCGGCACCGATCGGATTCGAAGACGGTACGTGCGTGAGGAACGTCGCCGCTTCGTCGCAGTAGTCGGGGCGCATCCCTTGATTTGATTCGGGACATGGTATCATTGAGCAGGAGTTCATCGCCGGCCGACGAAACGTGATCGTCCTACACAGCACATCACAAACGCACGGACAGACGACGTCGTAACGTTCGCGGGAGGGATCGAGGGGGCTACCGATCAGAACTTCATATCGGGCAGGATCCGGGCGGCACAAGATTGCTGCGGCATGCCACGCCGCGTCGTTCTCCGCGCGCATCGACGAGTTGGTCGAGGTGGAGAACCCGAGCTGTTGCTGAATCCCGTTGCGAGAAACGGGACCGGTCAGCCATAAGTTGAACGGTGAACGCCACATGCGTGTACGCCTTCGCATGACATGCAGTGACGGTTCACGGGCAATTCAAACGCACATGGCTGGGGACGACGGCTGCTGAACTGAACTCCATTGATTGACGTGCCGCCCGGATCCGCCTGCCTCGATCTCGTCTAGCATGCCGGAATCCTTCCGTGCTCTTCCCGGCCACGTCCGGGCTTTTAGCATCGTCCTCGTCTGCTTCTATCTCGGGATGGCCGTCTGGTCGTTCCCCCACAGTCACCCCCTCGTCGTCGCTGGACTGGCGATCATCTTTGCGGCAACGGCGATCGTGCCGCCAATCCCAAGCCCCGCTGGCGGTAGCACGTTTCCAACCACCAGCGTGAAGATCGTGACGGCTCTGATTTGGCTCCCGCAGGACGTGCTCCTGGGTGTGGGAATCGGATCATGCCTCGGACTCCTGCTGTTCTCGAAAAGTGAAGTGTGGCGGGCCGCCAACAACGGCGCCGGATGGGGAATCGCGACGGCTACTGGCGCACTTGTGGGTCACCTGGCTGAACGATGGGGCGCTCCCGGTTTGCTGCAATTGTCCACCGCGGCCGTTGTGGTGTTGTGCGTACACCGAATCACGAACCAGGGGATCTTCGCCGTCTACAAGCATCTGCGTTTCGGCCACCCCTTCCTTGCGACGTGGTGGCAAACGGTGCTCGATCAGTGGGCCAGCAATGTCCTGGCCACCCCGATGGCCATCATTCTCGCGGACGCGGCCATACGCTTGAACAACGTCGTGCTCTCTCTGGGGTTCACCGCGGTATCCGCGATGGCGCTGCCGATTCCTCGTCAGGAACTGGAATACTACTATCGTTTCCAGCAGGCCGTCGGCGAGATCGTGGAGGCGGTCGTGCGCGTACTCGAGGGAGTGAATCCGGGCGCCCGGAGCCACGGCGATCGAGTCGGCGCTCTTGCCGCCGGCGTTGGGCGCCGCCTTCGCATGTCGGAAGCCGGTATACGCAGCATGCGCCTCGCAGCACGTCTGCACGACGTCGGTTTGCTGGTGGCGCGCGACGATCAGGAACAGAGGGAACAACGCGTCACGGCGGGTGCACGGATCCTGAGTCGGTTCCCGGATCCGCTGGTCGTCAAGATCGTCAGGGCGTATCGTGAGCAGTGGGACGGCACCGGGTTGCCTTACCGGAAGCGGGGACGGGCGATCCCGCTGCCCGCCAGAATCCTCTCGGCCGCCGAGACCTACGATGAAATCCTCCACGGCAACGGCGGCTCGCACTCCCGGACAGAGGCCATGGAGCGCGTGCGCACCCTGAGCGGCACGGCACTTGACCCCGATGTCGTTGAGGCGCTGACGGCCGTGCTGAATGAACAGGGCGCGGACCCGGCGGTCGCACGTTGATTACGACCCAGACATCGTCTCCGCAGGAGACGCCCCCGGTCTCTATCCTCACGTGGACGATCATGGCCTCCTCGGTGATCCTGCTCGCCACGGGGGTGCGCCTCATCACCCTCGCGGAGATTCCGGCCGTGCTTGCGATCGCGCTGACCACGGCCCTGCTGGACCAGTATCCGGTCTACCTCGATCCCTCGGGTGAACTACCGCTCACGCCGGTCATCACGGTCGCAACGGCAGTCCTGTTTGGGTGGGCTCCGACCCTGCTGGGTGCGGCGGGCGGCATGCTGATCGGCTTCTTCCGGCGGCCGTGGCGGAACGTGGCTGCGAGCGGCGGGGACCAGCTCGTGTCGCTGAGCGCGGGCGCCCTCGCCGCCTATGCCGTGTCGCCCCCGGGGGCAAACGTGGGCGATGTGATCGTCGCGGGTCTTGCCTACGCCGTAACTCGACTGATACTGTCCTCGGCGCACATGCATGTCGAAGACGGTCTCACGTGGCCACGAGCGATTCGCTTCCAGGTGAAAGCGACGACGTTCCATATGGCGACGTTCACCGCGGCGGCCGCAGTCGCCGTCGGTGCAGTCAGCAACAATCCGTCGCTGTTGGACCGCCTGCTCGTTCCACCGCTCGCCGCGGCACTGACGCTGCAGGTGTACCTGCCGCGCATCCTACGTGGGCAGGAACAGCGAAGGGCGCTCGCTGCGGTCTCCGTCCTTGCCGCCGCCGTCGACGCCCGGGATCCTTACACGGCCGACCATTCCGCAGCCGTGGCAGAGATCTCGAGACGCATCGCGCGCCTCCTCGGCCTCGACGAGCCCGAGGTTCATCGAGTGTACTTGACCGGGCTGCTGCACGACGTCGGCAAGACGGTCATCCCTCCCGAGATCCTCCTGAAACCCGGGAAGCTCACGAGCGAGGAGTGGCGCATCATGCAGTCGCACGTCGAGGCCGGCGTGCGGATTGTAGAATCCATCAGCGGGTTGGCCGAGATCGCACCGCTGGTAGCGGCGAGCCACGAAAACTTCAACGGCACGGGGTACCCGTCAAAACTTGCGGGCGATCAGATTCCCCTGAGCTCTCGCATCAACCTCGTCGTGGACGCCTATAACGCGCTCACTACGGACCGGCCGTACCGCGCGGCGCGCTCCCCGGAAGCGGCGCTCGAAGAACTCGCGGCGCACGCTGGAACGCAGTTCGATCCGCGGGTGGTCGCAGCGCTTCGCACGGCGCTGGTCCGCGCGGGCGCCACTAGGCAATACCGGCCGGCTGCCACAGCGCGCCGCGCCTCGCCAGCGTGGATCGTGTTGTTCCGACGGCCGGCCTTCGCCCTCCTCTGGAGCGGCCAGCTCGTGAGCTTCCTCGGCGACGAGATCTTCTTCATCGCGCTGACGCTGTGGGTGTACCGGCTTACCGGCTCCGCCACGGTGCTTGCGCTGGCGCTCATCACCGCCACGGTCGGCCAGGGACTACTGGGCCTCCTCGCCGGCGCGCTCGCCGACCGCATGGATCGGCGCGGGTTGATGATCGCCGCCGACCTGGGACGCGCGGTGCTCGTGGCGGCGCTCCCCTTTATCATCCTGAGATCGCTCCCGTCGGGGCTCCTCGTACTCGTGGTGCTGAACGTGGGCACGGTATTCTTCCGCTCGGCGGTGTACGGGTTGATCCCCGCGATCGTTCCAGAGGATATTCTGCCGTCGGGCACCGCGCTGCTGCAGACCACGGAGCGGATCGCGGAGATCATCGGCGGGGTACTCGGCAGCGCGATCGTGCTCACGCTCGGCTATCACACCGTATTCTATCTCGACGGCCTGAGCTTCGTCGTGAGCGCGCTGTGCGTCGGGTTGATGCCGGTGGCGTGGCGGGCCGGCCTCAGTACGGCCGCCCCCAAGCATCTCGTGACAGAGATCGGCGAAGGGCTCGCGTACATTCGCAACACCCCCCTTCACCTGGTGCTGGCCCTGTTGATCGTGCCGGGCTATCTCACGCTGGCCTTCCCGGCGCTTCGCGCGCCCATGATCATCAAGGCCGCCGGGCTCCCGGTTGTCGCGTACGGGGTAACCAACAGCGTCATCGGCGTGGGCAAGCTCGTGTCCGCCGTGTCTCTGGCCGCGACCGGGCGCCGGTGGGTCAGCGTCCCGTTCGTCATCGTGACGTTCCTTCTCACCGGCGTTGCGGTGGGACTGTTCGGAGCGACGAAGTCGTATCCGGTGCTCCTCGCCGGCGCCTTCCTGTTCGGTGCCGGCAATATCGCCACCAACATCGCGAACGCCTCGATCTCGCTGGCGAACGCGCCATCCTGGATCGTCGGGCGCCTCATGGCGAGCCGGCAGGTCTTCATCGCGGGCACGACGCTGCTCGGTATGCTCGTGTTCGGCCGGCTCGCCGACGTGGCCGGCCCTCAGGCGGCGCTCGTTATGCTGGGGCTGGTGTCGATCGCAGGCGTGTCGATCGTGTGGGTCGTCGCGGGGCGGGACCTACCGCTCCCGCACGGGGCGATCGCACCGGTGAGAGCAGACCCGTTGCGCGAGGACGGGCGCCAGACAGCCGCCTCGGGGCGGCCGCAGAGCGCACGGTAAGCGCCAGGCGTTCAGCCGCACCAACGGTCGTCAGCGCAGGCGCTTTAGCAACCGCTCGATGCTCGTCTGCGTGAGCTCCTGCGGCCACAACGGGAGACGCTTCGCCTCACCCTTCGTGTGCGGCCGGCGGTACACGATCCCCAACGGCAGCTTCTCTCTCCGCTTGAAGTCGCGGGTCAGCTCCCACGCCGCCTCCTTGTTCGATGGATCGTGGCCCTCCGGAACCGGCTCGACGTGCGCCCGGAACCAATCGTACGTGTTGAGCTTGTTGTAGGTGACGCACGGGGAGAAATCGTTCACCACCGCAAAGCCCCGGTGCCGCACACCCTCCACGATCATCTGCGACACGTGCTTGGGATCACCGGAGAACGACTGCGCGATGAACGTCGCCCCGCTCGCCAGCGCGATCTCCACCGGATCGATGAAGGGCGGGTGCTCCTCGGATGCCTTCCAGTCCGGTTGGCCGAGCCCAGCGGACGGCGAGTCCTGCCCTTTCGTCAGACCATACACGCCGTTGTTCATGATCACGAGCGTGATGTCGGGATCACGACGGCACACGTGCACGAAGTTCTCGATCCCGATGGCGAGCGTGTCGCCGTCGCCGGCCATGACCATCACGGTGAGCTCGGGGTTGGCCATCTTGGCGCCGAGCGCATACGCCAGCGCGCCCCCGTGGGTGCCGTAGAACGAGTTGCCGTTCAAGTAGTTGCGGATCTGGCCGGAGCAACCGATGCCGCCGACGAGCAGCAGCTCGGACGGCGTCAGTTCCAGCGTCGTCAGGGCCGCTTTGACGGCATTGAGCACCGCGTAGTCGCCGCAACCAGGGCACCATTGGATGCGGTGCCGCGGAGCGGCGTTTTGCTCCCAGACGGATCTCGCTACCTGGGTCGCCTCAGGCATCGATGTTCACCTGGACCATCACCGGTTCTTTGCCGCCGAGCCTGACGGCGGCCGCGCCGTCGTGCGTGACCTCCTGCACCGCCCGGACGATCTCGGATGGATACAACGGGCGGCCGTTGTACTTCAGCACGCGCCGGACCGGCACCAAACAGTGGGCCTGAATCATCTCGGCAAACTGCCCCATATAGTTATGCTCGCAGACGACGACCGGTTGCCCGTTCTCCAGCAGCGGCCTGGCGAGGTGCGTCGGAAACGGCCAGAGATGGGTGAAATGCACCAGCGCTGCCTCGATCCCCTCGTCACACAGCCGCTCGCGCGCATCGAGCAGCGCGAGCTTTGTCCCGCCCCAACCCACGAGCGTCGGCCCGCGCCCGAGTTGTCCGTATACTTGGGGCGGCCTGGCGTCCTCACGGAGATACGTGTGGAGCTTGCGCATCCGCTTGTCCATCTGAACCATGCGCATCGACGGGTCGGTCGTCACGAACCCGAACTCATCGTGCTCGGTGCTGCTGATCTTGGAAATTCCCCCCCGTTGTCCTGGGACGAGACGCGGTGAGATGCCGGTCTCGGTGACACGGTACCGCCCGTAACGCGCCCCGCGAACGTCGCCTTCCGTGAGGATGTACCGCTCAACCGCACCGGACGCGGGCCGAAACACCGACTCCGGCACGGTCATGCGGCCCTCACTGAGGTTGAGATCGGTGAGGAAGAACACCGGGCACTGGTACCGGTCCGAGAAACCCACCGCCTCTCGCATCAGCGTGTAGCACTCGTCGATCGCCGACGGAGCCAACACGATCCTGGGGATCTCTCCGTGGCCGCCGCCGGTGACGAGCATCAGGTCTCCCTGCTCGCTCTTGGTCGGCATTCCCGTCGACGGCCCGGCGCGCATCGCGTCGACGATCACGAGCGGGGTCTCTGTCGTCCCGGACACACCGATTTCCTCGACCTTGAGCGACAGTCCGGGGCCGCTCGTCCCAATCATGCTCAGCACTCCGGTCGTGCTTGCCCCGAGCGCAGCCCGGATCGACTCGCGCTCGTTGGCGCCCTGGAGTACCCGGCCTCCGTAATCGGGTAGATGCGCTTCCATGTACTCGAGGATGCCGGACGCGGGCGTGATCGGGTAGCCCGCGTAGAACCGGACGCCCGACTCGATCGCGGCGATGGAAAGCGCTTCGTTGCCGCTGACGTAGACCGATGGAGCCGCTCCGGTAACGGCCTCAAGGCGGTATCCGACGGAAGACCGTCCCCGCCCCTCGAGAATCCGCTCGACGAGCGCGCGCCCGCGGCGGGCGGCTTCGAGGTTGAGATCCACGACGGCCGCGCCTTTCCGTCCGAACCGCTCCTCGAGGAGCTGGCGCAGCCACCGTTCGTCCTCATCGAACTCGAGCAGCCGGAAGAGCGCGCCGGTCATGATGACGTTCTTGACCACTTCCTTTTTCAGCTCACGGACCGCGATGTCTCGCGCCGGGATGGCGAAGACGTGCACTCCGCGCGACTCGAGGGCCTCCGTAGACACCGGGCCGCCCGAGCCGTCGTACAGCAGCACACCGCCGTCGACCAGCTGCCCGCCGTGCTGCAGGATCGTGTCGCGGTTGGGTTGCTGAACCGCGTCGGGATTGCTGTCGTATTCGAGGCCGACCAGCACGTCGATCGCCGGGTCGCCCCAGGAGACGGGAGGCGTCGCGGAGATCGTCAGCGGATCGTACTGGTGTGCGCCGTAGATCGTCGAAGCGAAGCCGCGTTCAACGCCGAGAACATGCAGCCCGGCACGGGTGAGAATACGACCAACGATGTCCGCGACGGTGGAAACGCCGTCACGAAGCTGCACGCCGCCGATCAGCAGCTTCATTCGATTCACAATCATTCCGTGTGGTGCCTCCTGGGAGCCGCGGAGCGCAGACGATCGCGGTTGTACCCGAGCGTCGCGGCTCGAGTCTCTAACCTGCATTCACAATATAGGTAAGATGGTAGCATGCGAGCGGCCGCATCGTCCATGCTTTTGCTGGGCCCCGGCCGCGTGACGGGCAATACCGTGGGTGTCGTGGCAGTGCGCCCTTCCGCCGCTCCCTGGGGCGCACACAAGATGGGCCGCAAGACAGGTGCCCTGCGGCCCCTAAGCGCGAGGTTGACCTGATCGGTCTACTTGATCGCTGCCTTCAGCTCCTTAGCCGCCGTGAATCGGGGCACCGTCCGGGCGGGAACGCGCACGGGCTCACCGGTCTGCGGGTTCCGGGCGATACGCGCCTTCCTCTTGGACACGCGAAAGCTTCCGAACCCTGGAAACCGGACTTTGTCGCCCCGCTTGAGGACGGTGGTCACAAGACCCGTAATCTCGTCCACGATGCGCCCGGCTTCCGCCTTACTGACCTTGTTGTCTCTGCTAGACAGCTTCTCGGCAAGCCGCGCCGCGAACTGTGCCTTCGTCATACGTCCCTCCCGCGCTCGTCATGTCGTGTCGAACTAATCTCGGGGTTAGGGTGTTCGGGAACCGCTCGCTGTTTCCTTCCGGTGCGCGCCTGATTTGCCTTATTTTGTCCGGCTCCGCGAGGATTCGCCGGATCGCGGCGATCGTCGCGCCGCCCCCCGCCGCGATCAGCGACCGTCATCGCAGTTCTGTCCCACGTGCCCGGCGGCTCACGCCGTAGGCACCGGCACGGAGGCACGCGCATTGGACCCGGCATGTCCAGTCGGATGGTTCCGCGGCGTCCGACCCGTCCGCGCTTCTGGCGCGACCTGCTGCAGTGTGTGGCCGGGACGCGCGTCTTGCCGGCCGGGAGGACAACCCCGGTCGCCGGCAGAATCTCGAGCGGGGTGCCGTCACGTCAACAGTGGCATTCGTCGGGAGGAACTCGGATGCATCGCTTCGCTGTACTTGCCGCCGCGAGCGCGTGTGTGGTTTTGCTGGCCGGCTCGGCTCCGGCGCTCGGGGATACGTCCGTGCTGGTGCCCGCCGGTACCGAGGTCCTGCTCAAGTTTGACACCCCGGTGGATTCTCAGACCACGCTGCAGGGAACCACGGTGCAGTTCGAGGTGGCATCCGACGTCGTGGTGGATAGAGCCGTCGTCCTGCGGGCCGGGACGAGCGCCCACGGCATTGTCACCGCGGTCTCGCAGCCCGGGCTCTTCGGCAAAGGCGCCCGCGTGCACGTCGACAGCATCCAGACAGCCACGGTCGACGGTCGCCCGCTGCAGCTTTCACCGGTGGACGTCACTCCGGATACCGTTCGGCAGATCCAGGGAGCCAGCCGCACGCCCGGAACGGGCGTCGCGGGTATCGTCCTCCTCTGGCCGATCGGGTTTCTGGGCGGCTCCCTGGTCCACGGCGGCCAGGTCCAGGCGCCCGCGGGCGCGGTTGTGACGGTACAGATCCCGCAGGCGGCGCAGGTCGACGTCCCTAGTACATCAGTACATCCGATCCCGGTCGAATAGGTTCAGCAGAGGCTCCCGCGCAAGATATCGCCTGAGGTTCTCGCAAAACAGTTCCGTCAGCTTCGCGTTCTCGCTGTCTGCGGTGCTCGCCGAGTGCGGGCTGATGATGACGTTGGGCATATCCCACAGCGGGCTCGTCGGCCGCAGCGGCTCGTCGGCGACGACGTCGAGAGCAGCGCCGCCGAGATGCCCGTCCCGAAGCGCCTCGATGAGCGCCGGTTCGTCAACCACGGCGCCGCGGCCGATGTTGATGAAGAATGCACCCCGCTTCATAGCCCGAATTTCTCGCTCACCGATCAGCCTCTCCGTCTTTGCAGTCCGCGGGATGCTCACCACCACCACGTCCGACGCGCCGAGCAGCCTCGGCAGCTCGCCAAGTGGCACCATCTCGTCCGCGCCAGCATCGGCGGCCGGCACGGCGGTTCGCCTCGTCGCTATGACGTGCATCCCAAATGCGCGGCACAGGCGCGCCACCTCCCGGCCGACGTTGCCGAGCCCGATGATGCCCACGGACATGCCCCGCAACTCCCGGGCGCAGTACCGCTCCCAGTGGTGGGCGGCCTGCTCGCGGGCCAGCCGGGGCGCGTCCTTGACAAACCCGAGCATCGCCCAGAGACAGAACTCGGCGAGGGGCGTCGCGTGAACGCCGCTCGCGGTCGTGAAGATTACCGAGCTGTGCACGAGCCCCGTTCGGAGAAGGAGCTCCCCGATACCGGCGCTCGTCGCCTGGATCCATCGAACGTTGGGCGCCAGCTCGAGCAACCGGTCGAGATTCGTGAAATCGAAGTCAAACAGCACCTCGGCGCGCGCGAGATAGCCCCGCCAGCGCGCCTCGTCCCCGGGGGCTCGGTGAAGCGGCGCCCCGTGATGATCGGCTTGGTAGCGGGGCGCGGGCAACAACGCAGGGTCGTAAACAACCTCGACGCCGGGGACCGCCGCAATCCGCTCGACGTGCTCCGGTTCCAGGTAGGACGCGATCAACACGCACAGCTTGCTCATCGAGCACCTCGTATGCGGTCTTGGGGTCCCGCTTGCCGGGGTCACCACGCGATTGCGCCGAGGCGCACCAGCGCCTCGACCACTTCGGCCAGCGGCAACCCCACGACATTCGTGTACGATCCGTCGATCCGTTCCACCATGTAGGCCGCGCCCTCCTGAATCCCGTAGGCGCCGGCCTTGTCAAGCGGCTCGCCGGTCGCGACGTATGCCATGATTTCGCTTTGCCGCAGCGTCTTGAACCGAACGCGGGTGGAGACGGTCCCGCCGAGCGCACGGCTCGTCGTCCGATCGTACACCTCGTACCCGGTCAGCACCAGGTGGGTGCGGCCGGAGAGCCCGCGGAGCATGCGTGCCGCTTCCGCCGAATCGGTGGGCTTCCCCAGCATCGCCTCGCCGGAGAGAACGACGGTATCCGCCCCGATGAAGAACCTGCCCGGCGTCCGCGACGCGGCATCCCGCGCTTTCGCGCCTGCCAGCCGTCTGACGTACGCCTCCGGAGACTCACCCGGCCCGGCGGATTCGGCGACTTCGCTCGGCGCGACGGTGACGCTCACCCCGGCCGAGGCCAAGAGCGCCGCACGACGGGGAGAGCCGGACGCCAGCACGATCGTGTCTACGGCATACATCCTGCACCGGGGCCGGGAGTGCCCTCGACGTCGGAGCGGACCGCGCCCTTCTGGGTGTTCGGCGTCGGTCGGCAGAAGATCCTCGTTTCGGCCACGCCGGTCTCGCCATGCCACGGTCGAGTGCCGCGGAAGGCGTGAGCCGCTCGCTGACCACAAGGGCAACAGATGACGCTCCGCAGAAGATTCCTTGCGAATCGACCGAGGGACTCCGAACCGGAAGGGAGAGTCTTATGAGAAGGGGATTTGCGCTGTTCGCCGGCGTGGCGCCCGAGATCATCCGAGCCTCAGCGCGCGAGGCCGAGGCACTCGGGTACAGCTCCTTCTGGGTGAACCATCCGGGATCGATCGACGGGCTCGCGGCGCTGGCGCCGGCGGCCCGGGAAACCGGGCGCATCGAGCTGGGCATCGGTGTGATTCCTCTGCAAACACGCGGGCCAAAGAGCATCGAAGAGGGCGTCCGAGCCCACACGCTGCCGCTCCTCCGCCTCCTGCTCGGCGTCGGCAGCGCAAACCCGGGGGCCCTGGAACGGGTACGCGAAGGAGTCGCCGCATTGCGGGCAGCGGTTCCAACGCGCCTCATCGTGGCCGCCCTTGGGCCGCAGATGTCCCGGTTGGCAGGGGAGATCGGCGACGGGGTGCTTTTCAACTGGCTGACGCCCGATCATGCGCGCCGGTCCGCCGAATGGGTGCGCGCAGGGGCGGCGGCCGTAGGCCGGCAGCCGCCTGCGCTCTTTGCGTACGTGCGGATTGCGATCGGGCCCGCCGCCGGCGACAGGCTGGCGGAGGAAGGCGCACGGTATGCGAACATTCCGGTATATGCCGGGCACTTTGCACGCATGGGGGCGCGGCCGGTGGAGACGGCCATCGCGGTCCAGACCCCGGACGCGGTCCTGCCGGCGCTTTCGAAGTGGGATGAAGCGGTCGATGAGGTGGTGCTGCGCGCAATCACGGGCAACGAGACCCTCGATGAGTACTTGACGCTTGTCCGGGCGGCAAGACCGTAAGCCCCTGCGGACAGATGCCCGGCGGCGTCGGTGCGAAAGACACGTTCCGGCCCCTGGCACCTGCTGAGGGGTGCCCGGGGCCGGAACGTCAGGCCGGGGACGAGGACGGCGCTACTGCGTCCGCTTCCAGTCCGCGATGTTGAGCGTCTCGTCGTCGAACGGCAGCATGTTCTGCCCGACGTCGAGCGTGTTCGCGCGCGCGGAGACGTTCTTGCGATCGATGAGCGGGATGGTCACCGCCTGGTCGATGAGGCGATCGTTCAACTTGATCCAGAGCGCGATGCTCTTCTTCGGGTCGAGCTCGGCCTGGACCTGGTCGAACAAGGCGTTGTACGTCTTGTCGACGTACCGTGTGAAGTTGAGGCCGGACCAGTCGTTCTCTTTCTGGCACACGTCGACCGCCGGGTTGCCGCTGTAGAACCGCCCCATGTAGGAGTTCGGGAACGGGTCGCACTGGGTCGTATACATTTGGATGTC
This sequence comes from bacterium, assembly GCA_035622635.1. Classification (GTDB taxonomy): domain Bacteria; phylum Sysuimicrobiota; class Sysuimicrobiia; order Sysuimicrobiales; family Segetimicrobiaceae; genus JAJPIA01. The sequence goes on along the minus strand of DASPUZ010000099.1, from coordinate 14,811 downwards.
GGCGTAGAAGTGCGAATATGTGTCCGTATTCCCGGGAGAACTGCTGAAGAACACGCCGGCGTCGATGGACTTCAGCGTGGTCGCAACACCGATCTTCTCCCAGCTGGCCTTGATGATCTCCTGCTCTTTCTGCCGCAGGCTGTTGACGCTCGTCTGGAACACGACCTGGAGCCGGACGCCGCCTTTCTGGCGAATCCCGTCGGGCCCGCGCTGGTACCCCGCCTCGTCCAGGAGCTGGTTGGCCCGCGCAAGATCGTACACCATCTTCGTGTTCTTCGACGCGTAGATCGTCGGGATCGTCAAGGTGTTGGCGGTCGCCTCGCCCTCCCCGCCGAACAGCTGCTGCGCGATCGTCTGCCGGTCCGTGGCCAGCGCCAGCGCCTGCCGCACCTTGACGTCGGTGAGGAACGGGTGCGGCGCTTTGAGGGATGCCCGCTGGCCCTCCACTTCCTTGTTGGGGTCGGCCATGTTGCAGTAGACTTGCTCCACCCCGCCGCCGGGGCCCGTGATGATCTGGCCTCGACCGCCTCGGGCGATGTCCTGCAACACCGGCCATTCGACCAACAGATTCCAGGCGTAGTCGTACTCGCCCGTCTGCAAAACGGCCCGCGCCGCGGACGCCGCGTCCCCGCCGCCCTTCAGCTCCACCCGGCTGAACGCCGGTTTGTTCGGCTCACGATAGTACGGGTTGACGGTGTACACGACGAGGTCGCCCGGCTTGAAACTCTCGACCATGTAGGGCCCCGTACCGAAGCTCTTGAAGTTGAACGGGGCGTTCCGCGCGTTGCTACCGACGTACGCGTCGAGCGCATGTCGAGGCACGACTCCACCGTTCTGCCCCACGAACGGCACGTACCATCCCGGGGTCGGCGCCTTGAACGTGATCTTCACCGCGTACGGCCCCTGCGGCTCCACCTTGGCGATGTTCGCGTAAGTACCGTAGGTCGTCGCCGCAGTCTGCTTGTTGGCGACGTATTGGTAGGTGAACGCCACGTCGTCGGATGTGAACGGACGGCCGTCCGCCCACTTGACCCCCTGCTTCAATTTGTAGATCACGGATTTCCCGTCCGCGGCGACTTGGCCGTTCGCCCGGGACGGCACATTCGCCGCCAAGACAGGAGTGAAGTTAAGCGCCGCGTCCGCCGTCAGCAACGGTTCACAGCAGATACGCGCGGCGTGGAAGTCCTTCGTGCCTTGGGACAGGTGCGGATTCAGGATCGTGGGGGCCTGCCAGTAGAGCAGCTTGAGCGTGCCCTGCGAGCCGCGCGTGACGGCCGCGGCCGCGTGCGCGGTCCGCGGGGCTGCGGCGGTGAGCACGGACGCGATCCCGGCCGCAGAAACGCCGAGCGCCCCCAGTCGGGTGATCACCTCGCGTCGGCTCAACCGGCCGGTCCGCAGATCTCGAACGAGCAACTGCCGATCCCGCTGTTCCATTGCCGTCCCCCCTTTTGTCGTTCGTGCCAGTCGGTCGCGGTCTCCTGAAGACCCTAGGACTGATGCACCATGCTGGCGTGCCCGGGTGATGCTGCGTGCCGCACTCGGCCCAGCGTGGTGATCCAGAGTGACCCGTGACGAAAAACAGGGCGTTTTGGCCGCAGCCGTGGTCGCGAGCGCATGAAGCACACCCCTCGCGCTTTGCGATGGGCAGAGCAGGAGCGCATGCGCGCGCGGTGGCACGGCCAAGCGTCACCCAGCCGCCATGACCGCACCCGCTGCGACTGAGGCGAAATCGCCGACTGAAGATGCCGGCATCGGTGCGCACGTAGAGGACCGAACACGTACTGTGGGAACCGTGGCTGTCGACGCGATCCGAGATAACCGACGTGCGGCGGATTCAGCGCTTGTGGTCGTTGTCAACTCTCCCGAGCATAGTGGCCCGCGAGTTCGGCGCGCCCCCGCGGAGACTTCTTGTGTTGTTAGAGTTGTTAGACCTATTATAACCCCCGGCGCACGGGGGACGGCTCTACCGGCTCACTCTCCGGCCGTGACTCGCGGCATCCACCCGGGCCGTGACGCTTCGAAGCGCGCGATATCTTCACGCGCCTGGAGCGTGAGCCCGATCGCGTCCAGGCCGTTCAGCAAGCGGTGCTTCGTGAACGGGTCGATCTCGAAGCGGTCCTCTCGCCCGAATCCGTCGGTCACGGTCTGACGCTCCAGGTCCACCGTGAGCTGGTATCCCTCACGCGTGCTCGCCGTCTCGAGCATCTGCCGGACCCGCGGCTCGGGCAGGACGATCGTGAGCAGCCCGTTCTGTGCGGCGTTGGCGGCGAAAATGTTGGCGAACGACGAGGCGACGACCACCCTGAACCCGTAGTCGTGCAATGCCCACGCGGCGTGCTCGCGCGAGGACCCGCATCCGAAATTCGGCCCCGCCACGAGCACCGTGGCGCCTTGGTACTCGGGCTTCGCGAACGGCGAATCTGGCAGCGGCGTGCCATCGGGGCGAAACCGGAGCGTGAAGAACAGCGTTTCGCCGTATCCGGTGCGCTCGATGCGTTTCAGGAAGCGGGCGGGAACGATGAGGTCGGTGTCCACGTCCGCTCGATCCAGCGGCATGACCACACCGGTGTGCCGGGTAAACGGTTCCATCGCGCTATGCCCTCCATTCGCGGATGTCGACGAAATGCCCGGCGATCGCCGCCGCCGCCGCCATCGGCGGACTCACCAGATGCGTCCGGCCGCCGGGCCCCTGGCGGCCCTCGAAGTTGCGGTTGGAAGTGGAGGCGCAGCGTTCCCCGGGGCCCAGGATGTCAGGGTTCATCCCCAGGCACATCGAGCACCCGGCCTCCCGCCATTCGAATCCCGCTTCCCGGAAGACCCGATCGAGTCCCTCCCGTTCCGCCGCGGCCTTGACCTGTTGGGAGCCCGGCACGACCATTGCCCTCACGTTCGCGTGGACCTTCCGGCCGGCGACGACCCGGGCGGCGGCGCGTAAGTCCTCCAGGCGAGAGTTCGTGCACGAACCGATGAAGGCCCGGTCGATCACGATCTCCTGGATGGGCATGCCCGGGCGCAGCGCCATGTAGGCCAGCGCTCTCTCGATCGACGCGCGAACCTTTGGATCCGTCTCCGCCTCGGGAACCGGAACGCGGCCCGTCACCGGCTCCGACTGGGACGGGTTGGTGCCCCACGTCACGAACGGTTCGATCGTCGCGGCGTCGATCTCGACGCTGGCGTCATACGTCGCTCCGGGGTCCGTGGGCAGCGTCTTCCAGTACGCGATCGCTTCGTCCCACGACGTGCCTTCGGGCGCGAACGGCCTGCCTGCGACGTAGGCGAACGTCGCCTCGTCGGGGGCGATCACGCCGGCTCTTCCCCCGCCTTCGACGGTCATGTTGCACACGGTCAGCCGGCCTTCGACGGACAATCCTCGAATCGTGGACCCGGCGTACTCGATGATATGGCCGATCCCGCCCCCGACGCCGATCCGCCGGATGATCCCGAGAATCAGGTCCTTCGGCGTCGTCCCATCCGGGAGGGCGCCCTCGACCCGGATCTCCATCGTCTTCGGACGCCGGAGCTGGAGCGTCTGCGTCGCGAGCACGTGCTCGACCTCCGTGGTCCCGATCCCGAAGGCCAACGCGCCCAACGCTCCGTGTGTGCCCGTGTGACTGTCGCCGCATGCGATGAGCATGCCGGGCTGAGTGAGCCCCAACTCCGGACCGATGATGTGGACGATCCCTTGCCGGCTGCTCAGCAGCCCCTCCAGGCGGATCCCGAACTCCCGGCAGTTCTCCTCGAGTGCGGCGATTTGCCTCTGGCTGATGGGGTCCGTCACCGGCTCGGACCGCGGCCAAGTCGGGACGTTGTGGTCGAGCGTGGCAAACGTCAAGTCGGGACGACGCACGCGCCGCCCCGCCAGGCGCAATCCTTCAAAGGCCTGCGGCGTGGTCACCTCATGCACGAGATGCATGTCCACGTACAGGAGATCCGGTTGATCCGAGCCTCTGCGCACGACGTGCGCGTCCCAGATCTTGTCGATGATCGTCTTGGGCTCCACAATCGCCTCCCCGGCGCGCTCGTATTCCGTGGATGATTCAACCGGGCTCCTGGGGCACCCTGCCGTGCCGCAGGCCGCCTCCGCCGCCCCGCGAATGCATCAAGGTGCCGCGGGAGTCTCGTACAGATAGATGGTGAGCGCGCTCGTCACCGTGCGGCTATCCAGAAGACGGCCCCGTGCAGCGAGCACATTGAGGATCAGGCTGGGGCTCGGATACATGCCGTGCACCAGCCACACGCGTGCGTGACCGGCGAGGAACGAGGGGATTCGGGCGGCGTCGGCTTCCTCGAGCGGTGGAAACAGCGTCCGGCCGACGCCGAAGTCGATCGGCACTCCTCGTTCCTCGAGCCCGAGATGGTACCGCACCGCATAGTAGTCGAACACCGGCTGCACGTACGGCACGTAGAACAGCACGAGATCGCCGGGCTGCGCCCGGGCCGCGACGTACGACGCCGCCTGATCCCAACCGCGCAGGACGTCCCCGGCCAGATCATCGCGATAGTGCGCGGAAACGCCAGCCGCGGCAAGGGAGGCAACGACGGTGATCAGGCCGACCCGCGCCCACGGGAAGCGAACCCGTTCCAGACCGGCGGCAACCACCAGGGCCAGCGGCAGGTCGGTCCACAGGTACGCCCGCTTGGCGAACACCGGGACGACAAGCGAGACAGCCATGAGACACGCGATCGGCACGACCCACAGCGAGGTGGTGAGCGCCACCCAGTGCGGCTCACGCCGCCAGAGCGCGCGCCCCGCCAGGACCAGACCAGCGCCAACCGCGGCGACCGTGGGCGGAGCGTACGGGTTGAGAGCGTACCAGTGGATGATAGTGCCTCCCTTCACCTGTGCTGCGAGCAGGAACAGCACGGGAACGCACAGCACCGCCACCGCAAGATGCGCGAGCAGCCACCGGCGAACGAACGCGGGCCGGTCGCGATGGGGGAGCACCCACGTGACCCACACGAGCGCGGCGACCGCAGCGACCGGGAACAACACGGCCGTGTAGTCCGTCCACACGGCGGCGGCCGTACCGGCGACGTACATCGCCAGGGCGGCCCAGGACGGCCCGCGGCCGGCGAAGGACCGACCCAACCCGACCATGGCCACGGTCACCGCGAGGGTCTCCAGGGCGTACATCCGCGACTCCTGGCTCCAGTGCACGAGGTCCGGGGCGAGCGCGGCCAGGAATGCCGTGAGCAGGCCCACTCCGCGGCCGCCGACGACTCGCCCCAGGTCGAACGCAAACCCGACCGTGAGAATGCCGCTGAGGACGGAGGGCATACGGAGGGTCACCGCGTCGTCTCCGAAGATGCGAATCCACGAGTGCAGCACCAGATAGTACAGCGGCGGGTGATCGTCGAGTTGCGCCAAGACCGACCAGATCCCCGCCGCCGAATGCCGGGCGACCCAAACCGTGAACCCCTCGTCGACGTCCAGAGACCCGAGGCCGATCCAATGGAGACGGACCGCGGCGGCCAGCACGAGCACGCCCGGCAGCGCCAGACGCATTCCCCACAACGGCCACCGGTTCGTCGCAGGCGACCGCGCTACGCTCCTACCGTCGACATCCATGGCTATCGTTCGACCAGTCTCTTCGCGGGCAAGGTGTCGAGCGTGCATTTTGGTGCGGGAATACCGGGAATCCTCCTCGGATCACAGCACGCGTTGCGCTCGAGGCGGCATGCGCCGGCAAGGACGGACCGCCGAGAGCGGACACGTGCTTAGCGGCAGGGTACGATGCCAAGTGTCCCTTTGCCCGCGAGCGTGTCCTGCACGGCCGCCATCGTGGCGTCCTTGACTCTCACCGTCGTTATCTCCGGGATCAGAGAGATCCCGTAGGGTCTCCTCAGAACGTTGTCGAATCCTTGGGCACGTCGCGGCCTGTGCGACACAGCACCCCACTGCAAGTATCGTCGCCACGAAGGAGAGAACCGTGTCTAGCGCTTCGATGCCAGCGCAGGACTCATTTGGGACTCGCCGGATCCTGACCACCGCGGGGCAAGCGTATGAGTATCTCAGTCTTCCAGCGCTTGCCGAGCGCGGGTTCCCGGGTGTCGCCCGGCTGCCGTTTTCACTGAAGATCCTGCTGGAAAACCTGCTCCGACACGAGGACGGGCGCACGATCAGGCCGGATGACATCGTGGCACTGGCTACCGGCACACCGCGGGGAAGCGTCAATCGCGAGATCGCATACCGGCCGGCGCGCGTACTGATGCAAGACTTGACCGGCGTCCCCGCAGTCGTCGATCTTGCGGCGATGCGCGATGGCATGACACGCCTCGCCGGCGATCCCAGGAGAATCAACCCGCTGGTGCCGGTTGACCTCATCGTCGATCACTCCGTGATGGTCGACGCCTTCGGCGCGGCGGGCGCGTTCGCCACAAACGTCAAGCGCGAGTTCGAACGCAATCAGGAACGTTATGCGTTCCTGCGCTGGGGGCAGCGGGCGTTCGACAATTTCCGCGTGGTGCCGCCCGGCACCGGGATCTGCCACCAGGTCAATCTCGAGTACCTCGCGCAGGTGGTGTGGACGGCCGCCGGCCCAGGCGGCACGATGGTCGCCTTTCCGGACACGCTCGTAGGCACGGACAGCCACACGACGATGGTCAACGGCCTGGCCGTTCTGGGATGGGGGGTGGGCGGCATTGAGGCCGAAGCCGCGATGCTGGGGCAACCGATGGCGATGCTGGTGCCCGACGTCGTGGGCGTGAAGCTGACCGGCGCGCTGCCAGACGGTACCACGGCCACCGATCTCGTATTGAGCGTTACGCAGATGTTGCGCCGCCACGGGGTGGTGGGCAAGTTCGTCGAGTTCTTCGGCCCCGGGCTGTCCACGCTGGCGATCGAAGACCGCGCGACCATCGGCAACATGGCGCCCGAATACGGCGCGACCTGCGGATTCTTCCCGATCGATATCGAGACGTTGCGGTACCTGGAGTTCACCGGCCGCGACCCGGCCCGGATCAAGCTGGTCGAGGCTTACGCGAAGGTGCAGGGCCTCTGGCATGACCACAGCACGCCTGACCCCATCTTCACCGAAGTGCTTGAACTCGACCTCGCCACTGTTGAGCCGAGTCTCGCCGGACCGAAGCGGCCGCAGGACCGGGTGCCGCTCGGTACCGTCGCGGCGTCGTTTGCGCGCACGCTCGGCGACGCCGGACGTGCAGACGCACCGCGCTCGGTACAGGTGAGTGGCCGCGACTACCGCCTGAGCGACGGCGACATCGTGATCGCCGCCATCACGAGTTGCACCAACACGTCGAACCCCTCGGTGATGATCGGCGCCGGCCTCCTCGCCCGCAAGGCGCGCGCCCGCGGGCTCGCCGTCAAGCCCTGGGTCAAGACCTCACTCGCGCCGGGGAGCCAAGTGGTCACGGACTACCTCGAGAAAGCCGGCCTCCAGGCAGATCTCGACGCCCTCGGATTCGATCTGGTCGGCTACGGCTGTACAACGTGCATCGGCAACTCGGGGCCCCTGGACGAGCCTATCGCGGCGGCCATCGACTCCGGCGACCTGGCGGCGGCAGCCGTGCTGTCGGGCAACCGTAACTTCGAGGGACGCATTCATCCCTCGGTCAAAGTGAACTATCTCGCGTCGCCGCCGCTCGTCGTCGCCTACGCTCTCGCGGGGAGCATGCGCGTGAACCTGGCAAGGGATCCGCTCGGCGTGGGATCGGACGGCAAGCCGGTGTATCTGCGCGACATCTGGCCCATGAACCGGGAGATCGCGGACGTCCGGCGTCAGGCGCTGGCACCCGACATGTTCCGGGTGCGCTATGGCAGCGTCTCCGAAGGCCCCGCCGAGTGGCGCGCGATCACGACCGCGTCCAACGGCGACCTCTACCGGTGGGCCCCGGCGTCGACCTACGTGCAAAGCCCGCCGTACTTCGTCGGGATGCCGAAAGAACCCGAGGCACCCGGCGACATCCTGGGAGCGCGGGCGCTCGCGATCCTCGGGGACAGCGTCACGACGGATCATATCTCGCCCGCCGGTTCGATTAGGCGCGACGGGCCCGCAGGAATGTATCTCATCGAGCACCAGGTCTCCGCAGCCGACTTCAATTCCTACGGCGCGCGCCGCGGGAACCATGAAGTCATGATGCGCGGTACGTTCGCCAATATCCGCCTCCAGAACGAGATGGTGCCCGGGACGTTGGGCGGGGTGACGCGATACGTGCCGTCGGGCGAGATCCTGTCCATCTACGACGCGGCGATGCGCTACAAAGCCGAGGGCACCCCGCTCATCGTGGTGGCCGGGAAGGAGTACGGCACGGGGTCGAGCCGCGACTGGGCGGCAAAGGGACCGCGATTGCTCGGCGTGAGAGCGGTGATCGCCGAGAGTTTCGAGCGAATCCATCGTTCGAACCTGGTCGGGATGGGAGTGCTCCCCCTGCAGTTCACGAATGGCGCGTCCCGGCGGACCCTTCGGCTAGACGGTTCGGAGTCCTTCGACATCATCGGCATCGCCGGGGGAGTCAAACCCCGCCTCGAGGTCCTGTGCCGCATCACCCGAACCTCCGGCCGGACCGACGAGATCGCGCTGCTGTGCTGTGTGGATACTCTGGACGAAGTCGAGTACTATCGCCACGGCGGCATCCTGCAGTACGTGCTGCGCCGGCTCGCCATGAACTGACACACCGAGCGGAGTTCCCCGGGCAACTCCGAAGCGTTGCGCGGCGGTGTGGACACTCCCTTCTCACCACGCCGTCGTCCGCATGGCCGCGCGAAATGGCCGCAGAGCGGTCGAGAGCCTGCGCCGCAGCTACGCCCACCACCCCAACCGGGCCTTCGCCGCAACGGACATCATCGACGGCGTCCAGGGAGGCTCCCAGACCAAATCGACCTGGACGGTCCTGACCCCGGGCAGGCGGACCCGCAGGGTCTCGACTTCCCGTCCGAGGTATGCCCTCATCGGACACGCCGGTGTAGTCACGGTCATCAGGATCATGACGCGGTCCGCGCCGACGCTGATGTCTTACACGAGCCCCAGATCGACAACGCCCACACCCAGCTCAGGATCCGTGACGTCCCGCAGGATCTCTCGAACCTGCTCCTCGGTTACCACGAGACCCCGTCCTGCGTCCGTCCGATGCGGGACCGCACGCGCCGAGGGCGCCTCACGAGACGAGCGCGGCCGTGCGGGCCAGACGTTCGCGGAGCCGGAAGCGCTGGATCTTCCCGGTGGCGGTCTTGGGAAGCTCGGGCACGAACGCGACCCACCTCGGGTACTTGAACGGAGCAATTCTGTCGCGCACGAATCCCTGCAGCTCTCGTTCGAGCTCGGGAGACGGCACGTGCGTTCGCCGCAAGACGACGAACGCGAAAGGTTTGACCAATTGGTCGTGATCCGGACTGCCCACCACCGCCGCCTCCAGCACGGCGGGATGTTCGATGAGGGCCGCCTCGACCTCGGCAGGGGAAACCCATTGCCCACCCACCTTGAGCATGTCGTCCGATCGGCCACAATACCAGTAGTACCCGTCCTCGTCCCGGTAGTACTTGTCACCGGTGCGGAACCACTCCCCGAGGAACACTTGCTTCGTCCGCTCGTGCTGATTCCAGTAGAACGCCGCGATGCTGTCCCCTCGGACGAGCAGATCTCCGATCTCACCGGTCCCCGCGGCCCCCCCGTCCTCGTCAACGATCTGAACGGTGTAACCGGGGACGACCTCCCCGCTGCTCCCGGGGCGAACCCGCCCGGGCTGATTGCTGATGTAGATGTGCAGGGCCTCGGTGGAACCGATCCCATCCAGGATCTCGACCCCGAAGCGCGCGACCCAGCGTTTCCAGATGACCGCCGGCAACGGCTCGCCCGCGGACACGCAGAGCCGCACTCCTGTCAACTCCGCGGGCTTGTCCGACTCCAGCATCGCGGCGTACGCGGTCGGTACGCCGAAGAAAAGCGTCGGCCGGTACCGGCAGATGAGGTCGAAAGTCGTGCCCGGATCGAATCGGCGCGGGTCGAGCACGGTCGCCGCACCCACGTGCATCGGGAAGTACAGCCCGTTCCCGAGCCCGTAGGCGAAAAACAGCTTCGCCACGGAGAGACAGACATCGCACTCACTGATGCCGAGGATCCGCCGCGCGTACAACTCGGCCGCAAACACCATATCGTGGTGCAGATGGACCGCGCCTTTGGGCGCACCGGTGCTCCCGCTGCTCCAGAGCCAGAACGCGGGCTGATCCCTGTGCGTCGCCGCGGGCTCAAGGGCCGGCTCCGCGGCATCGAGCAGGTCTTGAAGGACCAGCGCGCCCGCACCCCGCTCGCCGGCAACCACGATGTGGCGAAGGCAGCGAGCCTCGGGCAGGACACGCTCCACCACCGGCACCAAGTCTTGGCTGATCACCAGCGTCGTCGCCTGGCTGTCCCGGAGCATGTTAGCGTAGTCCTGAGCGCGGAGGCCCGTGTTCGTCGGGACCGCGACCGCACCGATCCGGATCGCGCCCCAGAACAGATAGGCGAGTTCCGGAGTATCCGGTAGGAGGAGAAAGACGCGCTCGTCGGGCCGGACCCCGAGGGTGCGAAGTGCGTTGCCCGCCCGGCTCGCCCGTTCAAGGAGTGCACGGTACGTGATCTGCTGGTCCCCTGCGTAGATCGCGATCCGGTCACCACTCCCGTTCTCCAGGTGCCGGTCGAGAAAAGCGGTGGAAACGTTGAACGCGTCGGGTACCTCGACGGGTAGAATGTCCGCCTGTTTCATCGCGCCCTCCTTACGCCGTGGCTCGACTGGCCAACTTGCGAAATCGCTCGTGACCGAGCATGGCGGCTCCGATCGCCCCCGCGTAGACTCCCAGGTCGCCCTCCGCCACACGGAACGCGTTACCCACCGATGTCTCCAGTGCCTCGCGCATCCGCGGGACCCGGGTGAGGCCTCCGCTCAGCGCGTAATCCGGCTCGGGCTTCACCCGCTTGAAGACCTGGCTCGCGCGTTCGGCCAGCGCGACCAGCGCGCCTGCGCACACGTCTTCCGCACTCCGTCCTGCGGTGAGGTGGTTGATCACTTCGGACTCGGCAAACACCGCGCACACGCTGGAGATGGGTGCCGGGCTCGTGGCGGCGGCTGCGAGATCCGCGATGTCCGCCGTCTGATAGCCCAGGTACCGCACCGTCTTCTCGAGGAACGCTCCGCTGCCGGCGGCACACTTGTCGTTGAGGCGGAAGGCCTTGATCCGACCCCGGGCGTCCAGGCGAATCGCTTTCACCGTCTGCCCGCCGATGTCCAACACCGTCCGCACACCCGGGAACCATCGGGAGAGCGCCCACGCATGACAGGTGAGCTCCGTGATCGCGAGGTCGCGGGAGGACACCATGTAACGACCGTACCCCGTCACCGCCACGTAGTCGATCCGATCCCGTGGAGTTCCCGCAGCGTCGAGCGCCGCTCGAAGCGCGCGTTCCGCGGCCTGGTCGAAGTGATACCCGCTGTGGAACGCAACCTTGCCAACGACGGCTCCTTCAGCGTCGACGATGGCGGCCTTGGTGTATGTGGATCCGACGTCGATGCCGGCGGTGAGGCTCATGTCCGACCACCTCCGGGCACGGCCCCCGCGGCGCGGTCGAGCGCGTGCAGCGCCGCGCCGATCGCGCCGCAGTAATGTGACTCCGCGCTGACGTTCACGGGAGAACCGGTGAGGTCCTCGAGCAGCCTGACCATCGCGATGTTGCGCGCCACGCCGCCGGTAAACGTGATTTCAGGCTCGATCCCGACGCGTCGCAACAATGACAGGCTACGGGCGGCGATCGCGACGTGGACGCCCAGCAGAACGTCTTCGGTTCTGCGCCCGCGGGCGAGCCAGCCCAGAATCTCCGACTCCGCAAACACGGTGCACGTCGTGGTCATGGTCACCGGCGTCTTCGCCGTCAGCGCCAGCGGGCCCAGGTCCCCGAGTGGAATCTCCAACGCGTGCGATGCGGCGCCCAAGAAGCGCCCAGTTCCGGCGGAGCACTTGTCGTTCATGCAGAAGTCGAGCACCTGCCCGGTCTCGCTTACCCGGATCGCCTTGGTATCTTGACCGCCGACGTCCAACACGCTGCCTGTCTTCGGGAAGAGATGGACCGCCCCGCGGGCGTGGCAGGAGATCTCGGTCACCTGGGCGTGTCCGAACGTGACCCGGAACCGGCCGTACCCCGTGCCGATCACGTGCGCGATGTCCCGCTCGATGCAGCCGCTGTCCGCCAGCGCGTCCTGAAAGGCGCTCGTGGCGGCCTCCGTCAGCCGAGCACCGGTCTCCACGAGGGCCCGCCCGAGAATCCGACGATCACCGTCCATGACCACGGCTTTCGTCTGCGTCGATCCGACGTCGACTCCCGCGACCATCACCATCCCTATCCCTCCGCGGCGCCCAGGCGGGCTGCGAGCGACTCCAGAAACGCGTCGACGCGGTTCTTGAGCTGCGCGTCCGACCACAGCCGTGGGTCGACAAGATCGGACTGAATGAACAACCCGGGAATGTCACACTGGGTCCTGAGCCACTCGCGCACATCCGGCAGGCCCGTGGACGTGGTGCGACACGACTTGACGCCGTGAAAGCAGATGCCGTCCACCTCCCACGCGCGCGCGGTCTGTGCCAGCCAATCTTGCGCGTAGAACATCGGGATGCTGAACGCATGCCATGCCGATGCCAGCAACTGCTCGGCCAGGCTCTCCAGGGGGCGGCTGAGATCGTACGCGAATCCGGGTCGAAACCCGCCGCCAGCGAATACCAGGTACGTGCTGTGGACGAACACCGCTCCCCATTCCTCGAACAACTCGGCAAACCGCTTGAACGACGCGTAGCATGCCGTGCCGCTGAGGAGCAACCGGAACCGCTCGCGAGGGAGTACGCCCGTACCGCGCCGTATGCGGGTCTCGATTTCCGCCTGCGCGGCCTCGAAGAAGCGCGTCGCCTCCGGGGAACCGCGATAGAGATTGGCGATCCCCTGAAACACGATGCCCTCGCGCAGCGCACTGAACGGCGCCGGCCGGCGCCGATTGAGTGCCAGCACGCCGTGATACCGGGCGGCGAGCGCATTCACCTCGGCCAAAGTCTCCCGCAAGCGGTCGATGTCGAACCGCCGTCCGGTGACGCGCTCGCAGAGCGCGATGAGTTCCCGCAACTGCGCCTCGACGTACCGGCGGTCGTGCTCGGCCGCGCCCGGGGCGACGCCATTCGGCCCGGTCCCGCGCCACGCCGGCAGGTCGAGCACGAACACCGGACAGCGGTACATCTGCTCCCAGATCTCCGCCCACTTGATGTACGTGTTGCACATGTTGGTGGCGACCACCAGGCTGGGTCTCGGGATGATCCCGTGCGGGTGGGCGCGCCCCTTGAGGTGCAGCCCGACATCCGCCTTCACATACCCGCAGATATCCGGCGAATAACCGTAGTCCTCGGCCGCCTGCAGGTAGGTAAGCGACTGCCCGCGGACTGCGGTCTGCAGGGAGGTGATCTCCGGGTAGCTGATGGTCAGATCGAAGCACCGTAGAATTTCGTTGAGCGACCCCATGACGAACACGTACGCGGTCGGCTGCCCCGCCGCGTCTGCCTCATGCATCGCCTGCCACCACAGGTCCATCAGCCGCCGGCCTTCCCGTCGGATCGCGCTCCCGGGCTCTGCGGTCCCCCCCTGCCTATCCTTGTTCAACGGCTGCGTCACCGTTGCCACCGCACACCCCCGTCACGCGAAATCGAACAACAACGACTCGGCAAACGTCTCGATTTCCATGCGGACCTGCTCGAACACGGTCATCTTCTCCTCAAACTCCAGGACCAGGTGTGGAACCCCGGCCTCGTCGAGCACTCGGGTGTGGCGAACCTGCTCCTCGAGCCCCGGCTCGCACATTTTGGCCGCCGCGACAATCGCGGCCTCGGCACGGGATTCGCGGATGCGGCGCAGCAGCTGCGCCGAGACGGGACGGCCGGGATCGCGCCGCACAGGGCTGTAGAGAGAGCCGTGCAGGTACGCCCGGGCCAGGCTCGTGATGGGGTCGTCGTCGGACGAGACGTCGTCGGTGAGCCATCGGAGTCCGACCAGCAGGTCGTCGTCCACCACGTAACACGCATCTTGGATGACCGCGAGCATGTCGATGGGAGGCTGCTCGCAGAACCCGCCCTCGAAGACGACGCGAATCTTGTCCTGCCGCTTCACCGATCGTCCCGGCAGCAACTCGAGCACCCGGCGGAGCATGTCGTTGTGTTCTTCGCGCGGCATCAAGCTGGCAGCACGCGTGACGACGTACGCCTCCACGGCGGTGAGAAGCCACGGGGTCTCCCGCTTCACCCGGTACAGCTCCCGCAGCAGCCGCCGGTTCTCATTGAACACGGCGATGCTCCCGCACAGCGCGTCGTCCGTGACCGGACGTCCCGTGATCTCGCCGGTCAGAGTGGCAATGCGCCGGTACTCCTCGGCCAGATAGCGGAGCGCGTGCGGAGAGTCCGTATTCTGGGGAAGGTAGAGCACCTGGCACGGTAACGTTGGGATGTTCCGTGCCCACACGCCGCAGGCGTGCCGCGAGGCGTCGCAGATGCTCGGGACCACGTACAGCGAGAGAAAATCCATGTGGCCGCTGAGGGTCAGCTCAAGAGAACTGCGCAGGATCGAGCAGACGAACGCGGCTATTCTGGCGTCGGCTTTTCGAATCGGGACCGCGCTGCCCCCGCCAAGGATTTTGATCGGCAACATTCCGGCGGCGTGCGCGATCTCCTCGGGGAAGTAGACCTGAAAGTGCCCCATCACGTGACCGCCCGGGTGCGCCTCGCGCCACCGACGGACGGCAGGATACTGCGGGTCGTCGATCAGAGTACGGCACTCATCGACGATGTGTGCCAGTGCA
>DASPUZ010000098.1:0-30427 GCA_035622635.1 bacterium | reverse complement strand
CGCGATTCTCCGCTCGAGGCTCGCGATGAGTTTAGGACGTCGTGCCTTGATCCCGGCGATCGCGCCGCGCACCTCGGCGGCAAGCGCGTTGAACTGCCTGGCGGTCAGGCCGAAGCGTACGAGGAAGGCGCGTTTGAGCGGCGCGAGGGGCGCGCCGGCGCAGAGCCGAGCAAACAGCGTCCGCTTGGCGCGCCCATACAGCTCGGCGTACGCGCAGAGCAGGACATCCCGGTCAGGCTCGCTCAGGAGTCTGGTCTCGTAGGTCCGTTGCAGCATCGCCTGAACAATTACCATAACGAACATGTGTTTGCTATCCCCCATGCATGAATGACCGCCCTATTCGTGCGAGCCATTTGTCCTCGTATGACCCCGTATGCTCCCACATCTCGCAGCAGTTGCTCACCCTACAACTCGCGCATCAAAAAAGGCCGGTGTGTCTCAGAAAGCCCCGGGCCAGCTCGGGATGTCGGCGGACCCGACGGAGCCCGTTGCGGACGCTGTGCCGCAACACCCGCAGATCGTCGGGTGGCGTGTTGGCCAAGGCGGTCGCTTCGAGGTGGGCCCACAGTTGCTCCACCGGGTTGAGATCGGGCGCGTACGCGGGCAGCCACACGACGGTCAACCACGATCGATGCTGGGCCAGCGCGGCCTTGACCACGCGACTGCGGTGCGCCGGCAAGCGATCCCACATCAAGATCACGCGACGCCGCACATGCTGCCGCAGCGTCGCCAAGAATCGGACGATCTGTCGGCTGCGCACGGGGCCAGGATGAAATGCGAGCGACCAGCGCGGTCGATGGCCGGTGACCGTTTATACACGTGGCTGAGGAGCGCGTAAGTGATGTACAGGGTAATCGGGGCGGGGATACCGTGCGACACGCTGAGTACGTGGCCCAGTTCGTCAGTTGCCCTAACGACCCACCTTCCACGCCAGGCCGAGAGGTCTACTTCCCGTTCGGTCCCATACACTAAGCGGCCAGCGTCCCACGGGTCCGACGAAGGCAAGCCGTGGAGGCGTAGGCGCCCATCCATTGCCGCGGCAGGAAAAACATCCTTGGTGGGGACCCGGCACTCATCGGTTCTTCTCCCGACCGACCGAGAGAATGTCCTTCTCGGGAAATTAAGCCTGGATTTCCGTTCCAGGAGGACGATCCGGACGACGCGCCGTTCCTCCGGTTCGACGCCTACGATCTCGTGCATCCCGACGAGTCAGATCCCGAGTGCCGGAGCCGGCAGGACGCGCCCTACTGCACATTTTCGTGAAACCCTTCGCGGAGGCCGTCACCAGAGACGCGAACAATCCTCCTGCCAAAGGCCGGCGTTCACACCGTGACCACGTGCGTAGCGCCCAGAAGTAGGTTCACAATGTCGCTCATTCCACGGACCTCGCCGACGGCCACCTTGTCGCGAAGGTTGAAATACTCTAGGCATGTCGCACAGACGACCAAGCGCACGCCCATGCCCTGCAACAGTTGCAGGCTGGGAATGACTGGTGACCCCTCGCAGACGAGCTTGACGCCCTCGGTGTAGAAGCAGATTGCCGACGGCCTAATAGGATTGGCGTCCACCGCGTGCAGGAAGCGCTCGAACATTTCCACGCCGAAATGCGCATCGTTCGGTTGGAGCTGACCGAGCCCTGCCTGACGTACGAGCACTACGACGCTGTGTGCCAAAGGGGACCCCCTCCATCGGAGTTTCGGGACGGCACTCGGCGGGAGAAATCTGCCCCTCATGCTACCTGCGCGTGTCCGTCCATTCAACTTCCGTTTCTAGACAGTCCGGAGAGTTTACCATGGTACCTCGGACATCCTGCCCGATGTCTCAGAGGCCGGTACGAGC
The DNA here is from genome assembly GCA_035622635.1 of bacterium. Taxonomy (GTDB): domain Bacteria; phylum Sysuimicrobiota; class Sysuimicrobiia; order Sysuimicrobiales; family Segetimicrobiaceae; genus JAJPIA01. Next base: position 28,588 of record DASPUZ010000098.1, on the reverse strand, counting down.
ATCGCGGCCCGCAGTTGGGCCGCCGCCTCTACGCCGCAGCGCCGACCGGAGTCCAACGGTAGCTCCTCATTCACCCACCGCCATACCCGTGCTCTCCAGGAGGTACGCCCGCTTATCTTCAACCGAGACAATTACACATGCCAGTTGTGCGGCCATTGCACCTTGGCAGAGATGGCAAAAAGGACGGTATTAGCCGTGTATTAGGTCGCCTTGGTGCGATACTGTGTGCTGGCTTCACTCTGAGCCCAGAGGAAGGCCTCGCGATCATTCAGAACAAGGCTCGGGCGTGGGCCTTGATGAACGCGCAGCTGCTCTACCGTAGTCGTAGAATCATTGTGACCTTCCGCATCAACAACCCTCGTCGGCCCATCGCCGTCTGCCACCCTCCCCATGGTGTGTACTTCATGAAGGAAGGAGCTACCAGGGGCAGCCCGATTGATCCCTCGGCTGCCTGCGTCGCTGCGCCTGGCGACCGGTCAGGACACCAGTTCAACGCGGGCTTGGTACCAGCTATTATCCTCGGCCTAGGTAAGGCATACCGACGGGCAACACGATCGCCTGAAACATGTTGACCTTTGCCGGAAGGGTCGCCATGAGCACGGCAACTTGAACGAGTACCTCGACTTCCATCATGGGTTCTGCAGCGTCCGGATGCGAATCCGTCATCATTTCAGACCTGGTATTTCCAGGATGCAAGATGCTGCAAACAACGCCGTGAGAGCGGCCTTCCAGAGCAGTCGCTTGGGTAAGACCGTCTAGGCCGAACTTGCTCACATTGTAGGCAACGTTGTCTGGCCGGACGCGCTGAGCCGCGATGGAGCCGATGTTAATGATCCGACCGCCTCCCTGTCTTTTCATGATACGCATCGCGTGCCGCGTGCAGAGAAAAGCCGCACGCAAGTTGACCGCCATGACTCGGTCCCAGTCTTCAACCGCGAGTTCCTCGATCGGGGCTCGCACTTCTGCTCCGGCGTTGTTGACCAGAATGTCTAGTCGGCCGCAACGTTCAACTGTAGTCGAGAAAAGCTGATCGACCTGGGTCTCAGACGTGAGGTCCGTGGGAACTGGTATGGCGACGCCACCCCTGTTAGTAATCTGCTCCGCTATCGTCTGAAGACGGTCTGCGCGGCGAGCGGCGAGGACGACCGTTGCACCCTCCGCTGCGAATCCGCCGGCGATCCCCGCCCCGATACCGCTACTACTTCCTGTCACTACAGCGACCTTCCCGTCAAGTCTCTTCATTCGAGCACCTCAATGGACAATACGCAGGGTTGTACCCGAAAACCGCTAGCCCGAATCCTCGCCTACTACCTGGCCATGGACTTTCTCGATGCGCGCTAAGAGGCTTGTCCGCCCTTGGGCGCGGCGGGTTTGAATCGTCGTCCACATCCACACTTCCACCGAAATCATCTCCTCCCCCTTCACTCCACGGCTCCGAAGTGAGGGGTTGATCCCTCGTGAAGGTGAAACCTTTCGGGGAGAAACCCTGGTCGCTTTTCACAGAGATAGTACAATATGATGGGTCATACATATACCCGCTGTAAACCATGAGGATACGCACGGCTCTCACGGGATTCCCCGCCACGCGGATCAGGCGAATGCTTGCCGGCTTGCCCCGTCCCGCTGGGTATCGATTGGAGGTGAAACCCCTCCGCTACCGGACCGGGCCGCATCTTCAAGGTTTCTGTGACTATGAGGCCAAGGTCATCACGGTACAGGTGCCGGAGCCGTTTCGACCCTTCAGACAACGAATCCCGTACCGAGCACACCGGATCAAGACAGGCCAGTCCCGCGGAACCTCCTTTCGCTTCCGCTGGTTCTACCGTACCGTCCTCTTCCGCACCAAGACCGACGTCATCCGGTTTCTCTACTGTCACGAATACTATCACGCTTACCTGCACGACGTGCTCGGCAGGAAGGGCGCGGCGGAGACGGCCTGCGATCGGTTCGCACTCGCCTGGTTTCGCCGCCGGCCATGACCGGAGGGATTCGAACTCGCCGACCGCTGCTTCGAAGGGCATCCGATGAACCAGATCCCAATGGGCGCATGGGCCGGCCGGACGAGATAGCCAAGTCGGCGGCAACCGAGGGAGGTCCTCCCTTCCGACGATCCGACAACGTGCAGGTCTCGCCCAGCGCCCTATAGGTCGGAGAACTTCGGCGCGGCTCTGTCGGAGGTTCGTAGCCTCACCAGGCAGGAACCGGAAGATTCCTACCTCGGCTCACCCGCCTACCAGCCGATTGTGGCGTGGCCTTCGTCGTCGCGTCCCAATATCCACCCAGCCGGCGCGTTGTCTCGTTCCGGTACGTTGCCGTGCTGCAGCCAGACTCAAGACCACATGCGCCCAGTACTCTGTTGACCCGGCAAGGCTAGTGTTCGGGTGCGAGAGCCTCTGGTTTGGTTACGCCGAACTCGAAGATCCGGCCGTAGAATGTGTACCGTGGGTCCGTCTGGATCCCCACCCACAACCCGAGCGACGAGTAGGCCAGCGTCTTGGTGCCGCTCGATGTGTCGGCCACCACCTGCGACGGAGCACCGAGCGCCGCGCGCGCCTCGGTCTCTGTGTTCCCGATGCGGATCCGGTCTGCGATCGCGTACTGGTCGTCGTTCAACACCCAGACCCGATACACAACCCCCGAGGGCGTCGCGCGCAGGCCGATGCCGCGATTCATGGGTGGCACGAACCACGCGTACAGCATGTTCCCGTCGGGCAGCACCTGCGTGCTCTTCGCAGGACCGAGCACGGCCAGCGCCTCCTGGATGCGCATCCCGAGTCGGACCGGGCCAATCCCTTCACCCGGCAGGACGGCGTGCACCCGTTGGACGGAAGCCTGCGGGACGCGACTAGGCGTCGTACCCGCCGCGCTCGGAGCGGGCCCGCCATGGCCCCCGCGCACTGCCGCCACGTCCGGAAGCGTACGCCCGGCATCCGGAAGAATTCCAGTCTCCCCCGGCACCCCCACGAGCAGCGCCAGTTCGTCGTGCAACGGGATCACGCGGAACGGCGTAGGGCTTGCCATTTCGACGACGAGGCGCACCGCTTGCGGCGTAAACTGGCCCACGCGAATCTTCTTGACCACGCCCCTGGCGAACGGGAGCGTTCCCGCGTGGATCTGGAGTTCCGCCGGGGCGATCTGGAGGACAATCCAGTTGGGCCGCACGTTGACGAACTGATACTCCACCGGTGCCGACGCCACAACGGAAATCTGCACGTTCGTGACGGTCTGAGCCGCCGTAACCCGGGTCACGAACGCCGGGGTCGCCGCCCGGACGTCGGTTGAGCCTGCAATAACGAGCACGCACGCGATGGCCATGGCGATCATCGCGAAGGGGCGCGGATTACACAAGGTCGCATTCATGGCGATGACTCACCTCCATCTGGTTCGTATGTGCACCGCTTCCAATGCCTCGTGAGACGCCGCGTTTCCGCCCGGCGACCGGGGTCCGATCAGGCCGGGCGGGACCTACTGCCGATCACTGCCCGGATACGCTGTGCCAGTTCGGGACTCGGGCGGGCGTGGCCGTGGATGATCTGGTTGAGGTGCGACGTGCTGATGCCAACACGCATTGCCAGGGCGGATTGACTGACGCGCTGCTCGTGACACCAGAGTTTCATCGACTCCGGTAGGTTGATGAGCGATCCCTGGTGCATCGCGATCCCAATGTTGCGCGTCGTCTGACCATGAGCGGTCGCGTCCATGGCGATGGCTCCTCTCTTTGCCACTGCCGAATTTGGACCACACACCGTGCCTCGTGCGGCACCGCGTCCTCAATTGTGGGACGCCATAATTTGACGTTCTCATTCAGGCTCCTGCCGCACGTGAGCACTGCCGGAAAATTGGGTAGAGAAACTTGGGATATCTTCCGCGCGCGCCCGCGCGATCGGTCTCCATACGCGCTGGGCATCACCGCTACTATGACGACCATGCGGATGTGAAGCGAGCACACAGACGGGCGGCAGACCGATCACGGTTGGCAGAACGAACCGCCGATTCGCACACCCCGAAGAATTAGGCGAACAATGTCAACCGTGTCGGACAATCCGAGAAGGTGACGCGGTGTGAAGGCTTGCGGCTGCCCCTACGGATCCAGGCTTCGATATACCCGGGTGCCACCGAACGGGTCGCGGCCGCTATCGTGAGGGCGACTCGGTCCTCACCGCGAACCACAGCACTAAATCCCATGCATTCCGGATGCCGTTCACGAGCAACACGATGCTCGCACACGCGAGCCCATCGAGGGCTTCAGGAGCGCCCCGCAGGAGCCCGATCCCGGTCGCGCCAAGCAGGAGGTAGCTGATCGACGGCGTGACAAGGTACCATACCAAGTCTTCTCGATCGATGAGGTTCGCCCGTCGTTGCTCCTGCATGAAGGGCACCGCACGGAACGCACGTGCGATACTCAGCAGGCCCGTGACCGCAAGCAGGATGCCGAGCGGTGGTCGAGTGAGCGTGGGAACGACGGCAACGGTGGCAATGACCAATACATAGACGAAGTGAATGATCGTTGGCGTGGCGAACACGCGGAGCCCGGGAAGGGATTGTGGAGTGATCAACTGAGATCCAAGCGAGATTGCCACAAACATGAGCCCGACCAGCGTCGCTGCAGCCCCGCCAGTGAGGAGATAAAAATCGTGCCACCTCTGAAGCGGCTGAGCTAATGTGTCAGTCACGTGGGGCCACCTCCTCCTTCGGACGACAGGCGAGAAGCTTCGGGCCGTATTCCTTGTGCACATCCGGGGTCAGGCCACTCTTCGGCTCCGTGAGGTGTTATTGTTGGGCTTCGCCGCGTCGGTGGAACCCCAATCGCCTTGGGACCGGCACGACGTTTGAGATCGACGTACAGGGTTCGTGGGATGTCGCGCTGCTGCCAGACAGGATTCAGGCCGTGCTCTCGGGACTCCACGCTGGTTCGTTGTACCGGGCGCATTCACCGGATGTTACCCCGCCGCAAGTTGTTGCCTGGTTGGTGGACCGTGACGTTCGCTCTTACGCACTGCATGGTGGCTGAACTCACGCGTCCTGTACGACTGCAGCGATGGGTCAGAAGGCTGATACGGTGGTGACCACCACGCGTCACCCAATGCGAGGGTATGGCAAGTGGCGAGCTAACCAGCAGCCGACCTCGACACCGGTGACCTGGCCCGCCTCGTTGCGCTGGAAAGCCAGCGTCCAGTCACCGGGCGGCATGTGGTCCAGCGCGCGCGGACAGGGCAGTGCCCAGATATCCGGGCCGACCGGGTCGAGCATCTCCATGCGCCCCTGGCCGAGGAAGCCTGAGAAGCCGCCATAGAGGACGCTGCCGGCATCGGTCACGGTCAGCTCGGCATCCAACTCCTCACAACGGTAGCGACCGGCGACATCCTTGGTTGGTGCACCGTCGAGCCGGCGGAGGCGCGAGCTCTGATTCTCATGCGGGCGGTCCATCCACAGACCACCGTCGTCGGGCCGCAACCGCACGGTAGCACACCTCGCCGTGCCGTCAGCCTGCAGGTCGAGCCGTTCCGGAACGTGGCCGTAACGCAGGCGCACCTGCCCGCTCGCTGCCGCGTCGATGCGCACCGCGAGCCCGGTCTCTGGCTCGGTGTAGGCACCGAGCCATCCCGGCATCACAGCAGTGACCACAGGAGGCCGCCGGTCTTCACCCAGCACGGCAGCGAGCAGGTCCACCGCCGCTTCATGCGCGTCCGAGAGGTGATTGAACATGACGACAACCGAGATGCGCTCCGAGGGCACGTACAAGCGATGGCTGCGCCAACCGCGCAACGCGCCGCCGTGGCCGGTGACTGGGCGGCCCAGCTCGATCGTTCGACTCAGGCCGAACCCGTACGCGGCAGGGGTCCCGTCGGCGAAGGTGACCGGGGCGGAAAGCCGGCTATACAGCGCCTCCGGGTCGTCGCGCGTCGCGTCGATATGCCGCTCCCAGGCGATCATGTCGTCGAGGCAGGCGCCAAGACCGGCGTCGCCGGTCCACAAAATACGGTTCTCCGCGGCGCGGAAACCAGCCGTATGCGTGCCCTCGTAGCCCTCCGTGCCATCCGGCGTGGCGCGGGTGTCGGCGAGAAGCAACGCGTTGGCCATGCCGGCACGCTCGAAGATGCGGCTGCGCAGCAACTCTGCAAAGCTGCGGCCGGTACGCTCTTGGAGGATGTCCGACAGGATGCGGAAGTTCTGGTTGGCGTAGGAGTAGCGGGTGCCAGGTGCAAACTGCAGCGTCCGCGTGCCGGCGATCGCGCGAGCGGCGTCGATGTCGCCGAATGGCGCCTCGGCGGGCGCACCGTGGAGCATCGCTACCGCCCAGTAGTCGCGAAAGCCCGACTGGTTGTGGCAGAGATGCAGCGGGCCTGGGGCTGCCTCCTCCAGCAGCGGCAGACGGGCGCGCACGTCGCCGTCCAGCACGGACGGATCGGGGAAGGCGTCCAGCAGCAGGGCACAGGTGAACTGCTTGGTAATGGAACACATGCGGAAGAGTGTGCGCGGCGTGAAGGCGATGCGCCGCTCGGCATTTGCCCAGCCCCAGGCGTAGCGGACCAGCACCTCACCGTCGCGCAGAACGGCACATGCGCCGCCCGGCCCTGGATAGGCGCGGGGCAGGGCTTCGAGACAGCCATCAAGGCGAGCGGAAAGAGATTTCGTCATGACGTTGCGCTCCTAATGAGAGTTGTGGTCCGCAAAGATGACCTCCCGAGGCCTACTTCGTCACACCGGTCCGAGGCCCCGCAGGCGTGGATCGAGCACGTCTCGCATGCGGTCGCCCAACAGGTTGAACGCCAGAACCACAAGCGTGATGGCGACGCCGGGAATCGTCGGCATCCACCAGGCCTGCCACACCAGATCCTGCGCCTGACCGATCATCTGGCCCAGGCTCGGCGTCGGCGGCTGGATGCCGAGGCCGAGGAAGCTCAGCGCGGCCTCGAAAACGATCACAATCGGCAGATGCAGTGTGCCCAGCACCAACACCGTGGGGACCACGTTCGGCAGTACATGTCGGGTGAGAATCCTCGTATCGGATGCGCCGACGGCTCGGGCCGCTGCCGCAAACTCGCGTTCGCGCAACGCCAGTACCTCGGCGCGCACGACGCGCGCGTAGCCGGGCCACCCGGCGATCACCAGCACGGTCACAATCTGCGGCAACCCGGTCCCGAGCACCGCGACGACCGCGACCGCGAGCAGGAATGTAGGGATGGACAGTTGAGCGTCCGTGAGCCGCATCAGGGCGACGTCGAGCCAGCCGCCATGGTAGCCGGTCAGCATCCCGACCACGAGACCGAGCGCTGTCGAGAGGGGGACGACCGTGAGCGCCACCACCAGCGAGATACGGAGGCCGACCAACAGCCTGCTGAAAATGTCGCGTCCCAATTGATCGGTGCCCAGCAAGTGGACACCGCCCCCCACCGGCGCCAATGAGGGCGGGTGCACCGTGAGACTTAGATTCTGCGCCGCCGGATTGTAGGGCGTCATGAAGGAAGCCCCGAACCCCGCCACGAGGAGAATGGCCAGGAGCGCAGTCCCGACGGCCCCCGACGGACTGCGAAGGAGGCGGCGAATCGCCGAAACGCGCCCGGCGCTACGTGCGCTGTGCGGCGCTTCGAAGGCGAGGGTCGACCCAGCCATAGACCAGATCCACAGCGAGGTTGACGGCAAGAAAGACCGCCGCGCCGATGATCGCGGCGCCCTGCACGACCGGAAAATCGCGGCCCAGCACCGCTTGCACGGCGAGGCGTCCCATGCCCGGCCACGCGAAGATGGATTCAACGATAATCGCGCCGCCGAGCATCTGCCCGAAGCTGAGTCCAAGCACAGTCAGGACGGGGAGCGCCGCGTTGCGCAGCGCGTGGTTGAACAGCACCACACGGTCCGTCAGGCCCTTGGCTCGTCCCGTGCGAATGTAGTCTTGGGCCAGGACCTCGAGAAGGCTCGTCCGGGTGAGCCGGCCGACTTGCGCCGCATAAAAACCGCCGAGCACAAACGCCGGCATGGCGAGATGGTCGAGGCCGCCGTAGCCGGAGACCGGAAACCAGCCCAGCTTGACGCCGAAGACGATGATGAGCAGAAGGCCCAGCCAGAAGCTCGGCATGCTCGTCCCAAAGAGCGCGACCGCCATGGCAGCTGTATCGACGCCCGATCCGTGGTGGGCGGCGGCCGCCATGCCGAGCGCCACGCCGAGTACAACCGCCACCAGAAGGGAGGCGAAGGCCAGCTCGAACGTCGCGCCGATGTGCTCGCCGATCAGTTCGGTCACGGGGAGTCCCTGGTAGTACGAATATCCAAGGTTGCCGCGGGCGACCCGCTCGATGAAGCGCGTATATTGCACGGGGAGCGGCTGGTCCAGGCCGTAGGCCTGCCGGATCAGCTCCATGTCCTGCTGGGTTGCGTCCTGCGTCACGAGCAACGTCGCCGGATCGCCGCTGATGTGCAGCAGGATGAACACGATTGTGATCACGCCCAGCATGGCGGTCAACGACAACGCCAACCGCCGGATCAGGAACTCGCTCATCGCCCGAGGCGCGGCGCCGCGCGGCGAGGGCCGCGGATCAGCGCCCCCACGACGCGTCGAGCATCGTCAATTCCAGGTCCGGCCGGGGCGTCCACTCCAGGTCGCGGCTCATGCCGTTGGCGTTGGGCGCGGCGAACAGCGTGATGGCCGGCGCCTGCTCCTTGTACATCAACTGCAGGCGACTGGAGATGCCGCGCAGTTTTGCCTCGTCGGGAGCCGCCTGCGCCGCCTCGACGAGTTGGTCGAAGGGGGCGTACCCGGGCCGCCACTGGGACCATTCGCCGGGCGAGTAGAATGCCCGGAGCGGAATGATGCTGCTGATTCCGAAGAAGTCGGTGAAACGCGTGAACCAGCCATTCTCGGGAAGTTTCCGGTCCAGCACGGTCTGCAACTGCACGCCTATCTCCGTGATGTCCACCTTCGTGCGCACCCCGACCTGGTTCAACTGGTCCGCCACGGCGAGCACAATATCGCGATCGCCGGGGTACGTCCCGCTCGTCCCGCTGATGCTGAAGTCGAACCCGTTGGGATATCCGGCCTCGCGCAGCAACGCGCGGGCCTTGTTCACATCGTACGGGAAGGGCGGGATGGAAGCGTCACAGGCCTCCATCACCTCGCTGCAGAAGGTCGCCACTGGCGTGCCCACGTTGTGCATGACGCTCGAGAGGATCGCCTGGCGGTTGACCGCATAGTTGAGGGCCTGCCGCACCCGCGGGTCGGCCAGCGGCTTGTCCTTCGAGATGTTGACCAGGTTGTAGATCACGAAGAACACGCTCAGGCTCTTACCGACCACGAGTTTTGTCCTCGGTGACGTCGTTATCGCGCTGAACAGTTCCGGCGGCAAGAGGTTCGCGAGCTGCACCGAACCCGCCAGCAGTTCCGCGACCCGCGCCGCATCCGTGGGGATGACGCGGATGATGACGTGGCTGATTTTCGGCCTGCCGCCCCAGTAGTCGGGGTTTGCCTCGAGCTCGACGTGGTCGTCCCTGACCCAGTTCACGAAGCGGTACGGCCCGGTACCGACTGGGTGGCGGACGAGCGCGTCCGGGCCATTTTGCTTCAGGTAACCCGGCGGCACGATCATCCCGTAGTAACCGAGGAACCGCGGCAATTCCGGCCAAGGCTGCGACGTGGTGAATCGGACGGTGTCGTCGTCGACCACGGTCACGGTCTTGATCAGCCGCAGGTCCCCGGCGCCCGGCCAGTGGGTCGCGGGATCGAGCATGCGGTCGAACGAGAACTTGACGGCCTCGGCGTTGAAGGGCTCGCCGTCCTGGAACTTCACGCCTTTGCGCAGTTTGAACTCCCAGGTGGTGGGATCGACGGCCCGCCAGGAGAGCGCGAGCCCGGGCTTGAGACTCAGGTTGGCATCTCGGTAAACAAGCGTGTCGTAGATGTTGGCGAGGACGGCAACCGTCGCGGTGCCGGTGCTCTTGGCCGGGTCGCCCGTGACCATGTCCGCGCTCTGAGCCATGACCAAAGTGCGAGGCGTCCCCGCCTGCGTCACTACGCCCGAACCGGCGAGCACGAGTGCCACGCCGACGCAGAGCGCGACGAGCTTCCGCCACCTACGGCGCATCATTGCGACACCTCCCTCTCAATGTCGCTACACCCTCTTGGACGACTACGCCTTCGTCGAAACAGATTGGGCGGGAAGCGCAACACGTTGGCCGGACGCTCCGCCATCCGGGCATGAGTACCGATAGCGATCCTCTCCGTACGATGGCGCAATCGGCACGCGGTCTCCCCTCCCTGAGCATCGCCGCACGACGGTCGCGGACATCGCCTGCACCGAGGCCTGGTTCTCAGACTCAAGGGCTCCGCCTCCCACTCCGGCAGCGCATCGTGCCGCCCAGGGAAGCGCACCGCTTCCCGGCCGGCCGTGGAATAGAATACGATTAGGGGCGACCCAGGCGATTCCCTGGCGCCGGTGTCGAGGACAACAGGTGCCAAGTTTACAATTGCCCGGGTCCCGGGTATCGTAGGTGGCGAAGCCAGGGCGAACGCAACGGGGTGCCGTACCCTTGCGAAGGGGCGGGTCCCAGCCGACGACCCGAGGGAGCGCTTGCGCAATGCGATCAAACGCGGCATCATTCGCCGGGACCCGGACCCGGGGTGTTGAATCAGCGATAAGCAACTGGCTGGCGGCGGCCGACGGTCGGACGGCGGAGCGTTTCATGGTTCAGCCGATCGCCGCCGCGCGGACGTGCGTGCCGGAGGCGATGCCGACCGGTCCGAGCGTGCAACCGGCGAACGTGCTCACGCCGAACTCCAAGTCCGCCGCTTGCGTCCTTGGCTAGCGGCCGTATGGTGGGCGGCCGAAGGCGCAGCGGACCAGCAGGCGGGGCGAGCATACCCCCCCCGCCAGCGGAGCGATATGCCCTGGCCGAGCAGTTTCTACCATGGCACGTCACCCGCATGCTGTTCGGCACGACCGTGGAGCCGCACTGGCTTGACGAGCGCGGACGATTCTGGTACCGCGTCCGCACGCGAGAGGGGTACGTGTTCGTATTCGTCGATCCGGAGCGGGCCGTGCGGGAACCGGCGTTCGAGCACTCCCGGCTGGCGGCGGCGTTGTCTCGGGCGTCGGGAACGCCCTACGACTCAGCGGCGCTCCCGTTCGACCGCATTGACCTCGTTCTGCCGGAGATGACGCTCTGCTTTGATGTCGGCGAGGCGCGCTGGGAGTACGATCAGCACGGCGGAACGTGCCGTCCAGCCGCGCGGCGGGCGGTGCCGCCGAACGCGGTGGCGTCTCCGGATGGCCGGTGGAACGCACTCGTGAGGGACCACAATCTGCACCTTCAGTCGGCCGAGACGGGCGAGGTCCGGACGCTGACCCGCGACGGCTGCCCCGAGTCCGCATACGGGACGCCCCTGTGCTCGCCGCTCGGCGCCGCGGGAATCCCGGCGCCCGACGCGTCGCCAGCCCCGGCAGTGCTGTGGAGCCCCGAGAGCCGGCGGTTTCTCTCGTTCCGGCTCGATCTGAAGGGAGAAGGGCTCTACCACCTCGTGCAGTCGGTACCGAGAAACGGAGACCGCCGTCCGGTGCTCCACTCCTACGCCTATCCGTTGCCGGGCGATGACGACGTCCCGGCCGCGTCTCTCGTCGTCGCGGACGTCAAAGATGCGACGACGTGTACGGTGACGGGCGAGCGCATCCCGCTCCTCTACTATGGTTCGCCGCTGCGGCCTGACTGGGTCTGGTGGAGCGCCGACGGAGGGTGCATCTACGCGGTGACACGGGGGCGTGGCTACCGTTCATATCGGCTCCTCGCCATCGATCCGGTGTCCGGCGCGTCCCGCACGCTCGTGGAGGAGCGCTCCGACGTCGCCATCGATCCGCACCCGACTCACGCCGGACGGCCTCTCGTCAAAGTTCTCGATGGCGGAACAGAGGTGCTCTGGTATTCACAGCGAGACGGATGGGGACATCTCTACCTGTACGACGGCAGGAGCGGGATGCTTCGGCGTCAGGTCACCGCCGGACAGTGGGCGGTGACCGATGTGCTCCACGTCGACGAACCGGCGCGACAAGTCTACTTCACCGCGGTCGGACGCGAAGGGGACCGCGATCCGTACTTCAACTTTCTCTATCGAACCGGGCTGGATGGCGAAGATCCAGAGCTGTTGACGCCGGAGGACGCCACGCATCAGATCTCCTTCGCCCCCTCCGGCGCATGCTTTGTCGATACGTACTCTCGCCTCGACCAGCCGCCGGTCACGGTCCTCCGATCGCCCGACGGTAGGAGGATCCGCGAACTGGAGCAGGGCGACGCGCAAGGTCTGTACGAACTCGGCTGGACACCGCCCGATCGCTTTCGTGCGAAGGCCCGCGATAGCGTGACGGATGTGTACGGGGTGCTGCTCCGCCCATCATGGTACGATCCCGCATGTGGCGAGCGGCTGCCGGTCTTGGACAGTATCTACGCCGGACCCCAGACGAACCAAGCTCCCACGTCCTTTGCCGGACTCTCTGTCACGCCGTCCGTCCCGAGTAAATTCCGCGATTTCTGGCATGCGCAGGCGCTGGCCGAACTCGGCTTCGCCGTGGTGATGATCGACGGTCTCGGGATGCCGTATCGCTCAAAGGCCTTCGCCGACCGCTCGTACCGGGAACTCGGCGACGGCGGCATCGAAGATCATGTGGCGGTGATCCAACAGCTGGCGACGCGCTACAGCGACCTGAACGTCGGCCGGGTAGGGATCTATGGACACTCCGCCGGCGGATACGCATCGCTGCGCGCCATGCTCATGTTTCCGGACTTCTACAAAGTCGCCGTCTCGTCGGCAGGGAACCACGACCACCGCCTGGACAAGGCCTCGTGGGTCGAGCGGTACATGGGATTGCCGGTCGGCGACCACTACCACAACCAGTCCAACGTCACGCAGGCGCACCGGCTCCGGGGAAAACTGCTGCTCGTGCACGGAGAGATGGATGAAAACGTCCATCCCGCTTCGACGCTCCGGGTCGTCGACGCGCTCGTCAAGGCGAACCGGGAATTTGACCTCTTGATCCTGCCGAACGAGCCGCATGGCTGCGTGAACTCGCCCTACTTCGTCCGGCGCCGATGGGACTACTTCGTGCGCCACCTGCTCGGAGCCGAGCCGCCGGCCGGATACGCGATCACGCCGGAAGGCGACGACGGCCGCCGTTGACCAATGCTAAGTTCGACGGTCACCAGCCGGCGGCATAACTCGCCCGGCGAGGGTCGGCTCCGCCTTCGAGCACGCCGCTGTCGCGACGCCGAATCGCGCAGACTCCGGCGACGACGGGCGTGAAGTCAGGCAACACCTGCACGGTATGACCGAGAGCGACGAGTTGTTCTCGTATGGTTGGCGGAATTCGGCCCTCGACGCGTACCACTCCCGGTTCGTACCCATGCGGATGAAAGGACGAAGGGAAACTCGCCGAGATCACTCGCGGCGCCTCAATGGCCGCCTGGACGTTCATCCCAAAGTCCACTACGTTGGACGCCACCTGGACCATCGCCTGAACCTGTGCGTCACCGCCGGGACAGCCAAAGGGCATCATCGCCTGCCCCGACTTGACGAGCATGGCGGGATTTGGCGTCAGCCGTGGACGCTTGCCGGGAGCAATCGCCGACGGGTGCCCGGGCGTCGTCCACAACTGCGAACCCCGCGTCGAGATGATGATGCCCAAGTCGTCAACGAGCGGAGCACTCATGCCGGGGTCGGACGGCGTCGCGCAAAACGCATTGCCTTCGGCGTCCATCGCGCACACAAAGGACGTATCCGGCTGAGATGCGCCCGCTACGGGAGCCGGAACGTACCCCCTGGGCCCGGCACGGCCCTCGTGCCGCCATGGATCTCCAGGCAGCGGAAGTTGGGGACACGCGACCGTCGAATCGATGAGACGTCTCCGCTCCTCCGCGTACTCGGGATGGAGCAGCCCCACGATGGGCACATCGACTTGATTTGGATCGCCGAAAAAGGCTTCACGGTCTGCGCACGCGATCTTGATCGCCTCGATGACATAGTGCAGGTACGGGCCGCTCCCGTGACCAAGCCGGTGCACGTTCGTACCCTCCAGTAGGTTGAGCACCATTGGGAGCAGCGGACCCTGCGACCAGGGACCGCAGGCGTGCACCTCCACGCCCCGGTACGTCGACGAGACCGATGGTTCCACGGCGACATGGTATGCGCCGAGGTCCTCGGCATCCAACTCGCTACCCACTCGAGCGGCGTGAGCGGCGAGCGCGCGGGCAATCTCACCGTGGTAGATCTCGTCTCGGGCCGCCATGATGGCCGCCTCACGCCCGCGATGCTTGGCACTGTTCTCGGTTTCGATGAGCCGGGCAAACAGTGCCCCCAGGTCTCGCTGCACCAGCACGTCGCCAACTTGCGGCGGTCGGCCATTGGGCAGGAACACCCGAGCGCTGGCAGGCCATGCGCTCAACCGCGACGTCAGGCTCGCGATCGTACGGGCCAGGCGGTCGAACACCGGGAATCCTTCGCACAATTCACACGCGGGTCGCAGAACCTCACCCAGCGTCAGTCGACCATACCGGGCCAACGCCGTCAGCCAGGCATCCGGCGCCGCCGGCGTGACGTACCGCGGCGCGCCAATCGGCATGTCCGTTCCGTACCGCGCAATATACCGCTCCAGGGTGAGCCGCCGTGGCCAGCATCCGACGCCCGCGATCGTCTCCGGTCGAGGCATTCCGGGGCGAAAGAACATGATTGGCGCCACGCCGCCAAAATCGGTAAGGTGGCGTTCGAGCACATTGAGTGCGATGCCGGCGGCAACGCCCGCGTCGGCGGCGTTTCCGCCCAACGTGAACATGCGCAGCCCGGCCATTGTGGCGAGATAGTGGCTTGAACTGACCACGTATTTCGTGGCCAGAAATTCCGGCCTCCCCTGCGTCACGGCGCTTGCCGGTCCTGACGTACCTGTCACGATATCGAGCACGGTGCACCTCGTCGAGGGGTCATTGGCTTGCCCTGAAATGACGGTCTACACGGTCGCACCTTTCCGCCCATCAGTCCGCGGACATGGCGCGCGCTGCGTGCCCCACGCATCTTCCCCATGGTGTACCTACAATCGTGGCGCCGATTTCATGATCGACCGGATTCGCCGCGAGCTCCCGCGCCAGCACCGAGGCAGACGAGTCCCGGATGCCCAGCATCGACGCCGCCTGAGCGATGCAATCGAGTAAGAACTACGATGCCCACAGCCGATCGCCTGCGGATTCCGGTGCACCTATCGGAGAGAAAAGTCGTTGTTGCAAGAGTGCAACGGAAGCTAGACGTGTGGAGGTCCAGCGAAGCTCGGATCGGGCTACGGCGGTGCCCCGCCGCGCCGTTCGAGAAGAAACACATACGCACCGCCGAAGTCTCCCCGCCACGCGATGCCATACGCGCTGCTCAGCACCGAGAACAGTTGACGCGGCGCAGGTCCACCGGCCCGCAGCGTTGCCACAAGCCAGACGCGCGAATGACGAAGCGCGAGGTCGCGGACAACCGACGCGGTTAACATTCCAGGACCCGTACCCGGTGTCGACACGTTGGGAGGACTGAGCACGATCGATGGGTACCGACCATGGAAGTAGTATCGGAACGGCAGATCCGCCGGGCTCACGTACAGGAAAGAGTCGCCCGGTCGGACATGGGTCTGGACGACCGCGGCTGCCGCTCGCCACTGGAACGGTCTGGCGTTCGGAGCCAAGTAGTACTGGGCGAGCGCCGGCATGTCGTAGAGGAACAGCGCGGCGACGAACAGCGCGGCCGCCTGTTCCCGCCGGCCTTGGAAGCGGTCGACAACGTCGACGACCCCGGCCGCAACGACGATGGCGTAGAAAGGCATGACAAACGAAAACCACCGTGGCATGAACATGGGACGAATGAGCGAGACCCCGAACGCGGCGGCAATCGGAACCAGCGCGGGAAGCGCCACGAGCGCAAGAGCGGCCTGTCGCTGAGACAGCGCGCGCCCACCGAGCCACAACAGCACGAGGAACGGGATGAGCACCACGAGGGTTTCGAACGGTCTGAGCGTGCCTGCAAAGAAGTAGCCTGCCGTTCCCGCGAGCGATCCCCCGTACGCCAATAGGCCGAGGAGGTCGGCGAGTAGCATCGGCGGAAACGCGTCTCTGTACCATGGCGACCCGGCCGCGTGGAGCGCCTGCTGCCACAGTGCCGGCAACCAAGGCGCGAACGCGGCCGTAGCAACGGCCATGGCGGCGAGCCACGTCCTGGCGTGCGTGCGCTCGTATCGGAAAATCCAGACTCCATGTCCGGCCAGCACCAACAAGCCCAGATACTGCGTGTAGGCGGTGAGGACCGCGCTCAGCGCGTAGAGCGCCCATCGCGCTCTGCCGCCGTTCTTGACCGCGTCATACAGCGCTAGCGTCGAGCCGACCGCGAGCATGCTTAACAGCGCGTACATCCGCGCTTCCTGCCCGGCCATGATCTGGAACGGTGAGACGGCCACCAGGAACGCTCCCAGCAGAGCCGTCGGTTCACCCGCAAGCCGGCGCGCGAGCAGGTAGGTTAGGGCGACCGTGGCGGCGGTGGCGCACGCAGATGGCAGTCGCAGCGCCACTTCTCCCGTTCCAGCCACACCACTCCACACCTTTACGATCAGGTAGTAGAGTGGCGGGTGGGAGTCCGCTGCCCGGAGCGTCGCCAGCAGGCCGGTCCACGTCTCACGGGTGACTGCCACGACGAACGCCTCGTCGAGCCATACGCTGTGCGAACCGAGGCCGACGATGCGGAGCCCCAAGGCTACCGCGAGGATGCCTGCGAAGATCAGCGTAGGACTGAAGTGAATGTCGCGTGTCCACGCGTGCGACGCGGCGATGGGCGCCGCCGGGGAGTCGGCTGTTCGCGGTATCCCACCGGCAGCGACTTGCGGCATCGGACGAGTCTCCATCGCCGTATCCATGCCCAACTGCTGGGGGGTCTGGACAAACCTCGCTAATCTTGCGAACCGAACCTCTTTGAGTTCCCCAACGATGTTGCTCCTGCGAGCAGATCGGGCGCTAGTCGGACACGGTCGAGGAAACGAAGATCGGATTCTGGCAGTGCTCTTCCGGGTTTCTTCCGAGCAGCACGAGAGGACTTCTTGCGAGACTCACGTCTGGCGACGCACCCTACCCCTTCGGGCTACGGGTGAACAGCCACATCACCACGGCCGTCCGAACCGGAACTGACGTCCGCGTTGCTGTTTGCCCCTCCCTCCCGCCTCTGGAGAGCACACGCATCAGCGTTCAGGGTGAGGCTGTCGGCTCTGCGATCATGCCGCCGTTTGAGCTGACGACCGGGGTGCCCTGGGAGTCTCCCTCACGACCCTCCCTGAGAGATCTGGCCCCCGGGCACCCTGAAGATTGCCCGTGCATTCACCGACGGTTATCTGTACGTGGTCGACTTGCGCGGCCACGTCCTCTGCCGAGCTCCGACACTCAGTGCACGCCGGACGCCCCTGGGTGCAGCCGTCGACCGCATTCACGCCCCGCTGGGTGGCGTGAACGCGGTCACCTCGGGCGGCATTCCGACGTACTTCTCCACCTGTACAAGCACGGAGTTCGTCGGGTTACCCCCAGACAGCTTCGAACTCGGCGCATCGGTGCTCAGGTTGTTGATGTTCCCATGCCGGTCGAGTGTGCCGAGCCGGCCGGGCGTCAGCGGATCGTACCACGCGCCCTGGTTCAATACGACCACCGCCCGCCGCGTCTGCGCGGTGACGACCGCGCCGACCAGGGTCTGGCCCCGATCGTTGTACACGCGCACGATATCCCCGTCTGCGATCCCGCGCGCCGCTGCATCCTGAGGATGGATCCAGATCGGCTCGCGCTCGCGCACCTCGTAGTCGCGGCGCAGCCGCGTCTCGTCCAGCTGCGAGTGCAGCCGCTCCTTTGGGTGCGCCGACAGCAGGTGGAGCGGATACTGCGCCACCTGCTGGCTCCCCAGCCACTCCGTCGGCGGGATCCAGGTGGCGTGCGGCGGCGTGTCGTCGTACTTGAACGACGCGATCCTCTCCGAATACAGCTCGATCTTGCCCGATGGAGTCCCCAGCGGGTTGGCCACCGGATCCGCCCGGAACGCCGAGTACGCCACGACTTCATTGGCGCTGTCCGGGACCGGGAACTCCGCGTATCCCTGCTGCCAGAACGTGTCGAAGTCCGGCATCGCGACGTTCCGCGCCCTCGCCTGCTGCTGCGCCACCCCGTAAAACTGCTGCAGCCACGCCATCTCGTCCTTGCCCTCGGTGTATTGCGCTCCGAACCCCAGCCGGCTCGCGAGCCCGGCGCAGATGTCGAAGTCGCTCCGCGCCTCGAACAGCGGCGGCACCATCTGCTGCATCGCGATGATGAACCGGTCCATGCCGAAGAGGTCGTTGCGCTCGAGCGTCGTCGTCGCCGGTAGCACGATGTCGGCGTGTTTCGCGGTGGGCGTCCACACGTAGTCGTGCACGATCGTGACCTCGGGACGGCGCCACGCCTCCAACGCTCGGTTCGTGTACTGCGCCTGATTGAGGTGGTTCGATCCCGCAAGGTACACGAGCTTGATGTCGGGGTATGTGATCCGCTGGCCGTCGTAGTCAACGGTCTTGCCGGGACTCGCCAGGAGGTCGATCCACAAGTTTAACGGCACGAAGTCCTTGACCGGGTTGGTGCCGGTGGACAGCCCCGGCACCCCGGGAGCACTCCCGAGCGGAACCCCCAGCGCGCCCGGGAAGTCGAGCTGCAGACCACCGCCCGGCAGCCCGATCTGCCCCGTCATCGCGGCGAGCGTGATCAGCATCCAGACCGGCTGCTCGCCGTGCGACGCCCGCTGCAGGGAGTAGCCGCCCATTAGCATCGTGCGGGATCTCGCGATCCGGTGGGCGAGCTCGCGGATCGTGGCGGCCGGCACCTCCGTGATCGGCGCCGCCCACTCCGGCGACTTCGCTTGCCCGTCCGCCTTCCCGCTGAGGTAGTCGGCGAACGTGCTGAACCCCACCGTGTACTTGTCGAGGAACGCCTTGTCGTACAGGTTCTCCGTGTACAGCACGTGGGCCAGCGCCAGCAGGAGCGCCGTGTCCGTGTTCGGACGGATGGCGATCCGCTTGCACCGCAGGTACCGGTCCGTGTCACCTTCGATCGGGTTCACCGAGACGACCGGAATCTTCGCGTCCCGCAGGCGCGCGATCCACTCCATGTCGAAGTGCCCGGCCGACCCGCCGGAGCGCACCTCCGCGTTGCGCAGCGGATCATATCCGAGCATGAGGACGAACGTGGTGTTCTTGATGATCACGGGCCACGTCGTGGCCCGCGGGGCGGCGTCACCAAGCACGTGCGGGGTGATCACGGGCAGCACCGGCGCGCTGTAGGAGTTGATCCGGTAGACATAGCCGCCGTACATGCCCAGCAGGCGCTGCACCGCCGCACCCGCAGCGTGGAAGTTCCCGGCGCTCTGCCAGCCCTGGGTCGAGTAGATCGAGCGGTTCCCGTACTGGGTCTTGACGCGGCGGAGCTCGCCCGCGACGATATCCAGCGCCTCATCCCAGGATACGCGCACGAACGGCTCCGCCCCGCGCAGCGTCGTATCGCTCCGCGACCGGTCACGATAAAACCCCTGGCGGATCATCGGCGCCTTGATCCGGTTCGGTGCGTACAAGACGTCCGGCATCGCCGCGACCATGCGGTTCGGGTACGGATCCTTGGCGAACGGCAATGTCCGTACCAGGCGTCCCCCCGTCACCTGTCCGGTGAACGGCCCCCAGTGTGCCACGCTCAGGCGCGCGGCCGCCGCGTTCTCCGGGGCGGCGGCCGCACCCGCGGAGCCGATCCGCACGAGCGGCGCGGCAACCAAGCCGCCTGCGACCAACCCGCTCTGCCAAAGGAACTGCCGTCTCGTGATCGGCTTCATCGTCCGCCTCCTCGCCGGGGCGCGCGCGCCGCTGCATGCGCGCGCAGGCTCCCATCAGCTCTACGTGTACACAAGATCCGCCTCATTGGACATCCGTTCGTGACCCGATTGAAGCTCGCGAGCACGTCGCGGCCGTGATGCGCTGGACACGATCGTCCGCCGCAGTGCGCCACGCCTCGGGAGACCAAAACGGCACACTGCGGTGCGTTACTATATCTATACTACTATACGATAACGAGCGCTTTCAGCCCCGAAGTTCTGCCCGAACACAGATCATGATGATCGACTGGTCATCACGAACCGAAACAGCGCAGTCAGTTCGTAGGAAGTTCGAGGACGGCGTGGCGATAATTGAACGCGAGGAGGCTGACGCGTGTGATGCACGCCGTTTCTCACTACTCGTAGCTCCACCGTACCGTGACTTCCTCACTGCGCGCATCTTCAAACCGCTTGGCATGACGCGAACCGTGGTACTCGATCCGACGGCACTCCCCGCGACCTTGGCGACCGCATACACGCTCACCGGCGGCCGCCTGACCACCCACGAGCGGATCGGCGTCCTCGCAGCTGCCGGCAACGTCGCCTCGACGGTCACCGACCTCGCCAAGTACGCCGCGGCGCTCGATACCGGCCAATTCTTCAGACCCTCGACGCTCGAGCAAATGGCTACGCCGGACACCTCGTCGACGGCACCGACGTGCCCTATGGTTTCGGGTGGTTCCTCGGCGACGATCGCGGCTACCGAGTCACCGAACACGGCGGCAGCTCCGGGACCGACCTCCTACGATTGCCCGACAAACGCCTCACTGTCATCGTACTTACCAATCTCGGCGTTCCGGTGTTCGTGCGGGAGGTCCGCGGCGCCGACGCCGAAGCCGTCGCGCGCGCCGTCGTGGGCCTGTACGATCCGGCGCTTCTGGCGCCCCAGATGCTCACACCCAAACTCGATCCCAACCCTGCCCTCACGCGGCAGTTGTTTGGTGCGCTTCGTGAGATGGCGAACGGAACCGAGTCGCCCCTGGTCGTGCCCGCACTCCTCGCGTGGATTCACGATCATGAATCTGCAGACAGCCTGCACCGATTTGCCGGGCTGCTGCAAGGAGCGCGCTTTGAGTTTCTCGGGCATGACGTTCCGCATCATGCGCTCCGCTATTTTGGCGCAGACATCGCCGGTATTTATTACTATCGGATGGTCACCGACCGCGGCACGTTTGTTCGCACCTTCTGGCTGACGCACGATCAGAAGATCGCTAACACATTCCAGACACGAGAGTAAACCGAGCTGAAACGGGGCCGCGTCGCGGGATCGGGCGCGTTCCTTCCCTCGGAATCCCGTCCACTTACTGAAATCACTTGCCGGACGTGCGATAATGGCGGCAACCCGACGACGCCGTGAGAGGTGCATCCCGATGATCCGGACCTACGGCGGCAACAGCGCCTACTGCTACGCGAACAGCCTGCACATGTGTCTCGAGTATGCGGGGATGGCGCCGCTCCCTGACGTGGGGCTGCTTGAGTGCATGACCGGTATGCCGTTTGGGGCGACGTTCCTACGGCGCGACCGACCGTTGTTCTTTCCAAGCCCATCGGGGATCGACCCGGACCGCGGCCTGACGCAGGCCCTCGACACCCTTGGGTGGACGTGTGATGTCCGCCGGTTTCGGGAGGCGGAGGAGGCGGCAGGTGCGCTGCGCGAGGCGCTGTTGAATGGTCCCGTGCTCATTGGGCCGCTTGATCCGGCGACCCTGCCCTACGATCCAAACCAGTCCCTCCGCCGGCGCGGCGGAGATCACTTCGTCGTGGCGCTGCGGATGGACGGCGAAGTCGTCCAGGTCCACGATCCGCAATTGTACCCGTTCGCGACGCTGCCGCTTGCCGAGTTGATGAAGACCTGGAACGCCGAGCACATCGGCTATGCGCAGGCGCGATACACGTTCCGGTGTCGCTTTCGCGCCGAACGGCTGGTCGCGGAAGCGGACATGCTGGCGGCCACGGTAGGAACGGCCCTCAGACTCATGACCTCGGTGGCCGCGGGGCCGGTGTTGTACGGCGGAACCGAAGCGTACGCGCGTGCCGCGGCCGTGTTGCGCGGCGAGGCACCGGAAGCATTCACGGCGCCGCTACCCCAGTTCGTCCTTCCGCTCGGGGCGCGGCGCTGCCTCGACGCCGGGCACTTCTTCGAGACGATCCGGGCAACTGAGGCCGCGCACCTCATGGTGAGCAAGGCCGAGACGTACGGCGCCGCGCAATATTACGCGGCCCGAGGGGACTGGGACCGGACCGCGGATTCGCTGAATCGACTGGCTGGCATTGACTCGGAGTGCGTTGCGACATTGCATGCACTCGCGCAGTAGGGGGACACGCGAGTCAATGAACAAATAGCTCTTCGGCGGCCTCCCGACCTTCGAGACGCCGCTAACGTGACTGCGCGGACCGCCTTGGTTCGATCTCCGAGAATGCTCGCGCTTTGCCTGACGGCTAGTCCAAGAGGTGATGCAGGTTCTCATGGCCGGCAAGCCTGGGAAAGAGAGGTCCGTTCATGCCGGAGCAACAGTCAATGAGCGAGCCTATGCAACTGGAGGACGGCTGGCCCGTCGCCCATCCCGAAGCCCAAGGCTTCGACGCGGCGCGGCTTGCGGCGCTCGGTCCGCGCTTCGACGCGTGGTCTGACGCCAACTTGCACGCCGTCCTCGTCACACGGCACGGATCGCTCGTTTACGAGCGCTACTTCACCGGCGAGGACCGGCGATTCGCCGTCGGGTCCGTCGGGCGCGTCACGTACGACGCGACGATGCTGCACGAACTTCGATCAGCCGTGTAACCTTCGTCGCTGCGAGCGCGGGGACCGGTCCTTCCATCTTATCTACAACTTGACAGTCCGCCGCAGCTTCTTGACCAGATGGCTGGCTGTTTGCAATGGGAACCCGTGTGGCAACTACCGGCCGTGGAGAGATGGCGAGACACCCTCAAGCCCGGCGGCGTCACGGGTCGTCCTTTCGGCCAACTACCGACCGGTCTCACCGGCTTATCGTCGTTCTACTCACTCACCTCTCGGAGAATCTCGGCAAAGAAGACGCAATGATCTCCCGGCAGAGCAACGTAGGGATTCGTTCGCAGGCCAATAGTCTCGCCGTCGCACGGAGCCTTTATCTCCTCGAGCGTTTCGCCGTACACATCGACAATCCGTGCCAGCACGGTTCCTCCGCGCACCGGGCTGCGGACCGTGCACGTCGCATCGGGCAACCAGAATCCTCCCGTGCTGGCCTGGACAATCCATTCCCTCCCCAACTTCCATCGCCCATTGCGCTCAACCGTGCCGGACAGCATTTTCAGGTAACGCATGATGTTGAGGCACCCATCAGCAAGACACCGACTGTTTCGCAACAACTTGTCCGGTAGACTTTCGGACAGACCTCCCAACTCCACCACGAGCGCGGGTTTGCCTTTGGCCTCGCACACGGCTTCTATCGTGCCGGTCGCGGGGCGCCGGTCGGCGGAGTACGCGGGCTCAACGATGAGGTCCCACCCCGGCCCAAACGCCTTGGCGAGTTCCAGCGAGGCCGGGATGTTGTTGTAGTAGATCACTCGAGACAAGTACCCCATCGAACCGCCCGAGTGAAGGCTGATCACGACGTCCGCCTTCGAGGCGAACTCTTGATGGTACGCCCACGCCAGTCGCTCTGTGCCCCGCCCGTTGGGCTTGCCCGGATAGAGCCGGTTCAAATCGTAATTCACGTGGTCAAGGGGATCGCCGCGGGAGCCATTCTTTGCCGCGGCCACATTGACAATCGGCACAAGCACCAACGTCCCCGCGAGGCGCTTTGCCTCGATTCCCTTGGCCAGAGACCAGCAGGCGATCGACCCCTCTGGTTCATCCCCGTGCGTCGCACCGTCAACCCAGAGGACCGGGCCGTCCGCGGCGCCTCGCACCACCACGACGGGGATTTCGATCGGACCATCGAAATCCCGGCCCGCAACGATGACCCCGCGAGCGGTTTCCCCCGGGGAAGCAGTGGCAGTGCCCACAGTGAGCGGTTGCATGGTGTTTCACCTCGCTTTATTGGTCCCTCGTGGAGAGGATGCCGTGCACGCCGGTGCGACGTCGGCTTGGCGCAATCACGACGGGCTTGTGGTGTGCACCAGCGTCAACCGCCGTTCAACGAAACTGACGATGCTCTGTAGTATGACCACCATCACCACATAGAAAATCGCAGCGAGCGAGTATGCCGCCAGGTTCTGAAAAGTCGCCGCGGCCGCCAATTGCGCGTCCCGCATCAACTCGGTGACGCCGATCACCGACGCCAAAGACGTTCCCTTGAGAACCGTGATGAACTCGTTCCCCAAGGGCGGAAAGGCGACCCGCGCCGCCTGGGGAAGGATGATCCGCCTCATCGCCAGCCAATAGGACATCCCCAACGACTGCGCCGCTTCCATCTGCTCTACGTGGATCGACTGTATCGCTGCGCGGATGTACTCAGTCGAATACGCGCCACTGTTAATGCCGAATGCGATGACGGCGGCGAAAATCCGATTGTTCAACGGCGCCAGAAAGTCCGCGAGCGGCCGGATCCCGAGATCCTGCGCCCACGTCGGCAAACCGAAATAGACCACGTAGAGCAGTACGAGAGGCGGTATGCCGCGGAAGACCGCCACGTAGGCGGCCACCACACTCCTGACCAACCCGCCCTTGGACAACCGTCCCAGAGCGCCCAGCAGTCCGATGCCGATGGACATCATCATCGAAATGAGGGTGATCCAGATGCCGATCAACGAACCGGCAAGGTACATGGGCAGATAGCTGCTGACGAGTCCGGGCACGTGAGATGCTCCTTAACGCGCGGACAATCGGCTCAGGAATGTGGCAATTCGCGGCGTCATCGGCCTCTCGAAGAACTCCCTCGCAGGTTGTTCCGCAATGACTCGGCCTTGCTCCATGAATACGACCCGATCCGCGACGTCCCGTGCAAAGCTCATCTCGTGTGTGACTACGACCATCGTCATACCCTCTTGCGCCAGCCGCCGCATCACGGAAAGAACTTCAGTCACGAGCTCCGGATCCAGCGCAGAGGTAACCTCATCGAAAAGCATGAGTTCGGGCTCCATGCAGAGAGCCCGTGCGATGGCGACTCTCTGCTGCTGCCCTCCCGACAGCTGGTCAGGGTAGGCATTGACTTTGTCGGTGAGGCCGACCAGGTCCAGCGCCGTCATCGCACGCTTGCGGGCTTGTTCCCGCGAAATCTTCAGGACATACACCGGCCCCTCCAGCAAATTCCCCAGCACCGTCCGGTGCGGAAACAAGTTGAACCGCTGGAAGACCATGCCGATCCGTTTGCGAGCCGCGTTCACATTGTGCTCCGAGTCGCGAACCAATCGTCCCCCGTGTTCTCGGTACCCTATGAGCGACCCGTTGACGTAGATACGGCCAGAATCATAAGGAATCAGGAAATTGATGCAACGAAGCAAGGTCGTCTTGCCGGAGCCGCTGGGGCCCACGACCGCAACCGTCTCGCCCCGATGTACAGCCAGGCAGACGTGGTCCAATGCGGGCGTCTCTCCGAAGCGCTTGCAGACGTCGTCGAGGCTGAGGATAGGCGAAGCCAGCCCCCGTTCCGGCGGCACCGCACCAGACCTCGGAGCCGAGAAGAGGTCGTGCGTCTCGGTCACGCCTTCTCGGCCCGAGGTCACGGGCGCATCACCCGGGTCACCGAGTCGGAATCAAATTGATGTTCCCAAACCACTTCCGGTTGATTTGTTGCAAAGTCCCGTCGGTGATCATCGCTCGAATGGCCGCATTCGCTGCCGTGACCAATGCCGTGTCGTCCTTGCGGAATGCCGCACCAATTAGCTCGGGCTTGTCAACCAGTTCCTTCCCCGTCACGCGAAGCTTACCGGGATATATGGCCTTTGCGGAGTATCCGGCATTGATACCCTCAACTGCCACCACATCAATCCGGCCGAGGATCAAGTCATTGTATTCATCAGGGACCGTGTTGTAGGTGACCGGCTTCACCCCGGGGATGTGCCCAACCGCGTCCGCGGCGGACGTGTTCACCATCACTCCCACTCTGAGTTTTGCCAGGTCGCTCTTCCCAGGGTTGCCAGGGTAGTTGGTACGGACAACCGTCGTGACCCCCTGCTGGAGATACGGCTCCGAAAACGCGACGACCTTTTCGCGCTCAGGTGTGATCACCATGTCGGTGATTGTGTCAATCTTGTGGGACTGGAGAGCGGGGATGATCCCATCCCATGCCACGCCTTCGTAGTGAAGCGGGACACCGAGACGTTTAGCCAGTGCCGTCGCAAAGTCAACGTCGTAGCCGATCATCTTGCCCGATTTGTCAGTGTAGGAGATCGGACGATAGGAAGGATCTGCGCCAACCCTCAGTACCGTTAACGAGACCTTCGGCGCCCCGAGCACAGCCGGACCGGCCGCGGCGATCAGCAACAAGCATACCATCAGTCCCCCGAACACCTTCACGTGTCGCCACTTTCGCATGCGCCACCCCTCTCCGCGTGTCTTCATGCCCCTCCTTGACGCGACCAGGTTCACATTGGTCAGCAAATCGGAATTATCTTCCATCACGTTTCTGCCGCCTCCTGGTGGAGGCACGGTCCGCAGGATCGTGCTGCTCGAAACAATAAAGGCCACGTTCGCCTGGACGCGACCCTCCCCGGGCCGACCGCCTGCTCCGCTCCCCAACCGGCAATGGTCGAACGCGAGGGATTGATGAGGCCCGAGCGCAATCCGGCGAATTGTCCCCGCCAACCCCCCATTGGTGACGCCGTCACCACCCTCACGCGCCGACGAATGCCATGAGTTCGTGCAACGTGCGGGGAGACGCTGGCATGCCCGGATCCTCGGCAAACGTGTCAGGCCACCGCTGCCCTCCGCCCGTCAACACGCACACGGTGGGAGGAATGATATTCCGCAGACGTCGTTCGATGCCGGCGTAGGCCGCCGCTGCGGCGGGCTCGACGCAGACCCCGACCCGGCCGAGCGCCCCGACGGCCCGGCGGATCTCTGGCTCAGTCACCGCGATCATCTCGCCGCGAGACTCCCGTACAGCCCAGAGCGCGTGGTCGCCGCTTTGGCGATCAATCAGCGACACCGCGATGGATGGCCGCAGCTCCACGGGCTCGACCGTCTCGAGCCCCGCGATAAATGCGTGGTACGCTGAGGCGGTCGCCGCCGTCTGGCACCCGATGAGCCGCGGCAGCGAGGCTATGATGCCCGCCCGATGCAGATCCACGAACCCTCGCCACAACCCGTAGATGCCGTCTCCGCCTCCCACTGGCGCGAACACGGTCCCGGGCGGGCGGTCCCCGAGCGCGTGGACGATCTCGTACGCGATCGTCTTGTACCCCTCCATCCCGTAAGGGTTCCCGAACTCGCGAGGGAAATTCCGCCCGGACATGGCCCACCCGGCGTCGTCGACCAGCCAGCGGAGCCAGCGCCCGCGCTCGTCCCACGGGGCGGTGATGGGAAGCCCGCCGTAATGCCGCACCTCGCGGACGGCGAGCGAAACGGCGTCGTCCGGAAAGAGGACGATCATCCGCATCCCCGCCGCCGCTGCGTAGGCCGCGAGCGAGACCCCGTGGTTGCCCGTGGAGGTGCAAGCGATGCCGCGGAACCCATGGTAGCGCGCCATGGACACCGCCACGCTATTGAGCCTATCCTTAAAGGAGCCCGTCGGATTGACGGCCTCGACCTTGAGGTAGACCCGCCCGTCGGGCACCGCCTGGGACGGGATCTGAAGCAATGGCGTCGCGCCCTCGCCGAGCGAAACCGGGGCGGCGTCGGCCGGCAGTGGTAGTGCCAAGCGGAACCGCCACATGCCGACCCCGGCGGCGCACCCGGCGGCCCAGGCGGCCCGAATGGCCGGGAGATCGTACTGGGCGCGAAGCACGCCGACCTGCCCCGCGTCTCGGCACGCTGGACACCCGTGAAACATGGGGTCGAGTGGATACGACTGACCGCAGTGCACGCATTTGAGCCCTGCGTTCACATACACCATACCTTTTGCGCCCGAGGCCATGCCCGTGGTCCCTTCATGAGCCCTCGACGCCGCCCTACTCCGCTACCAACTCGCCACGCCGGTGCGTCAGCAGCTCATGGGTCGGCTGAAGCGCCCCCGGAGTGTATCGTGACCTGGAGGCCGCCCACACCGAACCCATCGTACTGGGCTTCGAGATTGAACACCATCCCGAGCGCCGAGACGTCGGGTGCGGGTCGCACCGGCGATGGTTGGGCCGCCCCGGGCAACTCGTAGCACCCAAGCGGTGGCTGTACCGACACGGGAGCGGAACTCCGGAGGCACACACCGTCTCGACGACCGTGTCGTAGCGCGGCCGACGCCGCCTCGGGACGCACAAGCCCCAACGCCTTCCGCATGTTACCGCGACGGCGCGTCGTAGTGGCGTCGGACCCTCTCGCTGCGGGACGGCCACCGTGCGTCCGTGTCCGCCAGTACGATGTCTAGATGATGACGCGCCCACCATCTACCATGAGTGTCGTGCCGAGCACGTAGCTCGCCGCATCTGATGCTAGATACAGTACGGCTCCCACCACGTCCTGTACCGTGCCGAAATGCCCGACAGGCAGGCGAGCAAGAGCCTGACGCCGATGCCCCTCTGTTGAGAGGACAGTGTTGGCTTCCGTTTGGATGGCTGCCGGCGCGACCGCGTTGACCCGCACCCCATAGGGTGCCCACTCCACGG
>DASPUZ010000097.1:0-7086 GCA_035622635.1 bacterium | reverse complement strand
GTACAGGCTGAACGAGGTCTGTCCGAGCACAGCCATCTTCCATAAATGGCCGATCGTAAGCCGGCCGCGTAAGCCGGCACTCAAGACCGGTCCCAAGAAGAAGAGAGACGCGATGCTAAAGCGGCACGCGGCCAGGACGACCGGACTCAAAACGACCGCATCAGCAGTCTGAGGGTACAGGACGATACGAGCCGCGACAAACGACGCGCCCCACACCACGATGGCGAACCACAGTCCTGCACGGCTCAGGTACGTGTTGGCCACGTCGGAACTCCCCACCTCACAGCTTGCGGTGATGCCGGGCGACCGTGGCTCGCCCGCTCAGTCACGCCTTTGCACCGGCGGTGGCCCTTGCCGACCGCGGTTGAACGACCCGTCCGCATCACGACGAAGCATTGTGCATCTACACGGAATTATGACGGTGCGTCGCACCGTGCACCAGTCAAATCTTGTGATACGTCCCGTACCGAGTGCGGGGCTGGATGCCATCCTAGCGTATCGTAAACAGATCCGCCCGCTCAAGCGCACTGCGTTCCGCGGCGGTAGTACACACGCCTCCAGTGGATCTATATTATCTACGTCGGAGGGCAGGAAGCAGCGTACCACCACGGTCTGGGAGGGACGGCTGATGAGGACTACAGAGACGGTGTCGAGCGGCCCGGTTCTTGTCGTCACGGGCGCCAGTCGGGGCATCGGTGAGTCCGTCGCAAGGCTTGCGGGCGCACGGGGCTACGCCGTCGTCGTCAACTATGTTCGCGACGAAGCCGCTGCGGCCAACGTCGTACGGGGAATCGAGCGGGCGGGCGGCAGAGCCCTGGCCATCCGTGGCGATGTTTCCCATGAAGACGATGTCATGGCCTTGTTCGAGCAGGCTGCACGGACCTTCGGTTCGGTAACGGCCCTCGTCAACAATGCGGGCATGACGGGTCGGCCCGGACGACTCGACGCCGTAACGACCGACGAACTCTGGCGTCTGCTCGCCGTCAACGTCGCCGGAACGATCCTGTGCGCGCGCGAGGCGGTCCGCCGGATGTCCCGCCGCCACGGAGGTCGCGGCGGGGCCATCGTCAACCTTTCCTCCGGCGCGGCCCGGTTGGGCGGGGCCGGGGAGTGGGTGCACTACGCCGCGACCAAGGGGGCCGTGGACAGCTTCACGATCGGACTAGCGCGCGAGGCCGCCGCGGACGGGATCCGCGTCAACGCGGTTCGACCCGGGCTGATCGACACCCAGATCCACGCCGCGGCTGGCGATCCCGGCCGCCTCGCGCGTCTCGCACCGTCGATACCCGCCGGGCGGGCTGGCACGGCCGAGGAGGTCGCGGAAGCGATCCTGTGGCTGCTGTCGCCAGCTGCCTCGTATACGACCGGCGCGATCCTCGACGTGAGCGGCGGAAGGTGACGGACCAGAGTTGGCCGAGGTGATAGCGAATAGAACGTTGGGTGTTGACTCACCGCGAATACAGGACGGGGAGATTCCCCGGGTCATGGCCACCGTTGCGAATGGGGAGCCAGGATAGATGATTACCTTGAATCTCCACTAAGCTCTCCTCCACACATCCATCTTCGTAGGCTACGATCGCGCGTTGAAACACGATGCCGGTCCCGGTCCATGCTCGTGGGTTGCACACGGCCCTAAGCATGGGTATGACTCCCCGCTCCATGTCGGCACAACGTTGACGAATGCGATCAATGTCATGGGAGCGCCCCAGCGCCGAGAGGCCTATATGATGGACGATGGCAGTCAAATCACGATGTTACTGTGGATTCGCTGTGTCCACGAGCGGTGCGTGGGAGATGATACTACCCACGGTCTTGGGGCCTTGCTTAAGGATGGTGTGATTCTACAAGTCCTAGTGTATAAGAAACCCCTCATACACGACCGAGAACGGCGTTCATACTCGCCTCAATGAACACGCCCTGCGAACGATTTTCGGAGATCCGCAGACCCGAACGATTCTAACGGGCGGAGTACTGAGGTTGCGTTACCCTGGACTGAGCCCCCTCCCGTCCGAAGGTGCCGTGTTCGAGTTGGCGGTGACAGCAATGCTGGCGCAAAGTTCGGGCCGTCCTTCTCGTGATGGTCAGAAGGTTTCGCCCAATTCTCGGCCAACCCCGATCACACCCTGAGTCCTCAAAGCCTGGGTTCACCGATTTTCACAGGACATTCATCTACTCTCCGTGGTTTCTTCAAGGGGATCAACTACCCTTAGAACTGCAACAAGGTCACGGGCACACGGGGACGAGCTGACAAGTCGGAGGAGGTGAATCCCATGGACGTCGTTGATAATGATCGCATCCGAGACAGTCTTCGGGCGCATCATCCGGCCTGGACAGAAGACGAAGTGGACACGGTAGCGGAGAGAATTCTGGCCACCCTGCATGGGTTGGAGCGATTCCTGGGCGTTCCAGGGGAATCACACAATGTCGGCAGGCGGGCGTCGTAGACGCACAAGATACCGCATGGTCGTGGACCCGATCACACGGGTGGATCGGACGCTTGTCAGAGTTACCATCGCTCCTGGAAAAGCCCATCGCCAACGGCGTCCTGGCGGCGGTACCGTTACGGATGTTAGACACGGCGATCAAGAACGCCGATCAATCGGGAAACTTGGTGGCACGGGTTAGGTGCACTCGATACGTTGCCGGTGACGGCGAAGCTCCGGCGGGAATGGACCGATCATCCCGCATCATACGCGGCGCGGATCTCTGCCTGCGACTCCGCACCGTCAAAGGGTGGAGGGAGATCAAACGTGGCAACGATGAATGGGGGCTCCGACGACATTCGGGGCATTCCAGTCGGGAGGCGCGCTGCGTGCGCGGTGTGCTGGAAAGAGATCGTGATGCTTCAGCGCGGATGGGTGCATGTGGAGCGGTACCAGCTCCATTTAGCGAGGCCGCTCGGCGAAGACGACACAGTTGCACTGCGCAAAAGAAGGACGATGACGGTGCGAAAGGTGGTGGTAGGGCTCGTCATCGGGATTGTTGCGCTGGCCGCGATAATGGCCGCCGGGAGCACGAGGCATTAGGTCTGCGTGCCCCAGTTCCTCGGCTAGTACCCGCCGCCGTTCGTTCTTCGATGAGAACCGGCGACCTTCATCGGATCACCTTCTCCACTTCCAGCACCGGCCTGCTTGCCCCCTGGGAGCGAGCCCGCCTCAGCCCTGCCCGCGTCCACTCCCGAATCTGAGACAAAGGTGCTCCTCGTGCAACGGAACCGCGTGAGCAACTACCGCACGTCGGGATCGAGTTACGCCATAGCGAGTAAGAGTCATCCGGTGATGCCAGATCGATCAAAAGCACTGCGAAGCTTCTTTGCCAAATATGTGTGCGCCTTGGCGAAAGTCCGCGACTCGCGAATCGAACAGGCATTTGCGGCGGTGAAGCGTGAAGCGTTCCTCGGACCCGGCCCCTGGTCCATCTACCTTCCAGGCGGCGGTTATATTAAGACTCCGGACGATGATATTGCTTTCATCTACCAGGACACGCTGGTAGCGCTTGATACTGTCCGCGGCACTAGCATTGGCCAGCCAGGCGCACACGCATGCTGGCTCGACGGTCTCGCGCTGCGCGAAGGTGAAACGGTGCTCCAGTTGGAGCGGGTGTTGGCTACCACACCGCCCTCCTCGCTCATCTCGTTGGTCCGAGCGGTCACGTTCATGCCTTTGAGATCGATCCTGGTCTTGCCGCGCGCGCTCGTCAAAACCTGGCACACCTGTCCTGGGTAAACGTGGAGGCGCGCTCCAGAATATCAGATGACCTGCCAGAGACAGATGCCATCTATGTCAATGCTAGCGTCACCCAGCCAGGTTAGACATGGCTGGGCGCCCTGCGACCTACAGGAAAGAATAGTCTTCCCGTTACACGCCGTCGGCGCGACTGGAGGCATGCTTCTGGTAAATCGGCTAGGGCATCGCTCGTGTGGCCCGCGAAATTTCTATCTAGCGCCTCTTTCATCGCGTGTGTGGGGCCGCAAGACCCTGAGTTGGGCCATCGGCTAGACGCCACTTTCGCAAACGGTAGAACGCATACCGTGCAATCGTTTCGGATCGACGATCACGTCGAT
Organism: bacterium; assembly: GCA_035622635.1. Lineage (GTDB taxonomy): Bacteria > Sysuimicrobiota > Sysuimicrobiia > Sysuimicrobiales > Segetimicrobiaceae > JAJPIA01. The sequence goes on along the minus strand of DASPUZ010000097.1, from coordinate 3,023 downwards.
GACACGTGCTGGTTTGCCGGCGCTGGTTGGTGGCTCTCGAAGGAACCGCCCGCAAGTCACACCCCAAAATGAGCGCCTTAGGGCGGGAGGCACCTATCTACTTGGCCAGATCCGTCCTGATGGGGGATGTGACAAGCGGTGAGTAACACCGAGAAGATGCGACTTGAACTGTCATTCACGTTTCACAGGCTTTAGCGCAGGATGACGTGGGCGCCAACAGGGTTCCCGCAATAGGGACACATATTCCCTTGCTACCCGGTGTTCGGTACAGGGTTCCTGCCGAACAGTCGCCTCCTGGGAAGGATGAGGAAGTGACCCTGGAACTCCACATGCGATGCGACGAGATTCCGTGGTCAGAGCAACGACGTCCCGTCGCACGACACGACGATTCGGCATCCCGGGGCCCTGGGTTTTTGCGCACTGGAACTGCCGTAGCCATCAGTCTTGGCTCGTACATGAGCGTCTTCAGGGAGTGGGCCAGAATTTCCCCATAACGTGGTCGAACTCGCGAGGCTGGAAAGGCTGGGCACCGGCCCCCGGCGTTGGCGTCAGTTCACCAAAGTATACCTTGTTCATGGTATCATACAGGTCCACCCGAAGATAATCCAGACCTTTCGCGAGTATTTCAGCATACTCGATCATCGTTTCCAGGTGCGGTGGAGGAACCGGGTCCTCTTCAATTTGCTCCAACCCCCGCAGTATATCTAGCTTTGTCCAGGGCCGGCGAAGCAAGGTATTGCGCATATTCTGAAAGCGTGCGCGCATGACTGAGATAATCTCGACTCTGCCACCGAACACGTGAAGTTTGTAATCCGTGGGCACTGTTCCGGTTCCGTCATCGATGTATTCCTCAATCACGATTCGAGGAACGATGTGCTTGTAGTGCCATTCCCGAAAGCGGTCAAAGTAGTTCTCACGAAGCCACCGGTGGCACGTCTCAACGAGCTCCTGCTGATTCAGTCGCACCTTGTCTGGCACGAGCACGATGCATCCTGAGGCATGGGTTGGTTTCACTACGTATCGATCCGGAAGCGCGCCGAACGGGATGTCCTCCGGGGTCGTCGTTACCCAGTACAGTCGCGGCAGTACTTGCTCCCCGATCCGGCCTTTGACGTACTCGCGCACCGCATACTTGTCCTGTAACTGCGCCCAAATCGGTCGGCGGTCGAACAGCATACGGTGCAGCACCTTCTCGTTGAATGTTTTTGGCCTCAGGATATTCGGGAACACGCCGATGTCGGCTTTATGTCGCTGCATGACAATCGCTGCGCTAACTACCAGCTCGGGGAGGATTGCCGCAGCCAGTCGCCAGCTTCGGTACCGGATCGACGCCACCAGCCGTTGTCTCAACATGGGAAGTGTGCGATCGGACCACATCGGTATCCCTCGGGTTGTTCTCCGCGTTCCATCGCGCCCACCTGATCGTCGGACATCGCGGCTTTCTGCAGGCATGTCAACGCCGTCCCGACCGATGCATCTCTTGCCATCTTGATCGCGGTATCTCGAAGGTGCGCCAACGCATCGAGTGTCTGCCGACGGGCTTGCTCAGGTGGAATGTGGCCCACCGGCAAATCGGAAACCCGGAGTTAAACGGAAGCCGGCTCTGTCCATCCTGCCGCCTTCGTGTACGCGCTGAATTGATCGGGATTTGTGATGTTGATGCAAGCGAGTAAGTGCGCCGCCATGTCACAGCCCAGCGCCGTGGCACCGGACGTGCGATCGACCCAATACCCTCGGAAAAAGTCCGCGCGCGGGCGCCGATGCCGCCGGGAACCCGGCGACATCGGCTACCGGACCGACTGACGATACCACTGTTCCCGCGCATGAAAGTCTTTGGGGAAAGCGGTCACCTTCTCGGCCGCGAACGCGAACTGCTCGCCTTCAGCATCGATGGTCTTGACGATGGCCGCGGCGTCGAACCGATAGCCGCTGAATCGCGCGGGCGGCTGCGCGGCGAGCCAGACCCATGCTGTCCCCAGTTTGACGGGGTCCGTCCACCTCGCCCGCACCTCCTGCGGCGTACGATCGTAGTCGGCCCAGGTCACACGCGTGGGCTTGATCGGCGCGCCGGGACCGATGCTGTTGAGCGCGATGGCGTGTCGGCGTGCCTCGAACGACAGGGCTTTGACAAACCCCTCGACGCCGTGCTTAACGGTGCAGTAGGCGATCTCCCGTTCGTACCCGCGGACGCTCGAACCGCTCGCGACACCAATGATATGGCCGCCACCTTGTGTCTTCATCTGACCCCACGCGGCGAAGGTATAGTTGAACAGACCGCCAATGCCCACGTCGAGTTGTCGGGTCCACTCCGCAGGTGTGGTCTCCTCGAAGGTGATGAGGGGCATGTAGATCGCGTTGTGGACCACCACGTCGAGCCGACCCCATCGCTCGACGATCTCGCGCACGACGTGCTGGCAGTCCGCCAAGTCGGCGACGTCGGAGCGGCGGATCAGAAAGTCCGAGCCGTCGGACGCAAGATCGCCGGCACACCGACGCAGTTCGTCGTCGGCAAGGTCGGTGACGCACACCGCCGCGCCCGCGAGGCCGAAGGCCCGGGCGATTCCCCACCCGAGACCGCGCGCCGCTCCCGTGACTAGCACCACTCGTCCAGGCAGTCGCATCTCCGAACGTCTCCTTCTACGTCGTCCGCAACGCCCGTCAAGTCACAAGCGTTGCGGTCCGCGGCGTCAGCCCGCCGACCGTTACCGCAGCACTCCGTCAAAGAACTCCACAAAGCTTCCGCCGAGCACGTGCGACACCTGGTGCCCGAGCGGGGCGCGACGGTTCTACAGCGAGAGGCTGGGGCTCCGGCAGATGGTGAACGCACGTTCGCCAAATGTGTTACGACGAAACGATTTGTCTTTTGCCGAGTGTCACTGGAATTTGTCTAGTCTTCCACATGCTCGCGCGTATCCCCACAAAACTGAAGCGATGTGATCACATACCCATTCCTGCGGGCATAGACCCAACTGGCCCTCCCGCACGCGAGCGTACTGCTCTTGCTACGGTGGGCCGTGAGGGAC
>DASPUZ010000096.1:0-20610 GCA_035622635.1 bacterium | reverse complement strand
AAAAGATCCCGACGCAGCCCTTCAGCCTCACGCTCATCCGTCCGGTGCGGATCGTCGCCCGGCACCGCACGCGACCCCGCACCATTGTCTCGAGACACTACGGCCGCCTCCTTGGATCGGACACTGCCGCACTTGGCGCGCCTGTGCTCTACGCTAAGACCAGTCCTCCCACCGCGTCCATCGGTCCGAGGCTGTATCTTTCGAGGTGGCGAGCGGAAATTCCCCGACGCAAGAAAGGGAATGCCACCCCCGCACCTAAGTCATCGAGGCGATGGCTTCTCCGAAGATCCTGCGCGGCCAGTTCTACGCGCTCGCCGCGATGGCTGCCTGGAGCACCAACTATGTGCTCGGTCGCGCGCTCCGCGACGAGATCTCGCCGGCTACGCTCTCCGCTTTCCGGGCGCTCGTGGCGGGCATCCCCCTCGTTCTCTGGCTCCTGGCGACACGCGGCTGGCCCCGCGCGCCACGCCCGGTGGCGGGTCGATTGATGGTCTTGGGCTTCTTCGGAGTCTTCGCGAGCCCGTACCAAACCTACCTCGCGCTCCATTTCAGCCTCGCGACGAACGTCACCATTCTGACCGCGGCCAGCCCCATCGTCACCGCCGTCATGGCGGTCGCCGCCGGGGTCACGCCGTTCTCGCGGAGCCTGTTCGCAGGTCTCGGAATCTCCACGGCCGGTGCCGCACTCATCACGGCGCTGGGGGCGTCCGGCGGTGTCGCCGTGCACATGGATCCCGGCGCCCTTTTGGTCATCGGAAGCATGATCACATGGGCGTTCTACAACATCGGTGTGCAGCGTCTCAGTGGTGATCTGCCACCGCTTGCGATCACGGGCGGCGCGATGCTCACCGGATTCCTGTTCCTGCTTGGCGCACTCGGCGCCGAACGGCCGCCGCACCTGATGCTGGAGGTCCGGACCCACCTGCCCGTGCTGTTCTACCTCGCCATCGTCCCGTCGGCGGTCGGGTACATCCTGTGGAACGCCGCGGTACGCGACATCGGCGCCGGCCACGCGATGATCTTCAACAACACGCTTCCGATTTTCGGCATGCTGCTCGGCGGGTTGATGCTCCACGAGCCCATCACGGTGGTGCAGCTACTGGCCTCGGCCTTCATCATCACAGGCATCCTCCTGGCCATGCACACGGTCGCGCCGGCGGACCGCCCGATCCGACGGGACGCGAACGCGCGATTGACAACGGGCAGGCGGTCGGGTAGCGTCCAATTACTGAAACGATCTTGTTGCTCCACTCACGCCGAACGTCCACGGGACGACGCGCGAGCGCCGAAAGGATTCATGCGATGAAGCTCAGCCGCGAGAGTGAGTACGGGCTGGCGGGGCTCGTCCACCTCGCACGACTCCGCCCCGGGACGATCGTCCAGCTCAAAGACATCGCACGCGCCCAGGCCCTCCCTCGGATGTTCCTCGCCAAGACGTTCCGCAAGCTGACTCATCACGGCGTGCTTGTCTCGTACCGCGGCCGACGCCGCGGATACGCGCTGGCGCACCCGTCCTCGCAGATCAGCGTTCGTGACATCCTGGAGGGCATCGAGGGACGGGACATCCTGGCACGGTGCATCTTCTGGAGCAACCAGTGCTCGGACGACCATCCGTGTCTCCTTCACTCGACGTGGAAGTCGGTGCGTCCAGGGCTCACCGAAATGCTCGAGCGCCTGACGCTGGACGACATCGCTCGGAGCCGGGGAGCGCCGCCCCGGAACACCCCGCGGCCCCGCCCGGCGCGACATTCCGCAGCCCCGTCGCGCGAGCGATAACCGCACCGCCTGCTGCCTGATTTCGCACGGTATCCTCCGGCCGCGGCGCTCTGCTCCGCATAGCGGGACGCCCCGAAGCGGTATCGCCGGCACACACTCCCCGGCACGGGTCACAACGTAGGCGTCCCTTGGGTCGCGGTCACCCTGCTCGCCGCCCTGAGGCGCCGTCGGAGCATCATGTTGCGACCACGGCACGTCTGGACTTCGCCGTCGTGGAGCATTCTCGAGACGCGGGGCATCGAATCGTCGCGCTGCGGAACGTCACCCCTTGCCGTGAATAGAGGAGACGCCGCCAGGGGCACGGGTTGTCCCTTCGTATGCGCCCCCCAGCAACCAGACGAAGACCAGATCGATAACCACGAGGACGACGAAGACCAGAAAGCCGCGCGCGTAGCCGTGCGGTGCGCCGAGCGCGCCGGCAATCGCTCCCATCACCGGTGGGATAACGAATCCGCCGAAGGCCCCCAGGCCGCCCACCAGGCCGGACGCGCTGCCCACCGCGTGGGGCACATACCGTGGGAGCAGTTTGAAGACCACGGCGTTCTGGAGCCCCATGCCCAACGCGATGACGAGCGTCGCCGCCAGGGACACCGCGAACTGACCCGACAGCGCCATGGCGAGCGCGCCGATCCCGATGAGGAGGAAGTTCCCCTGTAGCGCGTACGTGATCGGCAGCCGGTCGGCGAGCAGGCCACCCGGCACGCGGACCAGGGACGCGAACGCTGAGAATGTCAGGGTGAGCAGACCGCCTTGGACGAGGGAGACCCTATAGACCTCGTGCCAATATGTGGGGAGCCATGCGGTCAACGCAATGAACCCCCCGAAGGAGGTGAAGTAAAACGCGACCAGCGCCCACGTGGCTGCTTCACTCGAGGCCTGCCGGAATCCCTCCGCCGCCGACGTGGCAGGAACGAGCTCCTGGCCGTACGTCGCGAGTTCGCGTTCGTCCGCCGGCAGCCCTTGCTGGCGCAACTGGAACCAAGGGGCGTCGGTGATACCGATCGCGTACACGGCCATGATCAAGGCGACCAAGAGAAGCCAAGTCACGTACGCCCCCACCAGCCCGAGCGCGCCCACCGCCACCGGCAGGAGCCCCGAGAAGATGCCGGGCGCGAGGTTCCCTAACCCCGCGTAGATCCCGAGCGGTCCGCCCTGCTGCGCGCGCGGGAACCAATAGGACACCTGCGGGACGCCGACCGAGAACGCCGCGATCCCGCAGCCCGCCAGCATCCCCAAGATTAGGAGAGCGGGATACGTCCCGGCCATATGGTCGGGGTACCGCGTGGCCAGCAGCACCGTGAGTCCGGCGACGCCGAGGAAGGCGAGTCCCAGCAGCGTCAGAAACGGCCTCCGGCCACCGACGCGATCGACCCAGGCCCCGAACGGGATGCGAAGCAGCGAGCCCGTTAGACTCGCGATCGCCGCCAGCAAGCCCCCCTGGAGCGCGGTGAGGTGGAGCACGGCAGCGAACCGGGGCACGAGGGGACCGAAGACGGCGACACCGGCAAAGCCGCCGAAGAAGCCCAGCGTGGCCAGCCACAGCGCGCGTTCTCTGGACCCCCGTATCACGGGCGAACGCGCCCGGGTCATACGATCATCTCCCACTTTTTGCGTCCTCGCATTGTGACGTACCGCCGCCTTCCACGTACACCCGTCCAGCACCGGTACGGCCATCGGGCGGTACCCAAGTCCACCCCAGCCCCCGCGCACCCGGCGCAACGGCGGCGCAGGCGCGGCCGGTTGTCGGGTGCCCCGCCTCCGCTACCGGCGCGGCACGGCCGGCACCGGAGCCGGGCGCGTGCGGCGCCGGTAACCCCGGTACACGATCCAGGGCCGGCCGAGATAGAGGACCGGGTAGCTCCACGCGTGCACGAGGCGGCTGAACGGCCAGAGGCCTAGCAGGAACCATGCGCTCAGGGCGTGCGCCTGGTACAGCCACGGCGCGGTGACCATCAGCTCGGGGTGCGGGTCCGCCGCGAACAGGCCACGGAACCAGAGCGCGACCGTGGCGCGGTAGTCGTACCCGGGGCCGATGAGGTTCACCCCGATCGTCTCGGCGGCCCCCAGCCCGATGATGATGAGCAGGAGCACGTACACGGCGATGTCCACTGGCCTCGTGGTTACCCTCACACGCGGCACCGCCACGCGGCGGTAGAGGAGAATCACGAGCCCGGTGCCCACGGCGGCGATCGCGGCGGTGCCGGCCCACGCGGAGAAAAGGTGGTAGGTCTCCCCGGACACCCCGAGCGCGGCCGTCCAGCTCTCAGGGATCACGATCCCGATCACGTGCCCGACGATCGCGCCCAAGGCGCCGTAATGGAACAGCGGGCTGCCCCACAGCAGGAGACGGTGTTCCAGCAGCTGCGTCGACCGAGTGGTCCAGCCGAACTGGTCGTGCCGCCAGCGCCACACGTGCCCCACCACGAACACTGCAAGCGCAAGGTAGGGCAGAACGATCCACAGCAACAAGGTCGCGCCGCTCATGGCGCGGGCTCCCAGAGGTCCTCCTGCTCATCTCCCCCAAGTGCCGCGGGGCCGTGCGCGCAGTGTGCAGCCGGACCTTCCGGAGTCGGTACGCGCGCTGCGGATGACCGCATCACCGCGGGCGGGGCGCACAGCTCGAGCCCCACCAGTTCGGTTGGAGGTCCTTCGGCCGCGATGCGATCGACGAGTTTGCACGTCCGCTGGTCCAGAGGCGGGAGCATCAGCCGCAACGCGGTGGTCAGGCCGGCGTACGGACTCCCGGTATCGGCGAGGGCCCGGTGAAGCAGCTCCAACGACGGCCGGTACTCCGTGAGCACGATAGTGCCGGCCTCGGGGGGAGCCACGGCGGCGAACTCGAGGACGAGGGGGAGATAGTCCGGCAACTCGCGCGCATCCGGCTCCAGGCCCGCCGCGGCGTAGAGTTGCCTGAGGCGCACGAACGCCATTCCCCGCTGTCGACGGTCGCCGTACAGATAGTAGCTCAGGTACAGGGTGCTCCGCTTCTCCAAGTCGAAGGTAGCGACGTAGTGCTGGGGTAATGTCGGGGCCGGCGCGCCCGTCCAGTACGCCAAAAACGGCTCCAGCGCGCGCCGGGCTGGGGAGTCCGGAAGCGCCCTGGCCGCCTCCGCGAGTTCGGCGCGGGCCTCAACGATCTCCGCCGACGGGTATTGGAACCACACCGAGAGCAGCTTGTAAAGGCGCGACCGCGTGGAATCCTCAGGACGGCCTTGGCGGCTCATGAGGATCCCCCAGGCTCCGGATCGAGCGCTGGCCCACTCGCGTGATGCACCCGGGGGCGTGGCGTGACCTGCACGAACTGCACGTGATTTGCCTTGAAGTGACGGGCCGTCGCTTCGAACTGACTCTCCCACCCGACGCTGCACCCGCTGTGGACCGCCGCCAATCGCTCAGCGGTTTCGACGTGGGCGGGCGGGATGACGTACCGGTCTTCGTACTTCGCGATCGCCAGCAGGCGGTACAACTCCTCCAGGGCCTCCGGCGTCATGTCGACGCGAGCCGCTACCGCCGGGTCGGCCCGGCTCCCGAGTTGCTGCGCCCGCATGTGCGCCCGCAGCGCGCCCAGGCGCTGCAGAGCGGCACGCACCGGTTCGACGTCCCCGGCAGACAGGAGGTTCGCCAGGTACTGGAGCGGGATCCGAAGATGGTCGACCGCCCAAAATACGTCATCGGGGTCCGCATCGCCGGCGCGCGCGGCAACCGCGTTCACGACAGGCGAAAGCGGCGGCACGTACCATACCATGGGCAGGGTCCGGAACTCGGGGTGCAGCGGAAGCGCCACTCGGTGGCGCACGGCGAGCGCGTACACTGGGGAACGGCGCGCCGCCGCGATCCAGTCCTCGGGGATCCCGTCGCGACGGGCTTGGGCCTGGACCACGGGATCGTCCGGGTTGCAGAAGACGCTGAGTTGGGCGTCCAAGAGCCGGTGTGGATCGCGCACCGAGGCGGCGTCCTCGATCCTGTCCGCGTCATAGAGGATGAGGCCCAGATGGCGCAATCGTCCCACGCAGGTCTCCGAGCAGACCGTGGGCAAACCCACCTCGACCCGCGGATAGCAGAACGTGCACTTCTCGGCCTTGCCGGTCTGGTGGTTGAAGTACACCTTCTTGTACGGACAGCCGCTGACACAAAACCGCCATCCGCGACACTTGTCTTGATCGACCAGCACGATCCCGTCTTCTTCACGCTTGTACATGGCGCCGGACGGACACGAGGCGACGCACGACGGGTTGAGGCAGTGCTCGCAGATCCGCGGCAGGTAGAACATGAACGCCTGCGTGAACTCGAACTGGACCTGCGCTTCCATCCCGCGCAGGTCGGGATCCGCGCCCGCGTGCTCGGGCGCCCCCGCGAGGTTGTCGTCCCAGTTGGATCCCCCCCGGGGCGACAGCGGGGCGCCCGTAAGCTGGGAGCGGGCGCTCGCCACGGGGTCGTGCGCCGAGACCGGCGCGCTGAACAGCGTCTCGTAGTCGTACGTCCATGGCTCGTAGTAATCGTCGATCGTCGGCAGGTCGGGATTGGCGAAAATCGTGAGCAGCTTGCGCAGCCATCCCCCGCCCCGGAGCCGCAGCCGGCCGCGCCGGTCCAGCTCCCAACCGCCCCGCCAGCGGTCCTGATCCTCGTGGCGCTTCGGGTACCCCAGGCCCGGCTTGGTCTCGACGTTGTTGAACCAGATGTACTCCGTCCCGCGCCGGTTGGTCCAGACCTGCTTGCAGGTCACGCTACAGGTGTGGCAGCCGATGCACTTGTCGAGGTTCATCACCATGCCGACGTTGGCCATGATCCGCATCAGAACTCGACCTCCACGCGCCGCTTTCGCACGACCGCGATTTCGTCGCGTTGCGACCCGCACGGGCCGTAGTAATTGAAGCCCCAGGACAGCTGCGCGTACCCGCCGATAAGATGGGTGGGCTTGATTATCAACCGCGTCAGCGAGTTGTCGGTACCGCCGCGGTGGCCGGTCGTCTCGGAGCGCGGCGTCTGCACGTGACGGTCCTTGGCATGGTACATGTAGCACGTTCCCTGGGGCATCCGGTGGGAAACGACCGCCCGGCACGCGACGGCCCCGTTGCGGTTGTAGAGCTCCACCCAGTCGTTGTCCCGGACCCCTATCCGCTCGGCGTCCTCGCGGCTCAGCCACAGGCCGGGGCCACCTCGGAACAGCGTGAGCATGTGGAGGTTGTCCTGGTACTCCGAGTGGATCGACCACTTTGAATGCGGCGTCAGGTAGCGCAGCGTGAGCTCAACCTCGCCGATGCCGCCTCCACGTTCTTCGCCGTAGTGACGCGACAGGTTGAGGGGAGGCCGGTACACCGGCAGTCCTTCTCCCAGCTCGAGCATCCACTCATGATCGAGGTAGAAGTGCTGCCGGCCTGTCAGCGTGTGCCAGGGCTTGCCGCGCTCGACGTTCTGGGTGAACGGCGCGTAGCGGCGCCCCTCGGCCTCGATGCCGGACCACTCGGGCGACGTGATGACCGTGCGGGGCTGCGTCTGGGTGTCGGCGAATGTCACGCGGTCGCCCGCCCGTGCTCCCGCGAGATCGGCGAGTGCCACGCCCGTCCGGCGCTCGAGCGCCCGAAAGCCCTCCACGGCGAGCCGTCCGTTGGTCGTGCCTGACAGCGCAAGGATCGCCTCGCAGACCTGCTCGGCGCGCTCCAGTGACGGGCGGCCGTCGGCCACGCCACCGCGCACGACACCGTTGTGCCGGCCGAGTTCCACGACTTCGCGATCGGGCACCCAGCGCACACCCTTCGTGGTCGTTCCAAGGCGTTCGAGCAGCGGGCCCAGCGCGACGAGCTTGTCCGCCACCGCACCGTAGTCGCGTTCGACCACGACAAGCCGCGGCATGCTCCGTCCTGGCAGCAGTTCGACCTCTCCGGTCTTCCAGTCCCGAGCCCGCCCCTCCGGTTGCGCGAGTTCGTCGGGCGTGTCATGCAGCAGCGGTACCGCCAGCACGTCGGTACGGACGCCGAGGTGTTGCCTTGCCAGCCGGGCAAAATCCCTGGCGATCGTCAGGAAGCAGTCCCAGTCGGTGCGCGTCTCCCACGGCGGAGCGATCGCCTGGTTGAACGAGTTGACGAACGGGTGCAGGTCGGTGGTCGAGAGATCGTACTTCTCGTACCAGGTCGCGGCCGGCAGGACGATGTCCGAGAAGAGACAGGTCCCCGTCATGCGAAAGTCGATGGTCGTCAGCAGATCGAGCTTGCCGGTGGGCGCCGTATCCCGCCACACGACGTCCACGGGGCGGCGCTCAGGTGGCGTTTCGTCTGCCCGCACCGACTCGGAGGCCGCCCCGAGCAGGTGGCGGAGGAAGTACTCATGCCCTTTCCCAGACGACGTGAGCAGGTTGGCCCGCCAGACCGTCAGTACGCGCGGGAAATTCTCAGGCGCGTCGGGGTCTTCGGCGGCGAATCGAAGCCGGCCGTTCTGCAGCCCGTCGAGAACATACCGCTCCACCGACGCGCCGGCCCTGGCAGCCTCGTCCGCGAGATCGAGCGGGTTCCGGTTGAAGGCGGGATGCGCGGGAAGCCAGCCCATGCGGGCCGCCTGAGCGTAGCAGTCGGCGAACTGGCGGCCGGCAAACAGTCCCCGCCCGAGCGGCGACGCGACTTCGCCCGCATCCACGACCTCGTACCGCCACTGGTCGGTCGCCATGTACCAGAAGGGCGTCCCCGCCTGGTGGCGGGTCGGCCTGACCCAGTCCGCGGCAAACGCGAGGTGGAACCACCCGGTCAGCGGGCGTACCTTTTCCTGCCCCACGTAGTGTGCCCAGCCACCGCCGTTCTTGCCCTCGCACCCGCAGAGCACGACGAGCGCCAGAAATGTCCGGTACACCTCGTCCGAGTGATACCAGTGGTTCGTCCCGGACCCCATGGCGATCATGGAGCGCCCACCGGTGCGCTCGGCGTTGCGCGCGAATTCCCTGGCGATTCGCGTGACCTGGCCGGCGTCGACAGAGGTGATCGGCTCCTGCCACGCGGGCGTGCATGGCACGCGCGAATCGTCGTACCCGGCCGGCCAGTCCCCGGGGAGGCCATCGCGCGCGACCCCGTACTGAGCGAGCAGGAGGTCGAAGACGGTCGTCACCAGCCTGCCCCCGATTTCCCGCACCGGCACTCCGCGGCGCATGGTGCCGCCGCCCTCGGTCTCGCCCACGTCAAACCTCGGGAGGTCGACCGGCACCGCCCGAGCCTCGCGACCGTAGAGGGTCAGGGTGGGAACGATCCCCTCGAGATTGAGGTTCCACCGTCCCACACCCTCCTCGCCATGGCGGAAGCCGATGCTGCCGTTCGGCACCGCGGGCCGACCGGCCCCTTCGTCCCACACGACGGTTTTCCATTCGGCGTGCTCGCCGCGGTCGCCGATGTCCGCGGCCCGGAGGAAGCGATCCGGCACGTACACATCGTCGCGCTCGCGCAACGTCACCAGGAACGGCAAATCAGTGAAGCGTGTCACGTAGTCCACGAACGACGGCACCTGTCTGCGGACGTAGTACTCGGTGAGGATCACGTGCCCCATCGCCATGGCGAGGGCCCCGTCCGTGCCGGGCCGCACCGCTAGCCACTCGTCCGCGAACTTGGTGTGCTCCGCATAGTCGGGCGAGACCACCACGACCTTCTGGCCACGATAGCGGGCCTCCACCATGAAGTGTGCGTCCGGCGTCCGCGTGGTCGGCAGGTTCGTGCCCCAGATCATCAGATAGCCCGCATTCCACCAGTCGCCGGACTCCGGCACGTCGGTCTGATCCCCAAATACCTGCGGCGACGCCGGCGGCAGGTCCGCGTACCAGTCGTAGAAACTGAGGATGACGCCACCGAGCAGCGACAGGAAGCGCGTCCCGGCCACGTACGAGGCCATCGACATCGCGGGGATCGGCGAAAACCCCACCACCCGGTCCGGCCCGAATCGCTTGATCGTGTAGACGTGCGCCGCCGCGATGAGCTCGCTGACCTCGCCCCACTCCGCTCGGACGAAGCCGCCGCGCCCCCGCTGGGTTTTGTAGGCCATGGCTCTCTGGGGATCCTCAACGATCGACGCCCACGCGGCCACGGGGTCACGATGGGTCGCCAGTGCGGCCCGCCAGAACTCGAGCAGTGAGCCGCGGATGTACGGGTAGCGAACGCGAAGCGGAGAATAGATGTACCAGGAGAACGATGCGCCTCGCGGACACCCCCGTGGCTCGTACTCGGGCATGTCAGGACCGACCGAGGGGTAATCGACCGCCTGAGTCTCCCACGTGATGATCCCGTCCTTCACGAAGACCTGCCAGGAGCATGACCCCGTGCAGTTCACCCCGTGTGTAGACCGGACCACCTTGTCATGCTGCCACCGGTCCCGGTAGAAGGCTTCCCATGCCCTGGGGTCCCGCGTCAACAGACCCCAGCCGCCGGCTGACACCTCGCCACGCCGGAAGAACCGTTGCGTCTCGAGCAGCGCCCCGATTGCGGGGGAGACGGCGCGGGCCTCAGGACGTTTCCGTGACTTCATCGATGCGTTTCCGTTCCGTAGCAGAGGCAGGCGAACACCAAGGGATCCTCCTACGCTTCGTCGATGATACCGGCCATCATCCGGGACCCGTGATCCGCACGAACAACGGCGCACGACTTCCGGTTCTATTCTTCCCGTCACGCATCGCCCAACTCACACCTCGTGCAACCAGCCGACTGCAGGCCACGTGCCCTCGTCCGCGACGCGCAAGCGCGTGACGCCGCCACGCCGCAATAAGGCTCGCGAGGCTGCTCAGGAACGTACACCCGCTGAGTGAAGCGTACGACGCCGTCTGCTCGACCGCCTGCGGCCGTATCACATCGGACGGCCAGTACACAGGGTCTCGTGAGGCCGCGCCGAAGCGCCCGTGCGCCGCCGGATGGGGGAACTCCCTACCTACCGGCGCCGTTTCGACCCTGACGCAAGATCGCCAAATACTCTCCAGACCCGATGGCGAGGGCCGTGAGAACCACTAGATTGGGGAACAAGGGGTCTTCTTCGTATGCTGGTACGAGATTTCATGACCGCAGAGGTCTTCACCATCACCCGCGACGTATCGGTCTACGATGCGCTGCGCATGATGAAATCGAAACACATCCGCCGGCTCCCGATCATGGACGGTGAGACCCTGGTCGGCATCGTCACGTGGACCGACCTGATGCGCGCGTCCCCGTCGTCGGCCAGGCGGTTGTCCGCCGACGCGACGGCGCGCCTCACGAAAGCCATGAGCGTCGGCAACGTCATGACTCCCGACCCGATCACGGTTGCGCCGGACACCGCCATAGAACAAACCGCCGTGTTGATGCGCGAGCACAAGATCGGAGCACTACCGGTGCTTGAGCGACGCACCCTTGTAGGCATCATCACCGAGAGCGACGTGTTCGACGCGTTCATCAAGATCATGGGGCTGCGCAGTGGGGGAACGCGGCTGACGGTCCGTCAGAAAGAGGGCGACGCGCTTGCGGACATCGTCAATACGGTGCGCGACTGCGAGGCCGGTATTCTGAGCGTTGCCACCTACGGGATGCATGGAGCGCAGTGGACCGTCGTCCGGGTGGATGCGCCGTACCCCTTGCATGTCGTGCAGACCCTCGTGGAGCGGGGGATCGACGTCACACACTTGGCGCCGCTCCCGAACAGCCGCCGCGACCGCGGGGCCGCCAAGCGCCACGGCTCACCCGCCAGAGTGTCGAAGAGCGCAAAGGGCTAGCGGAGAGACCGGACCGACCGGGATTCGGAGCTGTATGTCGTATGTTCGTTGTGTCCCCGTTGGGCGTATGCGGAACTCAACGCTCCCGGCCGTCCCGGAACGCTTCAGCCGCGGGCACCCCCCAAACGTTGCATCGCACGCTCACGTCACATTCGGTCGTCGTCACCTCCGGCGTCACTGCTCCGCCAGCGTCGCAGCGCTAGCCCGCGGCGGCGTGATCCAAGGCGTTTGGCCCACGCCGTAGGCGCGGGCCTATAGACAGGCTGACGCCCACATCACATCCCGCCGGATGGGTGCGCTCGCGACACCACGGGGACCTCGCGAGCGATCAGCACCGCGCAGTGTGCGCCGTGGAGGACCCGGTCGCTCACACTTCCGCGCATCAACCCACCAATCCGGCCAAGCCCTCGCCGCCCGAGCACGATGAGGTCCGCATGAATCTCCCTGGCAAGCTTCAGAATCTCTTCGGCCGGATCCCCGGATCGATACACCGTTTTCACTTTCCCGGGCTGCGCCGTGAACGCCTGCGCGGCATGGGCGAGGATATCGGTCCCACCTCGCTTCATACGTTCGGCGAGCAACCGGACGTCTCCGACATTGATCAACGTGACCTCGGTGTCTGCCAGTCTGTTTGCCCACCGAGCCACCCACAGGACCGCGTGTTCGGCGTGCGGCGACCCGTCCGTAGCCACCACCATTCGCATCGGTCCTCCCCCCTTATCTCCCTGCTGTGCTGGCTCCGAGGCCGAGCGTTCAACTTCACCCCCGCAGCGCCCCTCATCGCTTCACCCAACGCTGCTGTATCTCAATTTTCGCCCCGCCAGCCCCTCGGAGGAATCGGGTAACGACCGTATTCTCGCCCCTGCCCGCCTTCGGGAGTTGCTGCGCCACGGCTTCGCTCGTCCGGTCATCTGGAGGGCGCCGATAGCATGCACAGAAGGCGCACGGCGAGAGACTCATCGACCCCTGACGGACTCCGCTGCGATGGTCGCTCCAGGAGACTTCCCGAGGACGCATGGCACCGGCAGTCCCGTTTCGCGGAATACTCATAGGGTGACGACCCGATTGCGCGAGCCTCCCGCTTCGGTGTATGAAGAGATTGTACGTATGACGAACAGTTCGGAGTGCGCCTCATGAACATCGTCGCAGAAGGCCCGCCGCAATCGCCGGCCCAGGGCTCGAGAGAAATCGCGGCGTGTGCCGCCCGGCTCGTGGATACCGCGCCGTTGGTGGTCCGCTGCATCAGAACACAGATGCGCGCGCAACTGCCCACCCTCACCTTGACCCAGTTTCGCGTCATGGCGTTCCTGTACCGGCAGCGGGACTGCTCCCTGACCGAACTGGCGGAGCACCTGGGCGTTACCAGATCCACAGCCTCGGGCCTGATCGACCGGTTCGTCCGGCGTAGATGGGCCACCCGCACAATCGACCGCGGCAACCGCCGGCGGGTCATGCTCCGGCTGACTCACCGGGGTGCGGCGCAGTTTGACATCGCAAAGCACGCCGCTCGCCGCGACGCGGCACGGCGTCTGGCCGCCCTTTCGTCCGCGCAGGTCGGGGCACTCCGCCAGTCGTTGCACGCGCTGACGCGCGTGTTTGGCGACAGAGTGGAGGTGACGCGCCCGTGACGGACTCAGCGAACTCCAGCCACGCAGTGCTCCCCGATGTCAGGCGGCGCGGCGACGGCTCGGCGCCCGCGACGTGCGCGATCCGGACGCGCGATCTTGTTCGGCGCTTCGGCTCGCTCGTGGCCGTTGACGGCGTCTCCATCGAGGTCCAGCACGGCGAGATCTTCGGCCTCATCGGCCCCAACGGGGCCGGGAAGAGCACGATGATCAAGATCCTCACCACCCTCCTGCCGCCGACCTCGGGCCAGGCCTGGGTGGCCGGCTTCAACGTCGTGACGCAGGCTGCGCTGGTGCGGCGGCGGATCGGCTACGTTCCGCAGCTGTTGTCCGCGGACGGAGCGCTGACCGGGTACGAGAACCTTCTGCTGTCTGCCCAGCTCTACAGCGTACCGCCGAAGGAGTGCGCCCAGCGCATCCACGAAGCCCTGACCATGATCGGTCTCCTGGACGCCGCCAACACGCAGGTCAGCCACTACTCCGGAGGCATGGTCAGGAGCCTGGAGATCGCCCAAAGCACCCTGCACCACCCGGCCGTGCTCTTCGCGGACGAACCGACGGTCGGTCTCGATCCCGTGGCGCACCGCGCCGTCTGGGAGCATATCCACGAACTCCGGGAACGCCTCGGCATGACGATCCTGGTCACCACCCACAATATGGAAGAGGCCGACCAACACTGCGAGCGCGTCGCCATCATGCATCACGGGCGTGTGATGATCGCCGGGTCGCCGGCGAGCCTCAAGGCCCGGGTCGGGCCGACCGCCACCCTCGACGATGCGTTCATCCACTTCACCGGCGACAAACTCGAACAGGAGGGGAGCTTCCGTGAGCTCTTACGTGCCCGCCGTACCGCCCGCCGACTTTCCTGAGCCGCCGGCCGCGTTTACGTTTGTCCGTCACGTCGCCGCCGTGGCCGGGGCGGAGATCCGTAAACTGCGACACGACCCGCTTGAACTGCTCACCCGTGCCATCCAGCCGATGCTGTGGTTGGTCGTATTCGGGCAGGTCATGGCGCGGCTCCGGGGCGTACCCACGGGCCGGTTGCCCTACCTGGATTTCATGGCCCCGGGCATTCTCGCGCAGAGCGTGCTCTTTATCGCGATCTTCTACGGCATCGCCACGATTTGGGAACGAGACCTCGGCATCCTGCACAAGTTACTGGTCAGCCCCGCAACCCGAACGGCGCTCGTGCTCGGCAAGGCGCTGTCGGCCGGTGTCCGTGCCCTGTCGCAGGCCGTCATCGTCTACCTGCTCACGCTGCTGATGCACATCCACGTGCAGTTCCATCTAGCCAACATTGCCGGCGTGCTGCTCCTGGTGATCATGGGCTCCGCGCTCTTCTCGATGTTCTCTGTCGTCATGGCGTGCCTGGTGAAGACGCGTGAACGCTTCATGGGCATCGGGCAGATCCTGACCATGCCCCTGTTCTTCGCCAGCAACGCGATCTACCCGCTGAGCCTGATGCCGGGCTGGCTGCGCACCATCTCCACAATCAATCCGCTGAGTTACCAAGTGGACGGACTTCGAACCCTCATGGTGACCGGGGGGACAAGCGCGTTCGGGTTGCGCCTGGACTTCGGGGTGCTGCTCCTGGGGATCGCCGTGTTCGTCGCATTGGCGGCCAGGCTGTACCCGCGTATGATCACGTAGGGCAACGCCCCATGGCGTACGGCGGCACCGCTCCGACCGGCGCGGCGACGCGGCGTTTTCTCCTGCTGCTGAACAACATCCTGGCAATGGTATCGAACGGAGCCTGGTACGTGATCGGTCCCTTCGTGCCCCTGTACCTTGGCACGCTCGGCGCCTCTGTGTCCGTCGTAGGACTCGTCCTCGGCGTGAGCGGCGTCCTGCCCCTGTTGATCGCGATTCCCTCCGGCGCCTTGGCGGACAAACACGGCGCCGCCGCCGTCGCCAAAGCGGCGGTCGTGGCGTACGCGCTGGCCGCCGTGGCGCTCTTGGCTATTCACAACGTGTGGGCTGTCACGATCGCGTATGCGCTCCTGGGCGCCGGCAGCATTGGCTTCGCCGTCGAGGCCCAGGCAGTCGTGGCCGCGATCAGCCCCCCGCGCGAGCGACTCAACAATTTCGGCTACTATTCGCTGTGGAGCTCCGCTGGGGCCGTCGTCGGACCTCCGATCGGCGGGGCCATTGTCGGTCATCTCGGGTACACCGCGGCGTTCGCGCTCATCGGCATGCTCATGGTGCCTTCGTTCGCGATCGCCAACGTGCTGTCCGCCGTCCCCCCGACCGCCAGGTCGGTCGCGTCGCTGGCAAGCGCCTACGATCTCGTCGTCCCTATCCTGCGTCGGCCTGGAATCGGCGCCGTGCTGTTCATCTCGTTCATGACGATGGCGGCCCAAACGCTGCAACAGTCGTTCTACCCCATCTACCTGAGCAGCGTTGGACTCTCCGTGACGCTGATCGGGACCGTATTCGCCGCCATCAGCCTGAGCTCGATGCTCGTCCGGTCATTGCTCTCGCCCGGCACGGCCCGGCTCGGCAACACTGGGCTGTTGCTCGCCGCCACCGGGCTCGCGGCGCTCTCACTGGGGATCACCCCGTTTCTGCGGGAGTTCTGGCCCCTGGCCGCCGCGGGAGCCCTGATGGGAGCCAGCACGGGCCTGGCCCTCCCGATGACGATGAACCTCATGACGGAGCCGGTGCCTGCGGAGTTCTGGGGAGTCGCGTTCGGCATCCGTCAAGGCGTGATGCGTGTCGCGATGATCATCAGCCCGGTCGTCTTCGGCGTGCTCATCGCCGCCGCCGGTCTTCCGGCGGGGTTCTTCGCGGGTGCGCTGACGCTCGTGGGGGCGATGCCGATCATCGCCAAGGGGATCACGTCTCCCGGGCGGCCCCGCATGTCCTGACGCTTCTGGAACGCGTCCACCGCCCGCCGGGAGATCGCGGGGAGGCGCGGGGAGGCGGCGAGGGTAGATCCTCGCCGCCTCCCCCTCCTTGCCGTTCTTTCGCGGCAGTGTGTGCTACGTGTGGGTGGGCCCTCCGCGGAGCGAGCAGAAGGCGGTGAGCCACATCTTCCGGCCGCGGGCCCACTCGGTCCACGCCTCATCGCCCAACCGGGCGCGCATCTCCGCGGATTCGATCCGTGGGTCCGTCGGACCGGACTGGGCCGCCAAGTTGACCAGCAGGTCGCAGGGGAACTCGGGACAGACGCCGCAGTGAGCGACGCCCCGCTCCTTCGCGCAGGCGTATACGGGACAGATATTTCCAGGGTTGAGCGTCTCTTGCGTGCTGCAGGTGGCGCCCAGCATCTCGTACCAGGCATTGCCTTCCCAATGGAGCCCGCACGCCCCCCCGTAGTCCCGTGGAACCGTCTCGACGTTCTGCCGCTCGTTCTTGCCCACGTTCAGCCACCTCCACCCGCCCGGGATGTCCTCCGGTGGCGTAGGATTTACGCACCCGCCTTCCTCTCCGCTCAGAACGCTATCGACCCGGTCCCTCTCCTCTGCTCTGCCGCGAGCAATCCCCGGTCACCGGCGTTCGCGCCGCCCGGTCTCCGGATCGCTTGCTGAAGCCATCGCACGCGACAGCGCGGACAGCCTCGCGAGGTTCTGAGCGTCCACGACCGCGATCGAGGTGATGTCCACGATGTCCGTCACTTCGGCACCCCGGCTGACCACATGCACGGGTTTCGCCATTCCCATCAGGATCGGACCGACAGTGGTTGCCCCACCGAGGCGCTGCAGCAGCTTGTACGCGGTGTTGGCCGCTTCCAGACAGGGGAAGATCAGCACGTTGGCCTCCCCGACCAGCGTGGAGAACGGGTAGTCCGCTTGCCGCAGTTCCTGGGACAGCGCCACATCCGCCATGATCTCACCGTCGACCATGAGATCCGGACGGCGGGCCTTGACCAGGGCGGTCGCTTCGGCCACCTTGGCCGACCGCGGGTGGCGCGTCGAGCCGAAGTTCGAGAACGACAGCATCGCGATACGCGGACTGATGTTGAACTCGCTCGCCTTCTCGGCCGCCATGATCGCAATCTCGGCCAGTTCCTCGGCGGTCGGGTCGATGTTGACCGTCGGATCGGCCAGCAGGTAGGGATGGCCGTCCAGCATGACGAGATACAACCCGGCGACGCGCGAGTCCCCAGATGCCGGGCCGATCACGTGCAGGGCCGGGCGGATGACGTCCGGGTAGTGGTAGGTGAGGCCCGCGACAAACGCGTCGGCGTCCCCTGCCTGCACCATCATCGCTCCGAAGTAATTCGGCTCCAGCAACTGCGCCCTGGCTTCCCGGAGCGTGATCCCCTTCCGTTGACGCGACTGGTAGAGAGCCGCCGCGTATCCCTCAAGCTTTGGCGAGGTCTGCGGGGTGACGATCTCGACCGGGATGGCCACACCCAGCTCGCGCATCCTCTCGCGAATCACATCCTCGCGGCCCACGAGAATCGGGTGCGCGATCTGCTCGCGCGTGATCATCGCAGCCGCGCGGATGATCTTCGGCTCCTCGCCTTCCGAGAAGACGACACGCCGCGGCGAGGCCTGCGCCTTGTGCACCACGACGCCCATGACGGCCCAACCGCGCGTGAGGCGCCGAGCCAGCTCGTCGCGGTAGGCGGCCAGCTCCACGGTCCGGCGCGCAACACCCGTCTTCATCGCCGCCTCGGCCACCGCCGGGGCCAGCCACAACGGGACGCGGGGATCGAGCGGCTTGGGGAGCACGTATTCAGGCCCAAACTGCAACTTCTCGAGCCCGTAGGCCCGCAGCACCATGTCCGGTACCTCTTCCTTGGCCAGCGCCGCCAGAGCCTGGGCCGCCGCGATCTTCATCTCGTCGTTGATCGCACGCGCCCGCACGTCCAGCGCGCCCCGGAAGATGAAGGGGAATCCCAGCACGTTGTTGACCTGGTTCGGGTCGTCCGAGCGGCCGGTCGAAACGATCGCGTCCGGGCGCGCGGCACGGGAGTCCGCGTAGGTGATCTCGGGATCGGGGTTGGCCAGGGCGAAAATGATGGGCCGTTCGGCCATGGCCTTGACCATCTCGCGGGAGACGAGGCCTCCGATGGACAGGCCCAGGTACGCGTCCGCGCCGACCAGCGCCTCGGCGAGCGTGCGCGCCGATGTCTGTGCGGCCAGACGTGCCTTGTAGGGATTCATCCCCTCGGTGCGACCCGCGTACACGACGCCGTGGGTGTCCACCAGGATGAGGCGCTCCCGCCGCATGCCGAGCTTGACGAAGAATTCCGCGGTGGCGATGGCCGCCGCGCCTGCACCGCTGATCACGGTGCGGATCTGGTCGATCCGCTTCCCCACCAGCTCCAGGGCATTGAGCAACGCGGCCCCCGCGATGATCGCCGTCCCGTGTTGGTCGTCGTGGAAGACGGGAATGTCGATGCGCTGCTTAAGTTGTTCCTCGATGTAAAAGCATTCCGGCGCCTTGATGTCTTCGAGGTTGATCCCCCCGAACGTGGGAGCCAGTGCTTCCACGATGCGCACGATCTCGTCGGGGTCTTTGGAATCGACCTCGAGGTCGATCGCATCGACATCGGCGAACCGCTTGAACAACAGCGCCTTGCCCTCCATCACCGGCTTCGCAGCCGCCGCTCCCACATTGCCTAGCCCGAGCACGGCGGTCCCGTTGCTGACGACCGCGATCATGTTTCCCTTCGACGTGTACGCGAAGGCGTCGAGCGGACTCTCATGGATCCGGCGTACCGGTTCAGCGACGCCCGGCGTGTAGGCAAGGGAAAGGTCACGCTGGGTGGCGCAAGATTTGGTGACGGTGATCGCAATCTTCCCGGGACGACCCTCCTCATGGTATTTCAACGCATCTTCACGCGTGATCTGCACGGTATCCCCCTTCCAAGCGAGCACTCGGGGCGCAAGACCAGGTGTCACCCCTCGGCGTCGAGAGCCTCACGCTGACAGGCATAGGGCTTCGACCGCCTCTCGCCTGTGATCTTCCCCAAGCGTACGCCAGTTCCGTGTCCGCGAATATCGGTTCGAGGAAGGATTCAAGTCCGTCCGAGACTCGATGAGGCGGACCGCCACGGTCCCAGGAGGGGTACGCGATCCTTCGCGTCGACCCACCCTCCTCCCGGACCGTCACACAGGCTCGGGGCCCTCCCTTGCCCCGCTTCCAGGACGCGGCCGATGTGTCAACTCGCGCCGACGCCCAGTGTTTGCAGCCGGCTCATGTCCCCGTAGAGGGACTGCAACCGCGCGAACTCCGCCTCGTCATAAAAGTGACACTGGCCCGCTCCGTACGCCTTCGCCACCTCAATGCAGAAGCGAACGGCCGATTCGACGTCTTCAAGGTGCGTGGCCCCGGTCGCGGAGCCTGGCACCGCCACCTCGGCGGTAATCGCCACGCCCACCACCGGCGCGACCGTGGCGATTGCCGGCTGCAGGATACTGTTGATGTGGAACACACCGTTCCCGTAGGGCGTGATGTCCTGCGTCGTGATGGCGAACACGGCCGGTAGCCTCCCCGTCACGATCTGCATGACCGTCAGCAGGTCCTCGCTCACCCTCAGAATGTAGCCCTGTTTCACCGTGGGCGAGATCGCGAACCCGCGCATGTTGATGATCCGGTTCCCCTTCGTGGTGTCGACGGAGAGGATCGCGTCCATGCGTCCGTCGACCTCCTGCCTGTTCATCTGAGCCATGTCCACCGGCGACCCCATGAACGGAACGGGATCATGGGGCTGGGTCGGCGCATTGGGACAGATGTGCGTGGCCACGATCACGTCCCCGGGGAGCGCGTCGCCCTTCTGTCGCATGGCGGCGAGAGTCAGGGCACATGCGACCGCGGTCAGCGCGCCGTCGCCGTCGGAAACGAACCCGATACGCTGCGGCCGGGCGCCGAGACCGCCGAGCCGCCCGACGACCCCCAACGTGGGCGCTCCACCACCGGCGCTCTTTCCAAGCGTCCCTGGGATCGTCGCCTTGACGAAATCGGTGGAACCCTTCTCGCCCCGGATACGGGTCACCGATACGTCTGTGATCCCCGATGCGCGCCACGCCGCGGCCACCTGCTCGCCGTCAACGCGGGCGCTGTCGAGCAACTCGAACGCGTCGATCACGTGTCTCCAGCTCATGTCAACTCCTTATCTCAAGATGTCATCTACCATCGACGTCCCGACTACCGTCTCCGCGGGCCGGATTCGGGGAAGTCAGCATAGACGCCTTCTATGCTCGATACCCGACCCCGCCACGGCCATGCGGCCGAAATTGTCGTGTTGGTCATGTGGGCCTCGCGTCGCCGGAGCCCCTCCGGCGGTCAGACGAACGGACCCAAGCTGCACCTCGGCGTCCCCGGCGCACTCGCAGCGGGCGCCGAACGCGTCAGCACCGCGGGTCGGGACGGCCGTACCTCAGAATCGGTTATCCGCCTGATTCCGACGCCCGTGGAAACACCCTATGCTGGTCGCAAAGTCCGGCGCACCACGCACAGGGGACATCACCCATCTCGAATGCGGGGTTGCGCACGCGGGTGGACCGACGGATCGTTTGTGCCAGCAGCCCGTCCTTGGACGAAACGGCGGGCACG
>DASPUZ010000095.1:0-15139 GCA_035622635.1 bacterium | reverse complement strand
CTCGATCGCCGCGGCAACGTACGTCACCCCGCCAAGCACGGGAGCGCGTCCCAGCATCGAGATCAGTCGGTCCTCGGTCTCCACGCCGTTCTGCAGGCAGAGGACCGCCGTCTCGGGCCCGACGGCCGGGCGGATCGCCTCTCCGGCGCTCTCCACATCGTACGTCTTGACGCAGAACAGCACCATGTCCACGGGTCCGGCATCCGCCGGTCGTGGCACCGCGCGCACCGGCAAGGCGAAATCGCCGTGGACGCCGTGGACGCGGAGCCCGTGCTCTGACAGCGCCAGGAGATGAGCGCCTCGGGCGACGAACGTCACGTCCTCCCCAGCCCGCGCGAGCAGCCCGCCGAAGTAACCACCCAGACCGCCGGTACCCATCACGAGGATCCGCATCTCGTCCCTCCCGTCGCGCCGATGATCCCGGCCGACGGCCACATATTCTACGCGCTCGTCGGAAGACACTGCCGCGCCACGGCGGGGCGGAGCCTGGGATTCTCGTCTGGACCGCCCGGGCCCCGCCGCGGCACGTCAGCCGTGGCCGCGTCCAGCCTGAGGTGTCCCCAAGCGGTGAATGTCGAAAGTCTGTCCTGCTTGGCGGAGAACCCGCGTGCGCTACGTGAGCCTCGCGAGGACGGCATCGGTCATCTCCCGGGTCCCCAACACGGGAGTCCTGCCAGCCATGTCTCCGGTGCGGCACCCGTGTTCGAGCGCGAGCGTGACCGCCCGCTCGATCGCCGCGGCGCCGGCCTCGTGCCCCGCGCCATAGCGCAGCAGCAGCGCCCCGGTGAGGATCGCGGCGAGGGGGTTCGCGATACCCTTGCCCGCAATGTCCGGCGCCGTCCCGTGCACCGGCTCGAACAGAGCGGGAGCACGGCGGCCGAGGCTCGCGGACGGCATCAGACCGAGCGACCCGATCACACCGGCTGCCTCGTCGCTCAAGATGTCTCCGAACGTGTTCTCCGTCACGATCACGTCGAACTGCCGTGGGTCTCTCACGAGTTGCAGCGCGGCGTTGTCCACGAGCATGTGCTCGAGGGCGATGTCTGGAAACTCGCGTACGGTCTCGGTGGCGACCTCGCGCCACAATCGGGAGGTTTCGAGCACGTTAGCCTTGTCCACGGACGTCACCTTGTGCCGCGGCCGGAGGCGAGCGATCTCGCAGGCCTTGCGGACCACGCGGCGGATCTCTGATGCGGAGTACGGGAGCGTGTCCGTCGCCTCCGTCTGGTCCCCCTCACCGATGCGCGACTGCGCCCCATAGTACAGCCCGCCGCACAGTTCGCGGACGATCAGGATGTCCGTTCCCTCCACGACCTCACGCCGGAGCGGCGAGGCGTGAAACAGCGGCGGCGAGACCTTTGCCGGCCGGAGGTTGGCGTAGAGCTGGAACGTCTTTCGCAACGTAAACAGGGCCTGCTCGGGCCGCAAGTGCGCGGGACCTTTGTCCCACTGTGGCCCGCCGCACGCCCCAACGAGGATCGCGTCCGAGCGCCGGCACAACTCGATGGTCTCCGGAGGGATCGGGTGCCCCGTGGCGTCGATCGCGGCGCCGCCGGCAAGCCCTTCCTCGAACGACAGGCCGATCCCGAACCGCCGCCCGACCTCGGCCAGAACCCGCACGGCTTCGGGGGTCACCTCTCTACCGATCCCGTCTCCCGGAATGACGGCGACACGACAGGGCTGCGGGCCGCTCATCTCGACATCTCCAGTGTATGCGGATCCGCGCCGGCCGACCGGTGGGCCGGCCTGGCGACGCGAAGCCTCAGCTCGGACCCCCGGGGTTCGGCACCGGCGCCGTCGTCTCGACCCGATCTTGGCGGCCCAGCAGCACGTACTCCAGGCTGTCCGCCAGCGCGTGCCATGACGCCTCCACCACGTTCTCCGACACGCCCACGGTCCCCCACGCTCTGACTCCGTCGGTGGATTGGATCAGCACCCGGACCCGCGCCGCGGTCGCGGCATCGGCGTTCAGCACGCGCACCTTGTAGTCCACGAGGCGCACCCGGCCGATTTGAGGATAAAACCGCTCCAACGCCTTGCGCAGGGCCCGGTCCAGTGCGTGCACGGGCCCGTCGCCTTCGGCGGCCGTGTGTTCCTCCCGCCCGTCTACCGCCACCCGGATGCTCGCCTCCGACACACTGGTCCCGTCTGCGCGCTTTTCGGCCAGCACGCGATAGCCGAGGAGCGAAAACGCCGGGCGATGCTGCCCGAGCGTACGTCGCATCAGCAGTTCGAACGACGCTTCCGCGCCCTCGAACTGGTACCCCTGGTGCTCCAGCCGCTTGAGTTCCGCGAGGATCTCCCGCGTCTCGGGCCTGTCCTTGCTGAGATCCACTCCCATCTCCTGGGCTTTGTAGAGCACGTTGGCCCGTCCGGACAGGTCGCTCACCACGACACGGCGTTGGTTGCCGACGATCTCGGGTCGAATGTGCTCGTACGTCGCCGGGTGGGCCATCACGGCGCTCACGTGGACGCCTCCCTTGTGAGCGAACGCATTGCGCCCCACGAACGGCTGGTACTCGTTGGGAGTCATGTTCGCCAGTTCTGCGACATAGCGCGCGAGTTCGCCGAGCCGCTCGAGGGAGCCGTCGGGAACGCACCGGCAGCCCATCTTGAGATGCAGGTTGGGGATGATCGAGATCAGGTTCGCGTTGCCACACCGCTCTCCAATGCCGTTGACGGTGCCCTGGACGTGCACGGCCCCCGCCCGTACGGCGACGAGCGTGTTCGCCACCCCAAGCTCGCCGTCGTTGTGGGCATGGATGCCGAGCGGCGCGTCCACTTCATGGCGGGCCGCTTCGATGGCCTCGCGGATCTCGAAGGGGAGGCTGCCGCCGTTCGTGTCGCAAAGCACCACGACGGCGGCACCGCCCCGACAGGCCGCATCGACCGTGGCCAAGGCATACTCTGGGTTCGCTCTCCACCCGTCGAAGTAGTGCTCGGCGTCGTACACGACCTCCAGGCCGCGGGCGCAGAGGAAGCGGACCGAGTCCTCGATCATCCGGAGATTTTCCTCCGGGGTCGTCCGAAGCGCCTCGCGAACGTGCAGGTCCCAGGACTTTCCAAACAACGTCGCCGTGGGTGTCCCCGCGGCCACGATCAGTCGGAGGTTTTCGTCCTCCTCCGGCGCGATCCCGGGCCGGCGGGTGCTCCCAAACGCCGCGAGACGCGCGTGTCGCCACGTCCTGCCCCGCGCCCGCTCGAAGAACTCGAGGTCCTTCGGGTTGCTGCCCGGCCACCCCCCTTCGATGTACGTAATCCCGAACTCGTCGAGGCGGTCTGCGATACGCAGCTTGTCCTCCGCCGACAGCGTGATACCCGCCCCCTGCGTGCCGTCCCGTAGGGTCGTGTCGTACAGCACAATCCGGGTTGAGGGAATCATGGATCGCCCCCGCTACCCGTAGATGTTGCTCATCCAGTGCTGGTGTTCGTGAATGATCTTGTTGACTGCCGCGAGATAGGCCCGCGCGCTTGCTTCCAAGACGTCGGTGCTGGTCCCCCGTCCGACGAATAGCCCGTCGCCGTCGCGGATCTTGACCGTGGCTTCGCCCATCGCATCGGTGCCGCCGGTGATCGCCTTGATCGCGTAGTCGGCGAGCGACGGGGTGAGGCCCACGATCTTGTTGATGGCATTGTACATCGCGTCGACCGGACCGTCGCCCGACGCCTCCTCCGTAAACAGCTCCTGTCCCCGCACGAGGGTGACGGACGCCATCGGCGGCAGCGTGCTGCTGGTGGAAACGTGGAATGCGCGGAGCGCAAACGTCTGCGGGGCGCCGCGCAGCTCGGTCTCCACCAGCGACAGGATGTCCTCGATCGTGACCTGCTTCTTCTTGTCGCACAGCCCTTTGAACTCCTGGAACGCCCGGTGCAGCTCGCCGTCCGACAGGCGCACGCCGTTGTCCTCGAGTTGCTTCTTGAAAGCGTGTCGGCCCGAATGCTTGCCCAGCACCAGCTTGTTGCTCGGGATCCCGATCGCCTCCGGGGTCATGATCTCGTAGGTGGCGCGGTTCATCAACACGCCGTGCTGGTGAATCCCCGCCTCATGCGCGAACGCGTTGTCTCCGACGATCGCCTTGTTCGGCTGCACGGGGACTCCCGAGATCGCGGTGACGAGCCGGCTGGTCCGGTAGATCTTGGTCGTATCCAGCCCGGTCTCGATCCCGTAGTAGTTCCGGCGCGTGTGCAACGCCATCACGATCTCCTCGAGCGCGGCGTTGCCGGCGCGCTCGCCGATGCCGTTGATCGTGCACTCGATCTGCCGCACGCCAGTTTGGACGGCCGCGAGCGAGTTGGCCACGGCCAGCCCGAGGTCGTCGTGGCAATGTGCGCTCCAGACCACGCGGTCGCCGCCCGAAACCCTCTCCATCAGCAGCCGCAGGAGAGCGGCGTACTCGTCCGGCGTGGCGTAGCCCACGGTATCCGGCACGTTGATGGTCGACGCCCCCGCACGGATCACGCCGTCGATCACGCGACACAGAAACTCCGGATCGGACCGGCTACCGTCTTCGGCCGAGAACTCGACATCGTCGGTGAACGTCCGAGCGTAACGGACTGCCTCGACGGAGGCCTCGTACACGGCCTCGGGCGCCATGCGCAGTTTGTGCTCCATGTGGATCGGCGACGTGGCGATGAACACGTGGATCCGCGGCCGCTCCGCGTCCCGGACCCCCTCGGCCGCCGCGTCGACGTCCTGACGGTTGGCGCGTGCCAGGGCCGCGATCACGGGCCCGCGAACCTCTCGCGCCACGAGACGGACTCCCTCAAGGTCGCCAGGGCTGCTGATGGGGAAGCCTGCTTCGATGACGTCCACATGCATGGCGGCGAGCGCGCGCGCGACTTCGAGCTTCTCCTCGGTGTTCATCGTAAATCCCGGTGATTGCTCGCCGTCCCGCAGCGTGGTGTCGAAGATCCGGATCGTGTCGACCATGTCCCTCCGCCCCCCACAAATCGTCGCCGGATGCCCGGGCGGGGATCGCCCGCCCGGGCCTTGCCGGCGCGTTCCCGTTCAGCGGGCCGTTCCCGCCGCCGGGGCCCCGAGACCGCGTGACCGGCCCGGGGCGTCCTGTTAACGCTTCACTTTGGTCTCAGCCTTCTTGGGGGTCCCCGGAGCGCCCACAGGAACGGTGCGTTTGAGCCAGGGCATCATCGCCCGGAGTTCCGCACCGATCTCCTCGATGGGGTGGTGAGTCTCTTGCCGGTAGCGCGCGGAGAACACCGGGCGCCCCGCCTGGTTCTCGAGGATCCACTCCTTGGCGAACGCCCCACTTTGGATTTCGGCGAGAATCCGGCGCATCTCGGCCCGGGTCTCCTCGGTCACGATGCGCCGGCCGCGAGTGAAATCGCCGAACTTCGCGGTGTTGCTCACCGAGTAGCGCATCAGGCTCAGCCCGCCCTCGTAGATCAAGTCCACGATCAGCTTCATCTCGTGGAGACACTCGAAGTAGGCGATCTCCGGCGCGTACCCCGCCGCCACCAGGGTCTCGAATCCGGCTTTGATCAGCTCCGAGATGCCGCCGCAGAGCACGGTCTGCTCGCCGAACAAGTCGCTCTCGGTCTCCTCGCGAAATGTGGTCTCGATGACACCCGCCCGGAGGCTGCCGATGCCGTGCGCGTAGGCCAGGGCGACCGCCTTTGCCTTCCCGGTTGCGTCCTGGTGGATCGCGAGGAGCGACGGCACCCCTTTGCCCTCCACGTACATCCGGCGGAGAAGGTGGCCGGGACTCTTCGGCGCGACCATGAACACGTCCACGTCCGACGGCGGCACGATCTGATGGAAGTGAATGCTGAAACCGTGCGAGACGCCGAGCGCTTTCCCCTTGGTCAGGTGTGGCCGGATCTCGTCGTGGTACACGCGGGACTGGATCTCGTCGGGGATCAGGACCTGGACAATGTCCGCCGCCGCCGCGGCCTGGGAGACCGTCGCAACCTCCAGCCCATCGGATCTGGCTTGTTCCCACGACGGGCTGCCCTCGTACAGTCCGACGACCACCGACACGCCGCTGTCGCGCAAGTTTTGGGCCTGGGCGTGCCCCTGGCTGCCGTACCCGATCACCGCGACACGCTTGCCGCGGAGCACATTCAGACTGGCGTCCTGCTCGTAATACACCTTGGCGGGCATGCCCTCTGGCCTCCTACGTCGGCTGGATGCCGCGGACGAGCGTCACCTGGCCCGTCCGCACCATCTCCCGGATGCCGTACTTCTGGAGCAGGGACATGATCGCGTCGATCTTGTCCGACCGCCCCGTTACCTCGAGCGTCATCGTCTTCTCGCTCAGGTCTACGACGCTGGCACGAAAGACGTTGCTGATCTCGATGATCTCCATCCGCGTCGTCGGTGTCGCATTGAGCTTGATCAGCGCCAGCTCCCGGTCCACGGTGTTGAAGCCAGTCACGTCGTTGACCTTCACGACCTCGATCAGCTTGTTGAGCTGCTTGATGATCTGCTCGAGGACCTCCGGCGCGCCCTCCACCACGATGATCATCCGCGATATCGACGACTGCTCGGTGACTCCCACGGCCAGGCTGTGGATGTTGTACCCGCGCCGCCGGAACAACCCCGCGACTCTCATGAGGATGCCCGGCGTGTTGTCCACGAGCACCGAGATCGTGTGCTTCATGGCGTCCTGTCGGGCCGCTGGCGCAGCATTCGGCGGCAGGTCAGCCGCGGACCCGGTCATCTTCGATGATCATCTCCTTCACGGATTGCCCGGACGGGATCATGGGGTAGCAGTTCTCTTCGGGATCCACGGAGATCGCCACGACGCACGGGCGGTCGGTGACCTCGAGGGACCGGCGGATCGCCGGCCGCACCTCTTCGGCACGGCGCACGTTGATCCCGACGGCGCCGTATGCCTCCGCCAGCCTCGCGAAGTCCGGGTTCTTCAGGAAGACGTGCGAGTAGCGCTCCCGATAGAAGAGCTGCTGCCACTGCCGGACCATCCCGAGCGCTTGGTTGTCCAGGATGTAGATCTTGAGCGGCAGGCTCCATTCGACCGCGGTGGCGAGATCCTGCAGCGTCATCTGGAAGCTCCCGTCGCCAGCAATCACGCACACGAGAGCGTCGGGCTGGCCGATCTGAGCGCCGAGCGCCGCGGGGAAGCCGAAGCCCATCGTGCCCAATCCGCCGGAGGACAGCCACGTTCGCGGCTCCGTGGTCAAATAGAACTGGGCGGCCCACATCTGGTGCTGGCCTACGTCGGTGACGACGACCGCTTTGCCCTCGGTCGCCCGATACAGCTCCTCGATCGCGAACTGCGGTTTGATGACCTCCCCCGCCTGCCGGTAACGGAGCGGGTAACGGGTCTTCCACTCGGCGATCTGCCGGTGCCACGCCTCGCAGTCGGGCGGCGTCACCTGCCCGTCCAGGGCGCGCAGCGCCTCCTTCGCGTCCCCGACAATTGGAACGTGCGCAGGCTTGTTCTTGCCGATCTCCGCCGGATCGATGTCGATGTGGATGAATCGCGCCGCAGGCGCGAAATCGCTCACCCGCCCGGTCACCCGGTCGTCGAAGCGCGCGCCGATGGCCAGGATCACGTCCGCCCCGTTGATTGCGTAGTTGGCGTACGCGGTGCCGTGCATGCCCAGCATCCCGAGCGCCAGCGGGTCAGTCTCGGGAAACGCCCCCTTGCCCATCAGCGTCGTCGTCACAGGAATCCTCGTTCGCCGGGCCATCGCCGTAAGCTCGGGAGCGGCGTTGCTTGTGATCACGCCACCGCCCGCATAGATGATCGGCCGTGACGCGCGGCTCAAGAGTGCGGCCGCCGCGGCGATCTGGTTCGGGCTCGGGACAGCGGGCGGGATCTTGCCGCTGCGAAGCGTCACCTGCTCGGGGAACTCGAACTCCCCCTCGGTCAACGCGACGTCGCGCGGGATGTCAACCAGGACCGGCCCCGGCCGCCCGCTGCCCGCGATCAGAAACGCCTGGAGAGTCGCCTGCGGGAGATCTGACGCCTTTTGCACCAGCATGTTGTGCTTGGTCACGGGCGTCGTGATTCCCATGATGTCCGCTTCCTGGAACGCGTCGCTCCCGATGGCGTACGTGCTGACCTGGCCGGTGATCGCGACGATTCCGGCGGAGTCCATCATCGCATCCGTGATGCCGGTGACCAGATTCGTCGCGCCGGGACCGGAGGTCGCCATGCAAACGCCAACCTTGCCTGTGACGCGATGGTACCCGGTGGCCGCGTGCGCCGCCACCTGCTCATGGCGGACAAGGACGTGACGGATGCCCCGCGCATCGTAGATCGAGTCGTACAATGGCAGGGCCTGCCCGCCGGGGTGACCGAAGACGATTTCGACGCCCGCTCGGCGAAGGCACTCGATGAGCGCTTGTCCTCCGGTCATCCTCTTCGTCGTCGCGGCCGTCCCGGGTCGAACCACGGGCGTTGACTGGCGAGCCATCGTCACATCCTCCTTGTACGAGCGTGTCCCTGCTCGAACGCCTCCACAAAACAAAACCGCGCGGAGCCTCTCCTCTAAGGACGAGACTCCCCGCGGTACCACCTTAGTTCCGTCCAAGCATCAAGGCTCGGACGGCCCTCAACCCGGTCTCGGCGGGGTCCGGCGGGTGCTACTCGGCTCGTGCTACAACAGCCTTTGGTTCCCGCGGCTCAGAGTTGAGCGTCCGCAGCTCCGGATGCTGGCTCCCACATTACCTGCCCAGCTCTCTTAGATCCGGGAGTGCTGCGACCCGGTCTCTTCATCGCCTATATCGTCGCCCGGACGTCGCGATGTCCCCGAACGTCGATCCTTTGGTTCGCGGTGCCGACTTGCGGTGATATGCGACGGGCAAGAACGAAAACCCGGACTTTTATCTTCGCACTCTAACAAACACTGGATGCTTTGTCAATGGCCTATATCGTTTAGTGCAATTGCTTAGCGGGTTCTTGCCACCCCCCTGCTCAGTGCCCCAGCAGCCCCGTCATGTACGCTCGGCCGACCAACCCGAGGAGAAAGAGACACAAGAGCATGAGCCACCTGGACTCGCGATACCGGGTCTCATCCGGCACCAGGACGCGCCGGGTGGAACTGGCGGGCCGCAACACGAACAACACGGCCAGGGTGGCGATGATCAATCCCCCATAGAGGAAGTGCAACGGGGTCCGGGGCCGAAGACCTGTCGACAGCAGCACGAGCCCGAGCACGATCTGGATCCCAAGGGGAATCTGCGCCAGCCACAGAATCCACCAGAAAACGTGCGGCATGCGGTAGCGACCCGTGAGATCGCCGAAAACGGCGATCACGAAACAGAGCGCGTCCCCGACGAGGGTCGCAATCAAGAACAACGGCCACGCGTGCCATTGTGGCAGGCTCATCAAGCTTGGGATTCTTCCGCATCGCTACCGCTCCTGCGTGGAGGCAGCCGTGCCCGACGACGCCAAAGAAACCGTGCGGTCCCAGTTC
Organism: bacterium; assembly: GCA_035622635.1. Lineage (GTDB taxonomy): Bacteria > Sysuimicrobiota > Sysuimicrobiia > Sysuimicrobiales > Segetimicrobiaceae > JAJPIA01. Next base: position 5,734 of record DASPUZ010000095.1, on the reverse strand, counting down.
GCGCGCCAAGCGGCCTGGTACACTGTCAGCTCGGTTCACCGGCACTCCGAAGGGCTCGAGGCGCTTCTTCGGCTGGCGGCACCCTCGCCGCAAGATCGTGCGCTCGACGTCGCAACCGGGACTGGATTCACCGCGCTCGCAGTCGCGCCTCGCTGCGCGCGCGTCCTGGCGCTCGACATGACCGCGGGCATGGTGCGCGAGGCGCAAAAGCTACGTGACGCCCAGGGCCTCCACAATGTCGAGTTCTGTCTCGGCGACGCGGAGGCGCTTCCGCTGAGGAGTGCGTCGTTCGACCTCGTGACCTGCCGCCACGCGGCCCACCACTTCCCGCATCTCGAAAAGTCGGTCGCGGAGATGGCCCGCGTCACCCGGGCGGACGGCCGCGTCGTCCTGGATGATACGTGTGCCCCCGAGGATGAGGTGCTCGCCGCGCTGATGGACGAGTGGGAGCGACGTCGCGATCCGTCCCACGTCGCGAGTTATACGCCCACCCGGCTGCGGGAGGTGTTTGCGGACTGCGGCCTCCGCGTCGTGGACATGGAGATGACCCATGTCCGCCTGCAGTTCAACGACTGGGTGCGCCGCGCCGGCGTCGCGGCGCCGCAGGCCGCCGCGCTCAAGGAATCGTTCCTCAGCGCGTCGCCCGCGGCTACCGCGGCGTTCCGGATCCAGGAGCGGGACGGCGACGTGCATTTCGGGTGGGATGAGATCGTGCTCCTGGGCGTGAGGCGCTAGGCGGCTGCCCCGCCGTCACGCCGTCAACGAAGCGACGGCACCGCCATGACGATTAGCCGTGCCGGCATGCTGCGTGATCGGGCCCCCGTCACCGCACCGTGCCTCGTAGGCGATCCCGTCTCGGGAAAGGCTCCACCCTCGCGGCGGGCGCTCCGCATCACGGGCCCGCCGCACTTGAAGAACCCGATCCCGCCAGACCGGGTGTGCGTAGGTTGAGGACCCGATCCGGAATCAGGTCTGTTACGGATGTCCGGGAACGTGCGTTACACGGTATCCTCAGCCCCAATAAGGGGCCGGTCCCCCCCGAACTCAGATGGCCCCGGAGGTGAACGCCAATGCTCAAGAACCAAAAGCACGCGATTCAGGTAGGCGAGCCCGGGATCTCGAGGTTCTTGTTCGCGGACACGCGAATGGCGTGGTTCTGGTTGATCGTGCGGCTGTACGTCGGCTATACGTGGGTCATCGAGGGATGGGCGAAGCTGCACAGCTCAGCGTGGGCAGGCTCCCAGGCCGGCACGGCGCTGGCAGGCTTCGTCGCGGGAGCCCTGAAAAAGACCGGCGGCGTCCACCCGGACGTATCCGGATGGTACGCGAGCTTCCTCCACTCGTTCGTCCTGCCATACGTGGCGGTCTGGGGCCATGTGATCGCGGCGGGCGAGTTCCTCGTCGGGTTGGGGTTGATTGTCGGCCTCTTCACGGGGGTTGCCGCCTTCTTCGGCGGATTCATGAACGCGAACTATCTGCTGGCCGGAACGGTCAGCATCAACCCGTTGTTCTTCATCCTGGCGACCTGGCTGGTGCTCGCGTGGCGGATCGCCGGCTACTACGGACTCGACTACTGGGTACTCCCCGTGCTCGGCGTGCCGGGACAGCCGGGAAAGGTGTTTGCGCAGCCGGGTGCGGCGATCACGACCGTACAGGTGCCTTCTCAGTAGGCGACGGCCAGTCGTTGACGGCGCCCGCCCGGGAAGACCCGGGCCGGGCGCCGCGTCTTGCTCACAATGTACGGGCTACCAGCCTCAGAGCGGCCGAATCGCCGCGAGTTCTGCGGGCAGACCGATCTCTTTCAACGCGTGTACCAGGCGCTCGGCCTGCCTGCGGGTGTGATAGGGCCGGGTCACCACCTGAGAATCTTCGCCCAGGGACGCGACATGCACGACGTATCCCTTGCGCCGGATGACGTGCATCATGGTATCCGCAATCGCACGGCTCGCGAAATCGCCGAAACTCACGGCATACCCCACGACCACAGACCGCCGCCGCACGGCGTGCGCGGCGCGAACCGGCCCGTGAGGCGCCGCCCCGGCGGTTCCTGCAACGACGGCGCGCACGCCTCCCGCGCTGCCGGAGCGCGGCGCCGGTAACGTGGCGGCGGGCGGTGTCGCGAATGGCGCGGTCGCGAACCGGCTCGGCGCGACCGGAGGCGCCGGATTCTCCGGCACGCCGACGATCCTGGAAAACGTCATCAGGAAGACTGCCGCAACAGCGGCGGCCGACGCGGCAAGAGCGACCCAGCGAACCGTGACCCTCGGCACCGGTCTCCGTTCCTCTTCGCGCGATACGTGTCCCACGGCGTCCAGCATGCGCATGTACTGCCGCAGCCGGCGCAGTTCGTGCAGTGGGCGAGCAGCGGCACCGAGGGCCTCCAGTTCCTCGTGGAGCTCCCGGTCGATGCGCCGCCAAGCGTCGCGCCAGGCGTAGGCCTCGATCGTGGGGGCGTCCGTCGGGCCGATGAGCGGAATCCCTTCGGCGTCGAACAGATACAAATACCCCTCGACCTCCCTCACCCGGTAGCCGTCGGGTAAAGACAAGTCCCTACGCACCGCTCGCCTCCCGACCAATATTCGTTTGTATGATGCCCACAATGCGGGCGGATTAGCGTTCGCTGACTCCCCAGGCGAGCGAAGGTGCCGTGCGGTCAAGCGCGCCGTCTCTCCGTTGCGAGAGGTCTTGAGGCCGTGGATGACGAGCAAGATATGTGAAGGCGCGAGCGAGGGTGTACCTCTGGCCTCGTCGGTGCGAACGCAGCCATTATCTTGGACCTCAAGTTCATCGAGGAAGACTTTCTCGGCGGGCTGCGCATCGATCCGAGAACGGCAGGCCCGACTGCCGACTGGACGTCCGCGAGACCGCTCCACAACTCGGAACCCTCGTGGCCGACTTCGATTTCAACCAGCCGGCTCGCCCGCTATTGGTGCTCATCGACCCGTCGCCCGGACCCGCCTCGGTGGCCCCGTAGTAAAACCGATGCCGTCCCGTGCGTCCGCGCGGAGCGGCAGCCCGCCGCCCATCGTTACGCCTATCCTGCCGACGGCCGTCAACAACGCTCGAACGCACCGCACCGGCCTGCCCTGTGCCATGTGCCGTCCGCACTCGACGCCGTGACCGCGGACCTAAGGCGCCGGCGGTGAGAGTGTCCGGAGGAGTCTATGCGCTTGGTGGACTGGTCGTCGGCATCGGCTCAGCCTGGCTCGCCCCCGGGGGACACTGCTGTCGCTTGCAACACTGCTTGCCTCAGGAGTTTGCGTAGGTCGCTGGATGCGTCTCGATAGGAAGGTTTGAGGCGGTCCAGGCCGCGATGCCGCCGACGAGATCGGCGACCTCAGGAACGCCGTGCTTCTCCAGGAGGCTCATCGCGATCGACGATCGATAGCCGCTGGCGCAGTGGACCGCCACCATCCGACGGTCCGACGGCACCTCGCCGATCCGCTCGAGGAGGTGTTGGAGCGGGATGTGCATGCTCCGGGCGATTGCAACCGTGTGCCGCTCCGCATCTGTGCGGACGTCGAGGACGACCGGTGGTTCCTGGGAGTCCAGCAATTCCGCCAGCGCCTGCACGGTGACGCGCGAGCTCTGACGGATGACGTCGATACGCCCACCGACCGCCTCCATCCCGTTCTCCAGATATCCGGCGACGTGATCGAACCCGATCCTGCCGAGTCGCATCACCGCTTCCGACTCCCGGCCCTGGGGCGCCACAATGGCGATCGGCCGCTCGCGATCCAAGAGCGTGCCCGCCCAGGTAGCGTACTGGCCGTCCAAGCCGATGTTAACGCTGCCGACCAGGTGCGCTCCAGCGAAATCCGCGGGGCCGCGGGCGTCAAGCACCTGCCCCTGTGCTCCACGGAGCCGGAGAGTTTCCTCGATATCGAGTGGGCGCAGCCCGCGGGCGAGCACGCGCTTGAGCGTCGGCCGTTCCTGGGTGTTGAGAATGGCGTCATATGTGAAATACGACGGCGCGTCGGGTTGATCTGCGGTGATCATCTCGATGAACGCATCCTTGGTCATCGGCTGCAGGGCGTAGTTGTACCGGCGTTGCACGCCGATCGTAGACACGGTTTCCTTGCTGATGTTTCGGCCGCAGAGCGAGCCGGCACCGTGGGTAGGATACACCAGCGTCTCGTCGGGTAGCGCCAGGAGCTTGTCGCGCAACGAATCGTACAGCATGGCCGCGAGTTGCTCGGCCGACCATCCCAGCGCCGCGCGCAGGTCCGGGCGCCCAACCTCCCCGATGAACAGGGTATCGCCGGTCAGCACGGCGTACGGACGCCCGGAATCCCGGCGAAGGTCTTCCACGAGGAGGCAGATCGATTCGGGGGAATGACCGGGCGTCTCGCACGCGGTCAGCCGCACCAAACCGAGCGACACGCTGTCTCCGTTGCCAAGTGGTACGAACGCATATTCGGCTTCGGCACGACGGCCGAGATAGATCTGGGCGTTCGTGCGGTCCCGGAGCTCAAGGTGGCCGGCGACGAAGTCGGCATGAAAATGCGTCAGGAAAACGTGCCTGATCTCGATGCCGTGCCGCTCGGCGTCCGCGAGATAGTGATCGATGTCGCGCTGCGGATCGATCACCGCGGCGGTGCGGCTCTCTTCGTCCGCGACGAGGTACGACGCATGCGCGAGGCAACCGAGATAGTACTGTTTGAAGATCATTTCGGTTGCGGCACGATTCGGAGATATGGTCTGGGCGCCTTCCAACCTTGTGGGTAGATCTTCCTGGCCTCTTCGTCGGAAACCGACCCCGCGATGATGACCTCGTCGCCGTGCTGCCAGTTCACCGGTGTCGAGACTCTGTGCTTGGCCGTCAGTTGCAACGAGTCGATGACGCGCAGCACTTCGTCGAAGTTGCGACCGGTCGTCATCGGGTAAGCGATCATGAGTTTGATTCTCTTGTCGGGTCCGATGACGAAGACCGTGCGGACCGTCTGGTTGTCCGCGGGAGTCCGCCCTTCGCAGGTATCCATCGCGTCGGCCGGCAACATGCCGTACAGCTTGGCGACCCGAAGATCCGTGTCACCGATCATCGGGTAGTTGGGCGCGACTCCCTGCGTTTCCCTGATGTCATTCGCCCACTTCGTGTGGTCTTCCACGGGGTCCACGCTGAGACCGATGATCTTGGTGTTGCGCCGGACGAACTCGGGCTTGAGCTTGGCCATATACCCGAGTTCGGTGGTGCACACCGGTGTGAAGTCTTTGGGATGCGAGAACAGTACCGCCCACGAGTCCCCGATCCACTCATGAAACCGGATGCAGCCTTCGGTGGTGTCGGCCTCGAAGTCCGGAGCGATATCACCAAGCTGAAGCGCCATCACACACCTCCCCGAGGTCGTCGGCATTTAATAGATTGTAGATCACTAATGTCTGGAATTTTGACTCTTTGGGTCCTGAACTCCTTCTATCGATGAGCCCGGCCCAGTCTTCCGCCTGAATCGTCCTGGCAAGCCCCCGCGAAAACCCGTTCGCGTCCTTCCGAGACTTCTCATACCTGGCATGATCACGTTGGCACTCGGGACAGCCCGGCGAGTTGCCTCGCCGGGCCCCCCACGGATCCGGACGTGCGGATTTGCCGCATCCGGCTCTTCAGGACGACTCCCCTTATCTTCCTCTAGGGCCCCCGCATGGAGCCACTTCCCGATCAACCTCAAGACGCTGCTGTCCTTAATCCGTTGCTGAAGGAAGACCATCAGGTGCTCGTGCACGATGTTCTGGTGGGTAG
>DASPUZ010000094.1:0-22107 GCA_035622635.1 bacterium | reverse complement strand
TGATCGGGGCGCACAAGTTCGCTGATCGCTACGGACTCTCTCGACATCACGCTGCCGCTTGTAGCATCGGGCGGCGCGGGATGAAGCTCGCCGAGCGGCCGAACCGCCGACCGGGCGACCGTGTCACCTTCCCCGTACCCGTGAGGACGCGCGGGAAGCATGGATGGTCGTTCTGGCGTGCGGTCGCGCGGCGGGCAGCGGCGCTTCGAGCGCACCGGCGGCCGGGCCCCAACGGGGCCCGATCCTCGCCGGCACCGCCCCTGGATCCTCGCCGGGGCACGGCCCGGCGTGGGATCCGGGGTCTCCCCGGGTCGTTGGCACCATCTGCCGGTGGGACTCCGGCACGCGAATCGCCAGCAGCGTCGTTCGGCTGACGTGTGGGCTGTCGCATTTGTCCACAAAATCAGGAACGGTGTTGCACTAGTGAGTTTGCTGCTGGTAGTCCCGAACGAGACGCGCGTTGGTCTCGGCGGCGGCGACGATTTGCTGCGCCTGCGGTCCAGAGGCGACGGCCTTTTGGACCGCGGACACGTAGTCGTTATGGGAGGCGAAGCCCGTGGGGGCGAGCCCGGTCGCGGCATACCCCAGGCCGCCGATCAGCATTCCCTGCGTGGTCAGGCTGAACTCGATCCGCGCGCCGAGGTACATGCCGAAGAACAGGAGGGTCGTCCGGGTGCCGTCCGTCGTCATGAGGATCTGTCCGTTGATCGTTCCGGCATCGGTCGTGAGTGAAAACGTCCCTCCGCCCGCGGACTTGCTGGCGCCCGGGCCGTAGCGGAAGTTGCCTCCCCTGACGGATACGCCGCCAAGCGTTCCACCCGTGAACGTCCCGGCGTAGAACGTCTGCACATTCTCATTGGCGGTTCCCGGTGGAGGAATGACGCCTCCGATGACCGGAGTCTGCGGCTCCGTGTCGGTGACCGAAAGCCCCGGGAGCACGAGCGGGATCCGAAGGTCGAAGTAGAGGGAGTAGGACGGTTGGGCCCCCAACTCCCCCGGCCCGGGCAACGCCAGGCCGATGACCAACACAGCAACCGCGACCGTCCCCACGCGCAGGGTCAGTCCGTTCCTCCATCCCATAGATCCGAGCCACCTCCAGCGGTGGGTTCGTCGAGTCGGATCGCCGTCCCTCCGTCCTGTTGCATGGGCAGGTATTGCGGATAATGTGAATAAACCTATGAGCTGATGGCTTAGTTGTTCGCACGGTAGTAAACTGCCGCTGAGAGCGAGAGCACCATCATGCAAGCATATGTGCGATATGGCAGACTTTGGCGCGTATGACATCACCGGGAGTGGCCCGGAGACACAGAGCGCCCGTGGCGGGCATGGAAGACCCCGTCGCGCCGGGCAGACTCCAAGGAAGCGGGAAGCCGGCCCCAGCACAACCGGGTGGCGCCTTCGCTCTGGCAGGGGCGGCTGCTTGAATGGTTGGATGCGGTTCAAGCAACGGCATTCCCGAGTCGGCTGCAAGGATTGGCGGGACCAGCGTTCCATGTCTGGATCCGGAGCGGGGTGGATTCGTGACGCACCGGTGTGCCCGGGCGGCTCGTGCCGCTAGGCGCCGATTTCGGATGTACCGTGCGGCAGTGCCCGTGCTCGCGCTCTTGCTGGTCGGTTGCGGGCCGCGGGCGGCGCAGACCCCCCCGATGCCGAACGCCCCGCGCGTGGCGGCGAGCGGACCGACGGTCGACCGGATCCGGCATGAGGGCGTGATGCGCGTGGCCGCCGATCTGTCGTATCCACCCATGGCGTATCGGCGAGACGGCACCCCGGCCGGCTTCGATGTCGACTTGGCGACACTGCTCGCCGCGTCTTTGGGGGTACGGCTCCGCGTGATCGACACGCCGCTCTCGACGATGGCGGGCGTCGGGGTGCCGGCGGGCGCCGATGCGGTGCTCGGGGGCATACCCGAGGGGGTGGTGCCCGGACTTTCGTCCGGTCCGTACTATGTCTCGCGGCAGGCGATCCTCTCGATCGCGCGCCGAGCCGTCGAATCCCCACGCGGGCTGCGCGGACTGCACGTCGCCGTGGCGGTCGGCGGTCGCGGTGCCGCGGTGGCGCGGGATGCTGGGGCCATCCTGGACGTGACTGCGCTTCCCGAGCAGGCACTTGACGAGGTCGCGCTCGGCCGGGCGCAAGCTGCCGTTGCCGATGCCCCTCTCGTGTTCAACTACGCGGCCGAGCACCCGGGGCTGCGCGCCACCGGCGGTGTCGGTGCTCCGGTCCCGTTCGTTGTCGTCGTGCCGCGAGAGGCGCACGATCTTGCCACGTTCGTCTCGGCGGCCCTCCATGACCTGGATCGCGACGGGGGGCTCGCACAGTTGCGGGCGAGGTGGCATCTGTAGCGCCGGTCGTCGGACAGGAGCGGTGACCGAGTGCGAGAAGCGGGTGGGCGACGCTGGCGGTTCGCCGGATCGTGAACGGGGGGGAGGCGGTGATGGAACAGCAGGCGCGGCGATCGTTGGCGCATGAGGCGGAGGCGGCGATACGTCGTCTCCGAGGTGTCTCGGCGGTGCGGGTGGATCTTGGGGAGGACGGTGCCGTCAGCCGGGTCCATGTGCTCGCTTCGGCCGAACGCAGTCCGAAGATGATCGTTGCTGACGTTGTGGCGACCCTGGCGGCACAGTTCGGCGCGAGCGTGGAGCCCGGGCAGGTGCGGGTGGCGGGGCTGCGGCCTGGCCAGCCGGAGTCGGCTCCATCGTCCCAGCGGTCCCGGCTCAAGTTCGTCGGGCTGACCGTGTCGCGCCTCCGATCGTCCGCGGAGGTGCGGGTGCAGCTCGAGCACGACGGGCTGGTCTACGAGGGCGCCGCGTCCGGGCCGAGCGCGGCATCGCGCCTGCTCGAGCTCGTCGGGCAAGCCACTCTACGGGCGGTGGAGATCTACCTGCGGGCCGACCAGTTGTTCCTGGTTCAGACCGCGACCATCGTGCAGGCGGCGTCGCACCAGGTCGCGCTGCTGGTGGTCTCGTGGCTCGGTCCGGAGGAAGAGACGCTCAGCGGGTCGGCCGTGGTCCGTGGCGAGCCCCGCGAGGCGATGGTCCACGCCGCCCTCGACGCCGTCAATCGCACCGTGCTCGGGCTCGGGGCCCCGTAACCCGTCCCGTAGGCGCCCGGATTGAGCACGGTCTGGAAGCGGCTCTTCCGCGCGGCCGTGGTCGTCTGTGTAGCGGCCTGCGCGGCGCCGGCCGTCTCGACGCCGGGAGCGGCCGCCTCGTCGGCGTGGGCGGTCCCGGTGCTGATGTATCATCGGGTCGACCCGGAGCTCGTCGCGCACGATCCGATCACGGTGGGTCTCACCGTCATGACGCCGGCGTTCGAGGAGCAGCTCCGGTTGCTTCGCGACCGAGGATTTCACTCGATCACGCTGGACGATCTCTGGACCGGGATCACCGAGCGCGCTCCGCAGTCGGGCCGGGAGATCGTCCTCACCTTCGACGACGGCTACGCGGACAACTACACGGTGGCGTTCCCGCTACTCCGGCGGTACGGGTTCACCGCGACGTTCTTCGTCGTGACGTCCACGGTAGGCACCCGTGATCACCTGACCGTGGCGCAGATCAAGGAGATGGCCGCGGCCGGGATGGCCTTCGGGTCCCACGGCCAGCACCACGTGGACTTTTCCACCCTGTCGCCCGGGGTCGCCCAAAGCGAGCTCGAGAACAGCAAGCGCCTTATCCGTGAGTGGTCGGGACGCCCCCTGACTTTCTTTGCGTATCCCGCCGGGCGATTTTCGTCGGGCGTCGTGAGGACGCTCGCCGGGCTCGGCTACCGCGGGGCCGTCACGGAGATCCCCGGGTTTGTCACGGCGGCAAGTCGTCCGTACACGCTCGAGCGGGTCAGGGTGGCTCACGGCGATACCCTCGTGCAATTCGCCCGCAAGCTTCGGTTGACGGCTCCCTAGCGAGTCACCGCCGGGGGTCGGGCGGCATGTGGGGCACGACGGGCGGCCGGCGTGCGGGACCCGCGGCCGCGCGCCGTGGACATCGTGGACTATAATCAGTCTTGGACGATGCCGCGGATTATAATGGCCGTGGACCGCGTTTAGGCTAGGCGGTGCCGGAGAGTTCGGATCGTATCCCGTGGCGGACCGTACGTAACAGGGCGGATGACCTCGGCGGGCGAGCGCGGTGTCTCCACCGCGGATCGCGGCCGGGTCACGCCAGGAGCGACAGATGCTGAAGCTGTTCCAAAACCTGCTCGGCGACAGTAGCGAGCGCATCGTGAAGCACCTGCGCGAGACGCTCGTGCACGAGGTAAACGCGCTCGAGCCCGAAGTGGAGAGCCTCTCCACGGACGCGCTCCGGGGCAAGATGGACGAGCTGCGAGAGCGCGTTCGCGGCGGCGAAGCGCTGGACGATGTGATGCCCGAGACGTTTGCGCTCGTCCGCGAGGCGTCGAAGCGGACGCTCGGGCAGCGCCACCACGACGTCCAATTGATCGGCGGGGCCGTGCTGTTGAGCGGGAAGATCGCCGAGATGAAGACCGGCGAGGGCAAGACGCTGGTTGCGACGCTGCCGCTGGCACTCAACGCGCTCGAGGGACGGGGCGGGCACCTCGTCACGCCGAACGACTATCTGTCCCGCATCGGTGCCGGCTGGATGGGCCCGGTCTATCACCTTCTCGGCGTCAGCGTGGGCGTGATCACCCACGAGTTTGCCGGGGTCTACGACCCCGCGTACCGGGATCCATCACCCCACGGTGACGAACGGCTCGTGCACTTCAGGCCGGTCCACCGTCGGGAGGCGTACCTGGCGGACGTGACGTACGGCACCAACAACGAGTTTGGGTTTGACTACCTGCGCGATAACATGGTGATCCGCCGCGAGGATCTCGTCCAGCGGGAGCTGCGGTACGCAATCGTGGACGAGGTGGACTTCATCCTCATCGACGAGGCGCGGACACCGCTCATCATCTCAGGGCAGGTGGAGCAGTCCACGGAGGCCTATTATCAGTTCGCGAAACTGATCCCTCGCCTCGCGCCGGAGCAGGACTACCACGTCGACGAGAAACTGAAGACCGCGACGCTGGCCGAGGACGGAGTCTCCAAGCTCGAGCGCTGGCTCGGGATCGACAACCTCACGGACCCGCAGCACATCGAGCTGATGCACCACGCGCAGCAGGCGCTGCGTGCCCACACGCTGTACCACCGGGACGTCGAGTACGTCGTCAAGGACGGTCAGGTGATCATCGTGGACGAGTTCACCGGCCGCCTGATGTTCGGGCGCCGGTACAGCGACGGGCTGCACCAGGCGATCGAGGCGAGGGAAGGCGTCCGAATCGAGAAAGAGACTCAGACCCTCGCGACCATCACGTTTCAGAACTACTTCCGCATGTATGACAAGCTCGCGGGGATGACCGGGACCGCGAAGACGGAGGAGGCGGAGCTCACCCAAATCTACAACCTCCCCGTGGTGACGGTCCCCACTCACCGCCCGATGATCCGCAAAGACGTCTCCGACCTCGTCTACAAGCACGAGAAGGCGAAGTTCAAGGCGGTCGCCGACGAGATCGCCGAGTGGCACCTACAGGGGCGGCCGGTGCTTGTCGGCACCCGCTCGATCGAGAAGAGCGAGGCGGTGTCGGCATTGCTCCGCCGGCGCGGCGTCCCGCACCAGGTGCTCAACGCCAAGTACCACGAGCGGGAGGCGGAGATCATCGCGCAGGCTGGCCGGTCGGGCGCGGTGACGATTGCGACGAACATGGCGGGGCGGGGCGTGGACATCCTGCTCGGGGGGAACCCGCCGGACCCCGAGGACGGCGAGAAGGTGCGTGCGCTGGGTGGGTTGCACATCATCGGGACCGAACGCCACGAAGCGCGCCGCATCGACAACCAGCTCCGCGGACGGGCGGGCCGGCAGGGTGATCGGGGCTCGTCACGATTCTACGTCGCGCTCGACGACGAGCTGATGCGCCTGTTCGCCGGCGAGCGGATCGCCGGTATCATGGAGAAGCTCGGCATCGAGGACGACGTGCCGATCGAGCACTCGCTGGTCACGCGCCAGATCGAGAACGCGCAGAAGAAAGTCGAGTCGTATCACTTCGACGTGCGCAAGCACGTCCTGGAGTACGACGACGTGATGAACGTCCAGCGGCAGGTGATCTACGGCGAGCGCCGCAAGATGTTGCTCGGGGAGAACCTGCGCGAGAACATCCTCGATTTCATCGCACAGCTCGTGGACGACACCGTGGCGAGCTTCTGCTCCACGGAGACACGGCCGGAAGAGTGGGACTTCGAGGGGTTGTTGCAGGAGATCCGGCACGTCATCCCGTCCGCCGGTCTGGTTCCGGAGCAGTTGCGCGGGCTCGACGCGGACGCGGTGCACGAGCGTGTTCTGGCGGCGGCCCTGGCCGCATACGAAGCCAAGGAGCAGGCGGTCGGGCCGGAGACCATGCGCGAGCTCGAGCGCATCATTCTGCTGCAGACGCTGGACCGCAAGTGGATCGACCACCTGTATGTCATGGACGCCCTGCGTGAGGGCATCGGTCTTCGCGCATACGGCCAGGCCAATCCTCTCATCGAGTACCAGAAGGAAGGGTACGCGCTGTTCGAACAGCTCAAGCGGGACGTGCAGGAGGAGACGGTCCGCTTCCTCTACCTCGTGCAAGTGCAGGCCGCGGTCCCGTCCCGGGAAGCCGTCCCCGCGATCCGTTCCTCGGGACGTCCCGGGTACCGCGTCACCCGGGAGGCCGGTGCCGGCGACGGAGAGCGTCCACGGCCGGCCACGGCGGCGGGAGCGGGGATGCAGGCGCGCGCGGTGAAAGTTGGCCGCAACGATCCGTGCCCGTGCGGCAGCGGAAAGAAGTACAAGAAATGCCACGGCCGGGGTGAGTGACACGGGACCGCGTTCCTGACCCTGCCGTCGCCGGGCCCGCGGTCCCCACGAGCTCGCATCGACTTAGCGGGTTCTCGGGGTGGGCGGGGGTTCCGGCCGCGCGGCTGGTCGTGGCGCTGCTTTCCGGTGCCGTCTACGCGGCGGCGTTTCCTCCGTACGACTTCGGGTGGCTCGCGTGGGTTGCGCTCGTGCCGCTGTGTGCCGCCGCGGCGGCGGACACGCCCGGCGTTGCGTTCCGCCTCGGATACGCATGGGGCCTCATGGCGTTCGGCGGCATTCTGTGGTGGCTCGTTGCGTTCGGTCCCCCGGTATGGGTGCTCGCGGTCGCGGTCCTCGCGGTCTTCCCGGGCATCGCAACCGGCCTCGCCTCGTGGGCGCGGCGCGAGCTCGGTGGCTCGCTGTTCTGGATGCCCCTCGCGTGGGTCGCCGTCGAGTTCGCGCGGAGCCAGGGATCGCTCGGCTTCCCGTGGGCGCTCGTGGGCGAGTCCCAACACCGGCTGCTCGCCGTCGCCCAGATCGCGTCTGTCGCCGGCGTGTGGGGCGCGAGCTTCATCGTGGTCCTCGGAAACGCGCTGCTCGGGGGCCTCCTCGGCCGGCGCGCCGCGGCGATCGAAGTCGCGGTGGCGGTCGCCCTGATCGTGGGGACGGTGGCGTGGGGATGGTCGTCACTCGACGCCCGGGGGAGCGCGCTCGGAGCCGGGCGCGCGGTGGTGGCCGCCGTCGTGCAGCCGAATGCGCCCATCCGGTGGCCCGGGAGTCCGAGGGATGTGCGACGTCGATTGGTCGTTCTCCGAACGCTCACCGCGGCGGCTGCGGCGCGGGGTGCGCGGCTCGTGGTGTGGCCCGAGACGGCGTCCCCGACGGATATCCGTGGCGATCCCGCCACGCTCGCGGAGATCGGCGGCTGGGCGCGGCGCAACGGCATCGCGCTGATCGCCACGAGCCTCGAGGGAGGCGTCACGGATTCGGCGTTCTCGTTCTCGCCCGCGGGGGCTCTCGTCGGACGGTACGACAAGGTGCACCTGGTGCCGTTTGCGGAGGCTGGTGAGCGTGCGGGGCGCACGCCGGGTGCGCTGCCGGCGCCGAGCGGACCGGTGGGGATCGCGATCTGCTTCGAGAGCGTGTTCCCGGAGATCACCCGCCGCGCGGCCATGGACGGCGCCAGCTTGCTCGCCGTGCTCACGAACGACGCGTGGTTCTCCGGGCCGGGCGCGCCGGAGCAGCATGCGGCCGCCGCGGCGTTTCGAGCGATCGAACAGGGCCGCTACTTGCTCCGCGCGGCGAACAGCGGGATCAGCGAGATCATCGACCCCCACGGACGTGTCGTGGCGAGCCTGCCTCTTGGAACGCGCGGTATCCTCGTGTCGCGTGTTCTGGCCGGCACGGGGCTGACGCCGTACGCCCGGTACGGGGACTTCCTCCCGTGGGGGACCATGCTTGTCGGGGCGTTGCTGCTCGGATGGCGTGCGCGGGCGGGGAGGCCGTCCGTAGCGGACCCCACGTTCGTAAGGTTGCTTGCCGTGTCGCTGGCACCGCTTCTCGCTATCGACGGGGCGGTGTGGGCGCTCGACGCCGCGCGGACGACGGGAGTGCTCGTTGGCGGCGTCCCCGTTCCGGTCCTGGCAGCGCTCGGCGCGACGGTCCTGTTGAGTCGGGGACGCCCGATGCGCAGCCTGGGTCTTCAGACAGCCGGGTTCTGGCCGGCCGTTGCCGTGGGGTTGGCTGTTGTTGCGTTGCTGGTGGGTGTCGTCGTTGAGGCGTTTGCCGCGCAGCGCATCTCCGTGACGCTGGTGTCACCTCCCGGCGGTTGGTGGGTGGGAAGTGCGGTGCAGGTGTTGATCGTCGGGCTGACCCTTGAGTGGTGGCTCCGGGGACTCGTCTACGAGGCTGCCGCCGCGTGGCGGGGTTGGCGGGTCGCCATCATCTGGTCCGCGGTCCTCGGGATGCTGGCCGCGTCGTCTCGAGGTGCCGAGGCGATGGTATGGAGCGGTTGCGCCGGGCTCGCGTTCGGCGCGATCCGGACAAAGTGGTGCCAGATTCCTGCGCTCGCGGTCGCGCACGGGACGGGTGATGTCGTGCTCGGTTTCTTGCTTTCGCCGTGGTGAGTGTTATAATAGGTTGTCCAATCGCGGTGCCCAGCCGCGAGTTGGGCGACGTGAACGCGTTGGGGGTCTGGCGGTGACGGTCGAGGAGTTGAAGCGTACGCTGGAAGCGTATCAGGAGCGTCTCCACGGCATCGGGAGGCATCTTTGACCTTCCCCGCCAGCATGCCCGGCTCGCCGCCCTCGAGCGGCAGATGCAGCAGCCGGACTTTTGGGAGAACCAGGACGTCGCTCGTCGCGTTTCGCAGGACGTCGCGGCGCTTCGTTCCCGCATCGATGAGCTGAGCGGTCTCGACCGCGAGGTGCGCGACCTGCGCGAGCTCGTGGAGCTTGCCGCCGGGCAGGACGCGGCGATGCTTGCCGACGCGGAGCACGAGTTGCAAGTTACCGGCAAACGGCTCGACCGCTTCGAACTCGCCACCCTGCTCTCCGGTGAACATGACGCGAGCAATGCGATCCTATCCGTTCACGCCGGCGCCGGCGGCACGGAATCCCAGGATTGGTCGGAGATGCTGCTCCGCATGTACCTCCGCTGGGCGGAGAACCACGGCTACCGCACAGAGGTCGTGGACATGTCGCCCGGCGAAGAGGCCGGTCTCAAGAGCGCGACAGCCATCATCTCCGGTCCGAACGCCTACGGCTACCTTCGAGGGGAACGTGGGGTCCACCGGTTGGTTCGCCTGTCTCCGTTCGACGCCGCGCACAGGCGGCACACGTCATTCGCGCTCGTCGACGTGATCCCAGAGGTCGAGCCGACCGAAGTGCAGATCCGTGACGACGAACTGCGCGTGGACACGTACCGGTCGGGCGGCGCCGGCGGTCAGAACGTCAACAAGGTCGAAACCGCGGTGCGCATCACGCATCTGCCCACCGGCATCGTCGTTCAGTGCCAGAACGAGCGCTCACAGTACGCGAACAAGCTTACCGCGATGAAGCTCCTCCAAGCGCGCCTGTTCGAACGCAGCCAGGAGGAGCAGCAGCAGCGGCTGTCGGCGATCCGAGGGGAGCACCGGGACGCCGCCTGGGGGAACCAGCTCCGGTCGTACGTCTTGCATCCGTACACGCTGGTGAAAGACCACCGCACAGGTGTCGAAACGGGCAACACCCAGGCCGTGCTCGACGGGGCGCTGGACGCGTTCATCGACGCCAACTTGCGCCTCGGTTGCTCTGCCGTGCAGGTCGGTGAGGTCGAGCCCGACTCGCCGCCGCACGGCGAGGGGCGGCCGGCGTCCCGGTGATGGGCGCGATCGCGCCGTCCGGGGAGGCCGTCGGCGCCAAGGCCCGGGCCTCCCTGGGATCCAACGGGACGACGAGGGCGCGAGGGTCCGGCTGACGATGGCGACCGCCCGGAAGGCCTCCGCAGATCCGGCAGGCGCGCCGTCTCGACGGGGGAGCCCCTGGGCGGGTCGCGCGTGGCTCGCCCTGGTCCTGGCGCTCTCTCTCGCCGTGGGGGCGAGCCTGGCAGGGCCGAAGGTCGCGGCCGCGGCCCTCGACCTGGTGCTCGTTCGCACGCTGAACGCGGAGCGTGTGCGGGTGAACGTGGCGGCGTGGCCCCCCGCGTTGTGGTGGGGACGAATGGACACGTTGACGGTTGCCGCGCAGAACCTGCGGATCGGCGCGCTGCGCGTCAGCTCGCTGGACGCGACGCTGGACCACGTGCAGATCGACGCCGCCGCGCTGTACACCGGGCAGCAGGTTACGATCCGCTCGCTCGGCTCCGCCGTCGCGCGGATGACGGTGTCGCAGAGCGCGCTCCAGGAGGTGCTCGACGCCCAGCCGCAGCTTCGGGACGCCCGCGTGACCCTGCATCCCGGGCGGCTCACCGTCGCCGGCACCGTCGGTGTGCTCGGCCTGTCGCTCAGGGCGACCGGGGAAGGACGCCTCCGGCTCAGGGGACCGCAGGCGGTCGATCTCGTCCTCGATCGCGTCACCGTCGGCGGCATGCCCGTTCCGGCACCGCTCGCGCGGGAGCTGGTGGGCGCCTTGAATCCGGTCCTCGACGTGGGGGCGCTGCCATTCGGGCTGCACCTCACGGACGTGACGGTGGTCGAGGGAGAGGTGGTCGTAAATGCAGTGGCCGGTACTCAATAGCACGCCCGCGAGCCTTCCTCCCGGCCCGGACACGCGGTGGTCTGCTGGGAAGGCCGGAAGCGGTCCGCGGTCGGCGGTGCGGCCCAGGCGGGTGGCGCCGTGACGGCGCTGATTCGGACCATGTTCCGGCGCTACGCCGTCCTGGCCACGTGCGCGGTCCTGGGCATCGGGGCATCGTTCGTGATTCTCGCGCACCGGTACGAGATCGAGCGCGCCTATCATACGGTGGAGATCACCGCGGACGGAGATGACTGGACGACGCTTGCCCGGCGCGACGGCGTGGATCTCGGCACGCTGTATGCCGCGCTGCGCGAACGCGGTGTTCGGAGCGTCACGCTGTACGCCGCATCGCTCCGCCGGCTCTCCGACCGCGGAATGATCTCGTACATGACCGGGACCGACGTGCTGAATGCGGCCCGCACGGGTGCGTTGGGAGGTCCGTTACGGGACATGGTGCGGCAGGGACGGATCCGCCCGAACAGCACGTACATCCTCGGGGATCCAGAAGTGCTGCGGTTGGTGCAACAGGGGTTCGCCGACCAGTTGGGGGCGAGCCGCTCCGTTCTGCGGGAGGGGAGCGGCCCCGTGCTCGAAATCGGGGCGCGAGGCCAAGAGGTGGAGGACTCTTCGCTCGGTGTGCCGCCAGGCGCGATCCAGGCGCTTCACGAACACGAGCTCGCCGCGGAGCTCCGCGTGCTCAACTTCCATTATGTCGCCGCGGGCGGGCTCGAGGCGTTCTTTGCAGACCTCCGGCGGGCAGGGCAGGCGTTCACGCTGATCTTCGACCGCGACCAGGTACTCGGGTACGACGCGCTCATCCCGGACGTCGCCGGACAAATGAAGGCCTCGGGGTTCGCGTTCGGTCGCATCGAGGCGTTCATGGCGAGCCGTAAGCAGAAAGGCGAGGACGGGCTGACGCAACTGGTGGCGCCCGACATGATCCGCGTGTTCAGCATGACGCCGCAGGAACTGGCCACGTCGTCGCCCGACGACGCGCGCGACAAGTTCGTGTTGGCGGCCCGAGAGCGTAACGTGCGGATCCTCTATGTGCGCCCGTTTCTCTCCACCGCGGCCGGGGTCGACGAGATGCAGACGAACTTGGACTACGTGAAGTCGATCGCGGATGAACTGACGCAAGCGGGGTTCAAGCTTGGGAAGGCCGTGCCGATGCCGGTGCTGAGCACCCCCGCACCGCTGTTCGGGCTCGCGGCGCTCGGCACGCTGTCGGTCGCGGCCATCACCACCGCCGAGGTGTGGGGTGCGCTTGCGCGCCCGGTCCCGACCGGACGTCTGCACCTGTGGGTGGGCGCCGGGGTGCTGCTGACGGTGGCGGCGCTCGCGCTCCATCACGTGACGCTGTGGCGCGAGCTGCTCGCGTTTCTGGCCGCGCTGGCGTTTCCGACGCTCGGGATGATGTGGTTGGTACCCGGCGCCCGCCGTGAGGACGAGCGGGGCCGCCGGGAAGCGCCGACCCGATCGGGATTCCGGGCGTTCGCGCGAGGGGTCGCCGGGCTGTGGACTGTGTCGGCGATGAGCGTGCTCGGCGCGTTCGTGATGGGGGCGTTGCTCAGCGAGTGGAGCTTCATGATGGAGGTGCGAGAGTTTCTCGGTGTGAAGCTGGCCCACATCGTACCCGTGGTCGTCATCGGGCTACTCGTGGCCGCCGCGGACGCGCCGCCCGGTGAGCTGTGGGGGCGGTTGCGCCGGTGGCTGCGCCAGCCGCTGCTGCTCCAGTACGGAGTCGTGCTCCTCCTCATTGGCACCGCGGCCGTGTTCGCCCTCGGCCGAACCGGCAACTCGGGACTTCCCGTGCTCGGGGCCCTCGAACTGAAGAGCCGTGTCGTCCTGGAGCGGATCCTGATCGCCAGACCGCGGACAAAAGAGTACCTTGTAGGCGATCCGTTCATGGTCCTGGCCTTTGCGCTTGCAGCCGCCGGCCTCCGTGGATGGGTGTTGCCCGCCGTCATGATCGGTGCTGTGGGGCAGGTCGGGCTGATCAACTCGTTCTCCCATATCCATACGCCGCTGTACTACGCGTTCATGCGGACGGTCTACGCTCTCGCGACCGGATCGCTGCTCGGCGGCGTGCTGGTCGCGCTGCTGTGGTGGGCGCGCCGCTGGTGGGGACCGTCGGTGGAGGCCGGGGCCTCCCGGGCATCACCCGAGACTTCGCGCATGGCATGAGCCGGGTCGTCATTTCCGGCTACTACGGATTCGACAACCTCGGCGACGAAGCGGTGCTCGCCGCGACCATTCAGGAACTGCGGCGGCGGCGGCCGGACGCCGAGATCGCTGTGCTTTCCGCGGATCCGGCCGCCACGGCCCGCACGCACGGCGTCCATGGTGTGCCTCGCACGGCGCCCGCCGCGGTCGCCGGGATTCTCCGCGGCGCCGACCTGCTGCTGTGCGGCGGCGGCAGCCTGTTTCAGGACGTGACGAGCTGGCGCAGCCCCTGGTATTATCTCGGTCTGTTGAGCCTTGGGCAGCGCCTCGCACGCCGGACCGCCGTGCACGCGCAGGGTATCGAGCCTCCAATCCGGGCGTCGGTTCGCGCGGGGATCGCCCACGTACTCGACCGCGTCGATCTCGTCACGCTTCGCGATAGCACGTCCAAGGCCGTGCTGGATTCGCTCGGCGTTCGGCGACCCAGGATCGTCGTGAGCGCAGATCCGTCGTGGCTCCTTGAGCCCGAGTGGTCCGCGGCGGCGACGGCTGAGCGTTCGCGGTGGGGCCCGGGTCCGCATTTTGGACTCGCGCTGCGCGCGTGGGGCTCCGGCACCGCGACGCGGGCCGCCGCCGCCGCCGTCGGGGTGGTGAGCGCGCGGCTCGGTGTGCGCTGGGTGCTGCTGCCGATGCACCGGCCGAGCGATCTCCGCGTCGCCGACGAGGTGGCTGCGGTGCTCGGAGGGGCCGCCACGGTCGTGCGCGCTCCTTTCGGACCGCGCGAGATCCTGGCCCTGGTTGGGGCGCTGGATCTCCTGGTCGGCATGCGCCTGCACGCGCTCTTGTTCGCCGCCGCTCAGGGAGTACCGATCGTACCGGTTGCCTACGATCCCAAGGTCGCGGCCCTGGCCCGCGACCTGGACGAGCCCGAGCCGGCCGGTGCCGAGTCCGTCTCTTCGGACGACCTGGTCACCGCGATCGAAGCCGCCTCGGCGAACCGGGCGGCGGTTCGCGCGCGCCTGCTAGCTGCAGCCGGGGTGTTGCGCGAACGTGCGGGACTCGCGCCGGCCGCCGAGGTGGCCCTGCTGCCGTGAGCCGCACCGATGTTCTCGGCGTGGGCTTCGATCCGGTGGATCTCGACGGCGCCGTCACCCGCGTCGTCAGCCTCGCCTCGCAGACGGAGCCGCACTTGATCGTCACGGCGAACGTCGAGATGGTGATGCTCGCCCGGCGGGAGGCGGACGTGCGTGAGATCCTGTGTCATGCGTCCCTGGTCGTCGCGGACGGCGTCGGGGTCGTGTGGGGATCGCGGCAGCTCGGGCGCCCGCTGCCGGCGCGCGTGCCCGGGATCGATCTCGCGGCCCGGCTCTGCGAAGAGGCGGTGCGGCGCCAGTGGCGGGTCTACCTGCTCGGGGGCCGGCCGGGTATCGCAGCCGGCGCGGCCGCGCGCCTGGGGGAGTGGTATCCGGGCGTTCAGCTGGTGGGCACCCGGGACGGGTACTTCGCCGAGGACGAGGAGCACCAGGTACTGCGTGCGATCCGCGACGCCGCGCCGACGTTGCTTCTCGCGGGCCTCGGCGCACCCCGCCAAGAGCGCTGGCTGTGGCGTTACCTCGACGAGCTTCGCGTTCCGATCGCGATGGGAATCGGCGGAGCGCTGGACGTGTGGACCGGGCGCGCCAGGCGCGCGCCTCGGGTCTGGCAGACGTTGGGGCTCGAGTGGTGCTACCGTCTCGTGCGGGAACCGCGGCGATTCGGCCGCCAGCTTGCGATCCCCCATTTCATGGCGGTCGTCTACGCGAAGCGCCTGCGGTTGCTGCTCGGCGCGGCGCTTCCGCGGTGACGTGCCTGCGCGCTGCTGGAACCACGTTCGCGTCGTCCCCCGGCGTCATCGCGTTGGGGCGTCGCAGGTCCGGTCACGGTGTGTTGGTCCATGCCGTAGGCCCGGGTCCTGGCTCACGCCGCAGGCACAAGGCCAAGAGACCGGTCTTGCGATTCAACACATCCGCTCGGGAGCGCTGTGAAGGAGTTCCCCCGCACACCATGGAATAGGGCCCCGATGGTTGCTGGCGCAGGAGCTAAGGAGCCTGGCCGCATGGGGGAGGTTCTGAAGGTTTCGGCCGACTCTAAGCCCAAGGCCGTCGCAGGGGCGCTGGCCGCGGTGCTTCGAGAAAAAGGGTCGGTCGAGCTTCAGGCCGTGGGCGCAGGTGCGGTAAACCAGGCCATCAAGGCGATTGCGATTACACGCGGATTTGTCGCTCCGAACGGTATCGATCTGATTACCATTCCGGCGTTCACGAAAGTAGAGATCGAGGGTGAAGAGCGGACTGCCATTCGTTTCCTGGTCCAGCCACGCTAGGCTTGAGCGCGGCCTCGAGGACGACCGGCGGTCTGACGATCGTGTCGTGGGTGCGGAGATGAAGGTGTTCTGCGGGACCGCCCACCGCGCGCTCGGAGAAGAGGTTGCTGCCGAGCTCGGGATGCCTCTGGGCCGCGTCACGATCCGGCGGTTCGAGGACGGGGAGATCTATGCGCGGTACGAGGAGAGCGTTCGCGGCGTCGACGCGTTCGTCATCCAGCCGACGTGTCCTCCGGTCAACGAGAACCTCATGGAACTGCTCGTCATGGTGGATGCGCTCAGCCGGGCGTCCGCGGGACGGGTCACGGCGGTGGTGCCGTACTACGGGTATGCGCGGCAGGACAAGAAGAACGCGCCGCGCTCGCCGATTACCGGCCGGCTCGTCGCGGATCTTTTTCAGAGCGCAGGCGTGCAACGCGTCCTGGCGCTCGATCTCGACGCCGACCAGATCGAGGGCTTCTTCAAGATCCCGGTCGACCACTTGCGGGCTCTTCCGTTGTTCGTGGACTACCTCCGGACGCTTGATCTCTCGGACGCGGTCGTGGTTGCCCCCGACGACAGTGCCGTCAAGACCGCATACCGGGTCGCCGAGCGGCTGCACCTGCCGCTCGCGGTGGTGTTCGAGCGCGGCCAGCTGCATGGCACGGGCCTCCAGCCGCAGGTGGTGGGCGACGTAACGGGGCGGGTGCCGGTGATAGTCGACCGCATCCTGGACACCCCGGACCGGATGTGCACCGCGCTTGACGCCATCCGAGAGCAGGGCGCGCGCCCCGAAGCGTACGTGTGCGCGACGCACGGCGTGCTCGTCGAAGGAGCGATCGGCGCGGTGTGTCGCGACGACGTGCGCGAGGTCGTGCTGACCGACAGCGTTCCTATCCCTTTGGAGAAGCGGCTCGCCAAGGTGCGCGTGCTGTCCTGCGCACCGCTGCTGGCCCGCGCGATGCACAACGTGCACTTCAACGTCTCGGTCAGCACGTTGCTGAGCTGATCACCTCGGCGTCCCGCTGAGTCGTCGTGCGTGCCGTGTGTGTTTGCGCCACCGTTGGGCCATGTGCTACGCTGGCCCCATGATCGTGCGCACGCGTTACGCTCCCAGTCCGACCGGCTTTCTCCACGTTGGCGGCGCATGGATGGCGTTCTTCAACTGGCTGTTCGCGCGACACTATCGCGGCCAGTTTGCCCTGCGCATCGAGGACACGGACCGCAGCCGTTCCACTGAGGAGTACGAAGCGTCCCTCCTCCAAGATCTCCGCTGGCTCGGCCTGGATTGGGACGAGGGGCCGGACGTCGGCGGACCGTACGCGCCGTACCGGCAGACGGAGCGGATCTCGCTGTACCACGAACAGGCACAGATATTGGTCGCGCGGTCGGCTGCCTACCCGTGTTACTGCACGCAGGAGGAGTTGGAGGCCGAGCGGGCCCGCGCCGCCGCCGAGCGGCGACCGTACCGGTACTCCGGCCGCTGCCGGGACCTGTCGGTGGCAGATCGTGCCCGCCTGGAAGAGGAGGGGCGGCGGCCGACGCTCCGGTTTCGGGTGCCGGCAGCTCATCCGACAATCGTCGTCGAAGACTTGGTCCTCGGCCGCGTCGAATTCCGGCCGGGCGATCTCGACGACTTCATCGTCGTGCGGTCCAACGGCACACCACTCTACAACTTCGCGAACGTCGTGGACGATCACAGCATGCACATTACCCACATCGTCCGCGGCTCGGAGCACCTGTCCAACACACCGCGCCAGTTCCTCATGTACGAGGCGTTCGAGTGGAAACAGCCCAAGGTCGCACACCTTCCGGTGCTCCTCGGCGTAGACCGCAAGAAGCTCAGCAAGCGCCACGGTGACACGGCCGTGTGCGAGTACAAGGCGTTGGGCTATCTGCCCGAGGCGCTCGTCAACTTCTTCGCTCTGATGGGATGGTATCCGGAGGACGGCCGCGAGTTGTTCACCGTGGCCGAACTGGTGGAGCGGTTTCGGATCGAGGAGATGGGGAAGAGCGGGGCCGTCTTCGACGTCCAGAAGCTCGCATGGATGAACGGCGTCTACATGCAGGAGGCGTACCGCCGCGACCCGGACCGGGTCGTCGATCTCGTCGTCGGCTACCTGGAGCGCGAGGGCGTTCTGGACGGTGCGTCTGGAGCGGAGCAGCGTGCCTACGTGGCGCGGGTGGTCAGCATCATGGGCGACCGGCTGCGACTGCCCGAGGACGTTCGGACCTATGGTGCGTTCTTCTTCCGGGAGGAATTGGCGTACGACGAGAAGGACCTCCGAGTCCTGGCCGACGACGCGGTGGTGGGCCTCCTCGAGCGAGTCGCCGGTGCACTCGCACTGCTCCCGGAGTTCACGCGGCAGGCCATCGAGGCCGCGATCTATCGCGTGGTGCCGCCGCTCACCTTCAAAGCCGCGGCTCGTCCTCTCAGGTACGCGCTGACGGCTCAACACATCGGCCCGGGGTTGTTTGAGTTGATCGAGGTCCTCGGCCGTGAACGTGTGATTCGGCGATTGAACAGTGCGATCTCGCAGATCAAATCGTTGCAGCGGCCGGCGATTCCGCCGACCTGACGCTCGTGCAGGGTTGCGACCGAACGCTTATCGGTCCGCCTGCGGCCTTCGCGTTGACACGCTTCTTTGGCGCTCAGTATAATGAAGGCGCCGCACGAAACACCGTTGGGGGATCGTCTAGCGGTAGGACGACGGGCTCTGGACCCGTTAGCGGGGGTTCGAATCCTCCTCCCCCAGCCACGAACCGTTCTGCACCAAACTGCTAGAACGCGCATCCTGTAAGGCTTTCGGCACATTTTCTGGTAGAACGGAGCTGCACGGCTCTGCACCGCCCGGAGCCCCGGACAAGTGCAAATTCCCACCCCTCGGGGAACACGATCTCGTCGATTCACTCGACCTGATGTCTGGGTAGGTCCTCCACTAGGTGTCCGTAGACATTCAGCGCCTCTGCGAGCCGAGCAGTGAGTTGCGAGTCGCCGCGCACTGGTACGAGACGAGCGCGCTGCCGGAGTTATTGGGGGTACCGGCGGCCAAAGTCAATGATGATCGTCTCTACCGTGCGCTCGATCATCTCCTGCCTCACAAGGATGCGTTGGCGCAGCATCTCAAAGCGCGCCTGGGGCGTTTGTTTGCGGTGCAGTATGAGCTGCTGCTCTACGATGTCACGTCTACCTATTTTGAAGGCGAGGCCGGGTGCAATCCCCAGACGCACCGCGGCTATTCCCGCGATCACCGACCAGACTGCAAACAGATCAATCTCGCGCTGGTGGTCACCCGCGAAGGGCTCCCGCTCGGGTACGAAGTGTTCGCCGGCAATCGCAATGACGCGACCACGCTCGAAGAAATCGTCGAGACGATGGAGCGCCGCTATGGCGTCGCCGACCGGATCTGGGTTCTGGACCGCGGCCTGGTGAGCGATGACCATGTGAGCTGGCTCAAGGCGCACGGGCGCCGCTCCATCGTCGGCACGCCCAAGAGCTGGCTGGGCAGCCGGCCGAGCGCCGCTGCACACGCTGTATTTGGTGATCATGCCGAACGTGCTCCCGGCGCTGTTGGTCATGACGGCCATCGACGTTGGGCGAGCAATCCTGTACTTTGCCACCCTGAGCTTCCTCGGGCTGGGAGCGAAACCGTCCCAACCCGAGTGGGGCTCGATGGTGTCAAGCGGGGTCGATGTGATGGATCAGTGGTGGGTCGCGACGTTCCCTGGTCTTGCCATCCTGTCGCTTGTGTTCGCATTCAACCTCCTGGGAGACTCGATCCGTGACGCCTTGGCCCCCTGGATTGGCGGCAGGCGGTAGGCCATGGATGGTGCCGTGAGCAGCGGACGCGCAGGTCCAAGCATGGGAAATGCCTCCTCGTAAGGGCTTGCAGCCGGGTGACCGTGGACGGATGCGACGGAGTGGAGGAAAGCGTCGCCACCGAGGAACCCCGCAAGAGGGCGTGATCAGTCCGTTACTCGCCCTGCTCCACACGCGCCGGGTTCTGCTGGCGTGGCAACGATGGGAGAAACGGCTCCAGGCGTTCGTGTGCACGTACGCCGATGATCTTGTGATCTTGTGTCGTGGCGCGGCCGAGCAGGCCTTGGTCGTCACCCGCGAACTGATGCGGCGGATCAAGCTGGAGCTGAACGAGGAGAAAACCCGGACTGTCAATGCGCAGATGGAGTCTCTTGACTTCCTGGGGTACACGTTTGGCCCGATGCACAATCCCAAGAACGGGGCGCGCTATCTCGGGGCGGCACCCAGCAAGGCCCGGGTTCGACGACTGCGTCAGGTGGTGCATTGCTATGATTCAGTCGTGAAATTGGCAGCGTTGGCGAGACAAACTGGAATTCATCCCAAGACGGCCTACCGGTGGTTCGATCGCGGTGTTCTCCCGATCCCGACCCGGCGGCTGCCAACTGGAACGATTTGGGTGGATGCCCCGCAGCCCGGGCGCGATGGCAAGACCGCCTTGTACGCGCGAGTCTCGTCCCATGAGTGCTCGAGCTCTTCCCCCGTAGTAGCGATGTGTATCGCAGCCGGGAACGTGTCGTTCGAGGACTGGCTCCGGCTCACGTCGTCGTTCGGGTGGATCGGCTTCTTCGACCGACGATACCCCCGGTGAGCTGGATGGCGCGGTTGGAGGTCACCTCGTTCGCGTTCATATTCGTCCGCGTCCCGGAGCCGGTCTGGAACACGACCTGCGGGAACTCGGCGTCCCACCGTCCCTCGATCACCTCGTCAGAGGCACGGACGATGACCTCGGCCTTTTCCTGGGGCAGTTGGTTGAGCTCCAGGTTGGCCAGCGCGGCGGCTTTTTTGAGGATCCCGAACGCGCGGATCACCGGGACATCCCCAGGCGAAGCGCCGCGCGCCGATCCGAAAGTCGATCAGGGACCGCTGCGTCTGTGCGCGCCCCAGAGGCAGCTGGCCGGCACTTCGACCGGGCCGAGAGAGTCGGTCTCGGTCCGGGTCTGTCCGCCGGGACTGCTCGTGGCAGCGTGCGTGCTTATGACTGTGCCCTCCTTCGTGCTCCGCGCACCGGCGAAGCGCGCCGTCACGCGGCGGTTTTGAGCGACGCGATGTTCTCGCGAATGTGCCGGACGGCGGCGTCGAACGCCGTCCGCTCGGCGCCCTCGAGGGGGACCTCGAAGATCCGCTCGACGCCGCCGGTCCCCACCAGCGCGGGCACGCCGACGTAGAGGTCGCGGACGCCGTACTGGCCGGTGAGATAGGCCGACAGCGGGAACACCCGCTTTCGGTCATGCAGGATCGCCTCAACCATCTGCGTGATCGCCGCCCCCGGGGCGAAAAACGCACTGCCGGTCTTGAGCAGGCTGACGATCTCGGCCCCGGCCTTCCGCGTCCGCTCCACGATCGCCGCGATGCGGTCCTCGGGCAGGAGCAGCCGCAACGGGATTCCGCCCACAGTGGCCAGGCTGGCCAGCGGGACCATGTGGGTGTCGCTGTGCGCACCAATGACCGTGGCCGACACGTCCAGCACCGACACCCCGAGCTCCCGCGCGATGAACGTGCGGAATCGCGTGCTGTCGAGCGCCCCGCTCAGGCCCATTACCCGCTCCGGGGGGAACCCGCTGACCTTTTGGGCGAGGTAGACCATCACGTCCAGCGGGTTCGTCACCACGACCAGGTAGGCATGGGGAGACCGCTTCGCGACTTCCTTCGTGACTCCGGTAACGATCCCTGTATTGACCTGCAGGAGATCCTCGCGGCTCATGCCCGGCTTGCGGGCGACACCAGCGACGACGACCACGACGTCGGAGCCCTCGGTGTCGTCATATGCGTTCGTGCCGGTGATCCGGAGGTCGAAGCCCTCGATCGGCCCGGCTTGGCTGAGGTCCAGGGCCTTGCCCTGCGGCATCCCTTCGATGACATCTACCAGCACGATGTCCGCGAGCCGATGCGCAGCCATCCACTGGGCCGCCGAGTGTCCGACGTTCCCGGCTCCAACGATCGTGACCTTTGCACGTGTATTGCCCACCTGATTCCCTCCTCCCCGTGGGCGTTTCCTTCGAGGGCGACAACGGCCGCCTCACGTGCCGTGTGCGGCGAATCCGGTCACCTCGGGCAATCATTCCCCCGAAATGCGTTCCAGAACTCCTGGCGGCACGTGGTGTCACACGAGTCCGGTCGGGCCGGCAGCGGGAGAGCACCAGCACCGAGCACGGCGGGGCCGACTTCGTGCAGGGGCACGTCTGGGCCGCCGTCGGTTCCTCGTTCCCGCTTCGGCGGCCGCCCCTGTTCCGGTTCCCCGTCCAGACATTGCCCGCGCGTACGACGTACCTCCGAGCCTACGGCGTGGGCCAGAACTGGGACGCCGCAGACCGATCACGCCACCCGCACTCCGCCCCGCCGATCGAGCGGCAGGTAGTCGCGCGCCGTGGCCCCGTCGTAGAGCTGACGCGGCCGGACGATCTTCTGCTCCTTATCCTGGATCTGCTCTTCCCATTGCGCCAGCCATCCCGAGGTCCTCGGGATTGCGAACAGCACCGGGAACATGTCCACGGGGAATCCCATCGCCTGATAGATGATCCCCGAGTAGAAGTCGACGTTCGG
>DASPUZ010000093.1:0-18048 GCA_035622635.1 bacterium | reverse complement strand
ATGCGGTCTGCCACGCGTTCACCCCGTTTCGGATGGCGTCGCGGTCGGGCACCCGGCGCAACCGATCCCGGTCGGCCCGATCGTTCGTGCACGTTGTATCCGGTGCCGCCCCCGTGCTTTCCTCTGCCGATCCGGCGCCCTTGACGAACCGCGGCGCCCGGTGTATAGTCCGCTGTACAAGTTCACAGATGGCTCCGACGGGAGACGTAGGACGCCGTCGCGCGCAACGGAGAGAGCGGCCGCAATACGGTGCGAGGGCCGCCGCAGCCAGGTCCGAACCCACTCCCAGAGCCGCTTCCGGGAGCGCAAGCACGAGTGTCGCGCAACGGGAGCCGGGCCGCCCGTGACAGCGGAGAGTGCTCCGGCCGCACGCCGGAGAACAAAGGTGGTACCGCGGAAGCGCCCCTTTCGCCCTTTGGCGAATGGGGCGCTGTTGTGTTACAGGGAGGAAGGCATATGGCGGTCGATCAGCTGGTGGCGTTTGTCGGCGCCGGCAATATGGCGGAGGCCTTGTTGCGGGGGTTGCTGGGAACGGGAACGGTGAGCCCGCGGCGATGCATCGTGACCAACAAGAGCAACGACGCGCGGCTCAGGGGATTCGCCGCCCAGTGGGGAATCGGAACCACGCGGGACAAGGCTCACTTGATGCGCGAGGGCGATGTCGTGATCCTCGCCGTGAAGCCCAGGGACATGCCCGTGGTGTTGGACGAGATCGCCCCGCACGCTACCCCGCGCCACCTGGTCGTGTCGGTGGCAGCCGGCGTGCCTCTGGCCACGATCGAGCACCGCCTCCGCGGCGTGCCGGTGATCCGCACGATGCCGAACACGTCCACCGCGGTCAACGCATCGGCGACGGCTCTGTGTGCCGGTCGGTGGGCGGCCGCGTCGCACCTGGACGTGGCGCGGCGGATGTTCGGGGCGGTTGGCCGGGTCGTCGCCGTGCCCGAGCCGCTCTTCGACGCGGTCACCGGACTCTCGGGTAGCGGGCCCGCGTACGTCTACCTGCTCGCCGAGGCCATGGTCGACGCCGGCATTCGCGCCGGCCTCGATCACGAGACCGCGCTCCACTTGGTTTCCCAGACCGTACTCGGGGCCGGCAAGATGCTCGCAGAGAGCGGGCACGACCCAGCGGCGTTGCGCGCGAGGGTGACGTCGCCAAATGGCACGACGATGGCCGGCGTGCGGGCGCTTGAGGAAGGCGGATTCCCGGCCGCGGTCCGGGACGCGGTTGCTCGCGCGACCGCCCGGGCGCGAGAACTCCGCGATGCGCCGGCGCGCCCCGCCGATACCCAGCCTTTGTAACCTCGCGGTCTCCACCCAGACGCTTCTCATGGCGTCCTGGCGCGTCGTTACAATGCCGGGCGCCACACGGGCGACCCGCAGCAGGTGTTCCGTTTTCGTAGAGCGTATTCTAGGAGTAATTGCATTCTAGCACCGGCGGGTTACCTGCGCGCCATCCGAAGGTGAGGGTGCAGACCCCGGACCGAATACAGGTTTCGGGCCCGATTCTCCGGAGCGGTTGACGGGCGATATGTTTTCTCGGAAGTGTCATGCCAGGACGCGTATGCACGGGACGGGGTCCGGGCAATCCCGGACCGATCTGCACGGAGGGGGTGGTGCAATGACGCTCGTGCTGGGACGGCGACTGTTGCCGCTGCTCCTCGCGATGACGATGGTGCCCGTCGGGCTGTGGAGCATGGGGTCCGCACAGGCACAGGCGCCGAAAACGCTTGTGATCGCGATCGGAGCCGACCAGACTGGGTTGGATCCCCAGACCGTTGAGAACAACGAGTCCGGGTTCATCATGTCCACTATCTACGACGGCATCGTGAACTACAAGCCAGGCACCAGCTTGGTCGGCCCCGGTCTAGCGGAGTCGTGGACGATCTCCTCTGACGGCAAAGTATACACGTTCAAGCTCCGGCACGGCGTCAACTTCCACGACGGGACCCCGATGAACGCCCACACCGTCGCGCAGGATCTGGACCGGGCGATCAACCCGCAGAACCCGTGCTACGTGCTGGCGCGGAAGGGCGTCGACACGTACGACGATTTCACGTTTGGGACCGCGGCGGACGGGACCGTGGCGAAGATGGACGTCGTGGACGACTACACGCTGCGGTTCACGCTGCCGAAGCCGAACGCGCCGTTCATCACGAGCCTGGCGATGGTCTGGCAGGGCATCATGTCACCGACAGCGACCAAGCAGTATAACTGTGACGCCAGTCAGCACCCGACCGGAACTGGCCCGTTCAAGTTCGTGGAGGCCGTGCGGAACGACCACGTCACTGTCGCCGCGAACCCGAATTACTGGAACGGGCGGCCGAAGGTCGATCGGATCATCTTCGAGATCGTGCCTGAGAGTGCGACCCGCATGCTCAAACTGGAGCGGAACGAAGTCCAGATCCTGGCGGATGTCCCGCCGTCGGACTACTCGCGCGTCACCGGTAACCCCCAGCTGAAGCTCTACGCGGCACCGGCCCTCACGATCCTCGGGGTCTCGATGACGAACGACACGGCCCCATTCAACGACGTGCGGGTGCGGCAGGCGATGAACTATGCCGTGGACAAGGACGCGATCAACAAGGGGCTCTACGGCGGGGCGACCACGGCGAGCCAGGGGATGCCCCCGGTCTTGTGGGGCTACAACAAGACCCTCAAGCCCTATCCCTACGATCCGGCGAGAGCCAAGCAGCTCCTGACCGAGGCAGGGTACCCGAACGGGTTCACCACCGAGATGTCGGTGTACGCCAACCCGCGCGGCTACAACCCCGTGGGCGGCGCCAAGCTCGGTGAGGCGGTCCAGGGTTATCTGGCCAAGCTCGGCGTGACGGTCCACATTACGCAGTACGAGTGGGGCGCTTACCTCAACTTGATGCGCCACACGCCGTGGAAGGGGATGGGAATCGCCGGCTGGACCGGGGACAATGGCGACCCCGACAACTTCCTTGGCGACTTGTTCGAGTTCGACGAGGCGGCCGGGCACGCGCGCATCAACAACTACGCCCGCCACCACAATCCTGTGTACGACCAGCTGATCGTCCAGGGCCGGCAGACCACCGACCCGGCGCGGCGGACGCAGATCTACATCCAGGCTAACCAGATCCTGCACGACGACGCGCCGTGGATCTTCATCAACCACACGAACCAGGTTCGGGCGACGCGTGCAAACGTGAAGGGCTTCCTGCTCGATCCGCTCACGATGTTCTTCAATATGGAGCTTGTCTCGCTGCAGTGACCTCTCGCCGCGTGAGCGTGGGGGCCCGCCTCGACAGCAAGCGGGCCCCCTGCACGCGGTTTGACGTCCCGCCGTTATGCTGAAGTACATCGGGCGCCGCCTCGTCGAGCTCGTGCCGGTGCTGATCGGTGTGAGCATCCTGGTGTTCTTCGGCATGCACCTGATCCCAGGCGATGTCGCACAGTTGCTGCTCGGAGACAAGGGGACCGCGGCCGACCTCGCGCGCCTGCGCCACCAGCTTGGACTGGACCGGCCCGTGTATGTGCAGTACGTCAGGTTTCTCGCCGGGGCCGCCATTGGGGATTTCGGCATCTCGCTCCGCACGCGGCAGTCGGCACTCTGGGAGATCGGCCAGGCAATGCCGATCACGATCCAGCTCAGCCTGGCGGCGCTGCTGTTCGCCGTCGTCGTCGGCCTCTCGGTCGGCATCTTCGCAGCGCGCCATCCCCGCTCGCTGGCCGATAGCACCGCCATGGTTACCGTGTTGATCGGCGTCTCGATGCCGGTGTTCTGGACGGGGATTCTGCTGCTGCTCGTCTTCGGCGGGATACTCGGCTGGCTACCGCTTGGCGGCCTGATCGACGAGGGGATGCGGTGGCGCCGGATCACCGGGATGCCGGTTGTCGACGGCGTGCTGACGGGCAACTGGACGGTTGCGCGGAGCGCGCTCGCGCACCTTGTCCTCCCCGCAGTCGCCCTCGGGGCGACCTCGATGGCGGGGATCGCGCGCATGTCTCGCTCGACGATGCTGGAAGTGCTCGGGGTCGACTACGTCCGGACCGCGCGGGCGAAGGGCGTGGTCGAGCAGAGGGTGATCAACCACCACGCCCTCCGCAATGCGCTGCTGCCCGTGGTGACCCTGATCGGGTTGGAACTCGGTCTGCTGCTGAGCGGCGCGGTGCTGACCGAGACGATCTTCGCGCTCCCGGGGCTGGGCAGACTCGCGATCACGAGCGTGCTCGCGCGCGACTACCCGGTCGTGGAAGGCGTGGTGCTGATCGCTGCGGCGATCTTCGTGCTCGCCAACCTCCTCGTGGATGTGCTGTACGCCTACCTCGACCCGCGGATCCGTTACACATGACGATCGTTGGCGCGGTCTCCCAACCAGAGGCTCCGAGACGGCGGCTCGCGGCGCTGTCGTGGCAGCGGCTCGTCCGCAGCCCGAACCTCCTGATCGGGAGCAGCGTGCTGTTCCTCGTGGTGGTGTCGGCCGTGTTCGCCCGGCAGATAGCGCCATATGACCCGATCGATCAGCAGTTCACCGCGCAACTGCAGGCACCGTCCCCGGCGCATCCGTTCGGGACCGACGAGTTCGGCCGGGACGTCCTCTCCCGCTGCATCTACGGCACGCGGGTTGCGCTTGCGGTGGGGGTGCTCGCGGACGGGATCGCGCTGGGCCTCGGCGTGATCTTCGGGATCGTCTCCGGATACGTCGGCGGACGCGTCGACGGCGCGATCATGCGCTTCATGGACGTGATGCTCGCCTTTCCGTACTTGCTGCTCGCGATGATCGTGGTGGCCATCCTCGGTCCGAGCCTGACCAACGCGATGATCGCGATCGGGATCGTGTACATGCCACGGTTCGCCAGGCTGGTACGCGGTGCGGTGCTTGCGATCCGGGAGGAGGAGTTCGTCGAAGCCGCGCGGGCGACGGGCACGGGCGTGACGCGCATCCTCGCGAGGCACGTCCTTCCGAACATCATGTCGCCGATCATCGTCATGGCGACGCTGACCGTCGGGTTCTCGATTGTGGAAACGGCCGGCCTGTCGTTCCTGGGGCTCGGCGCCAGCCCGCCGACCCCGGAGTGGGGCTCGATGCTGGCGACGGGCCGCTCCTACATGCTGACCGCCCCATGGATCGCCACGTTTCCTGGGGTCGCGATTCTCGTGACGGTGATCGGTTTCAACATGGTCGGCGACGGTCTGCGGGACCTCCTGGATCCACGGCTTCGCGGTCACGGGTTCTGACCGGCCGGGCCGTCCAACGAGGTGGCGCAGCCGGTGTCCGGACGTTGCGAAGTCCGAAATCCGCGTCGTGGACGTCCCGGGGGCGAGAAACGCGGGAGATAGCGACGCGACCAGGTATGACGAGTCCGCTGAGCCCGGCTCGCGGACGCCCCCGAGCGACCATGCCGGAGACAACAACGCGACCGGATGTGCCGCGGAACTTCCACCCGTTTCGTTCCGTGTTAGATAAGAAGGGCTTATGGCGCCCTGCCGTCGAACCTTCTCGCGCGCGGTAGGAGGGTTCGATGGGAGTCTCGGAGCTCGAGATCCGTGTTCGATATGCCGAAACCGATCAGATGGGGGTGGCGCATCACGCGAGCTATCTGGTCTGGTTCGAGGCGGCGCGAACCGAGCTCATTCGCGAGTGCGGGCGCTCGTACGCGGACATCGAGGCAGGGGGCTGGCTGCTGGTTGTCGTCGAGGCGCACTGCCGGTACCGCCAGCCCGCTCGATATGACGAGGTGCTGGTGATCCGGACGCGCGTCCGCGAGGTGCGGGCGGCGACGCTCACGTTTGCGTACGAGGTCCTACGAAAGGGGGATGGCGAGGTCCTGGCCGACGGCCATACGGTGCACGCGGCCGTGGATCGCGGCGGCCGTGCGCGGCGGATCCCCGAAGAGATCTCCGGGCTCCTGGTCCCGGCCGTCCCGGAGGCCTAGGAGGGCAGGGGCACGCGCTATCCGGCGATCCCGGGTGCCGGGGCCCCGGGGGGTGAACGCCCCGCGGAGGGCACCAGCAGGCAAGGGCAGGAGGGAGACCACCGGTCCGGCGAAGGAATGTATGTTTTCGGCATTCAAGGCGTATTTTTCTGCGCACCCCGCCCGGTATGCCGCGGCGCGGGTGTGATTGTCGAACGAGGGCGGTGACGGTCCGATGTCCGAGGAAAAGCCCGCGGGACCGCAGGCGGAGGAAATCGATCTCGCACAAATGCCCACGCTGGCGGAGCGCCAGATCGTGCAGGGCACCGTGGTCCGTGTGGACAGCGAAGGGGTTTTGGTGGACGTTGGGGCCAAGTCCGAAGGATTCATTCCGCCCAAGGAACTGTCGACGCGCGGCGACACCGTCGAGGGGATTGCGGTCGGGGACCGCATCGACGTCTACGTAGTGAAGGTCGAGGGCGACGAGGGTAACATCCTGCTGAGCAAGAAACGCGCCGATCTGGTGCGCGCCTGGGACCGGATTCAGCAGGCGTTCCAGGCCGGCACGGTGCTCCACGCGATGGTGGTTGACAAGGTCAAGGGAGGGCTGGTCGTCGACCTCGGGGTGCGCGGTTTCGTCCCGGGGAGCCACGTGGATTTGTCCCAGGCCAAAGGCCGCCGGTTCGAGTCGTTGGTCGGCCAGAGTGTTCCGCTCAAGATCATCGAGGTCGACCGGCACAAGGGCCGTGTGATTCTGTCACACAAGAACGCGATGGCCGAGACCCGGACCAAGATGCGCGCAGACCTCCTCACCTCGCTGGAAGAAGGTCAGGTGCGCGAGGGCGTGGTGAAACGGCTGACCGACTTCGGGGCGTTCGTGGATCTCGGCGGCGTAGACGGGCTGCTGCCCATCAGCGAGATGTCGTGGACGTACATCAAGCATCCGTCCGAGGTAGTCCATCGCGGTCAGCACGTGACGGTGGCGGTGCTTCGCGTCGACCGCGAGGCGGCGCGGATCTCGCTCGGCTTGAAGCACATCCTCCCCGACCCTTGGCAGCACGTCAGCGCCACGTATCGACCGGGGCAGGTCGTGTCGGGCAAGGTTGTCCGGACCGTGGCGTCCGGTGCCTTTGTGCGGCTCGGCGACGTCGACGCATTCCTTCCGATCTCCGAGCTCGCGGAAAAACGCGTGCAGAAGGTCGAAGATGTGGTGCAGTCAGGCCAGTCGGTCGAAGCGCTGGTCACAGAGATCCGTGCCGAAGAGCGGCGCATGATCTTGAGCCTTAAGCGCCTGGCGCGCGAGCGCGAGCGCACGCGCGTCAAGGAGTTCATCTCTTCGCAGGGCGACGAAGGCCGGGTGACCATCGGCGACATCGCGGGGGAGTTGCTCCGTCAGGTCGTTACGACGCCGGACGCCGAAGCGTCCGGAGGTGACTCGCGGCCCGCGCAGTCTCGCCGGGACGCTTCTGGCGCAGGTGAGACTCCTCCACGTTCGACTCCCGGCGCCTGAGCGGTCCTCGATCCCTGCCCGCGTCGGCGCCCCGGGCGTAATCGCCTCGGGGCATCGCGGCGCGGGCCCACGCGTTCGGCCCAGAGGCTCGTCTTGCGGATTCAACGCGTGTCCGGTTCTTTGCCGCAGACACAGCGGCACGTCCTGCTCTACGTGAGCAGGAATCGCACCTCACACGTGCTGCACGTCCGGAAGATTCCCGCGGACCAGGACAGGAGGTGCGTCGGTCGTGGACCAGCCCGAGATGATCTTCGAGGTGACCAATGGGGTCGCATACCTCACCGTGAACCGTCCGCAGCATCGAAACGCCATGACGTGGCGTATGTACGAGCGGTTGGTCGGGATCTGCGACGAGGTGGACCGGGAGGCCCGGATCAAGGTGCTCGTCATCTCAGGGCGGGGGGATCGGGCGTTCATTTCCGGGACGGACATCAGCCAGTTTCCCGCCTTCCAGGGTAACCCTCAGGCCGGCATCGAGTACGAGGAGCGCATCGACCACGTGATCGGACGGCTGGAAGGGGTGACGAAGCCGACCATCGCCGCGGTGCGCGGGTTCGCGGTCGGAGGCGGATTGACGGTGTCGGTCGCGTGCGATCTCCGGATTGCCGCCGACAACGCCCGCTTTGCGATCCCGATCGTTCGGCTCGGCAACTGTCTGTCGATAAAGAACTATGCCCGTCTCGTGGCGCTGCTCGGTCCGGCGCGGGTGAAGGAGATGATCTACACCGCACGCCACGTGGAGGCGGCGGAGGCGCTCGCCTGGGGGCTCGTGAACGAGGTGGTGCCGGCGGAGGCGCTCGACGATCGTGTGCGCGAGATTGCTGAGGCGATCTCCCAGGCACCCCCGTTGACGTTGCGGGTGAGCAAGGAAGCCGTCCGCCGGGTCGTGCATCGGTTCCTTCCTGACGAGTCCGGCCACGATCTGGTCGAGTTGTGCTACAACAGCGCGGACTTTCAGGAGGGAGTTGCGGCGTTCCTCGAGAAGCGGACGCCGCACTGGACCGGACGCTGACTGCTCCTTGCAGTCTGCTCGGCCGCGTTTCGGCAGGCGCGGTGGAGGAAGCCGCGACCTGGTGTGCGAACTGAGGTATCGCGGTCGGTGGCAAGAGGGTCCGGTTGCGCGAGCCGGTCGAGAGCGGTGGTGGTGAGACGATGACCTACGTGTTCCAATGCAAGTCATGCGGGCACGAGTTCGAGATCACGGCTACCGTCGCCGAGTACGAGTCTCGGGGAGCGCCAAAGTGTCCGAGTTGCGGCACACCGAAGGCGCGGCGCGTGTTCACCCCGGTGCTCGTCATGGTGGGATCGCGCGGAGACGGAGAGCCGGCGCCTTCATCCGGCGGCTGCGGCTGCGGCGGCACCTGTAGCTGCGGTCACTAGCTCCTGTCAGCTCCGCGTTGCGGCGCTGCCGCCGCGTGGATCGAAGGTTGAGGGGTTGCTCGACTGTGGTGGCGGCCCGCCCTGTACGGGGCGGGCCGCCGACGCATCTCAAGCCGCTGGCGCTTGAGAGTCAGGGATCACGGGTCGGGGAGGTGGAGGGAACGTGCGTTCGTGCCGACGGTCGGTCATCCTGGACTGCGATCCAGGCCACGATGACATGCTCGCCATCCTTCTGGCGGCGCGCCATTTTGAGATCCTCGGGATCACCACGGTCGCCGGGAACGTAGACGTTGAGCGGACCACGCTCAACGCGCTCCGCATCGTCGAGCTCGCCGGCCTGGACGTTCCGGTCGTAAGGGGATGCGCAGGGCCGCTCGTGCAGGACCCGGCCCATGGGTCCGCGGCCCACGGGGAGAGCGGTCTGGACGGGTACGAATTCCCGCCCGTGCGGCGTCGGCCGGACCGTCGCAGCGCTGTCGAGTTCCTGGTCGAGACCCTGCGGGGGCGCGATGGAGTGACAATCATCGCCACGGGCCCCCTCACTAACCTGGCGATCGCACTCCGCGCGGCCCCGGACGTCGCTGGGCGGATCGAGGCGATCTCGCTGATGGGCGGGTCGGCGACCACGGGGAACGTGACGGCGGGAGCCGAGTTCAACATCTGGTTCGACCCCGAGGGGGCGGACGTCGTCTTCCGCAGCGGCGTGCCGCTGTGGATGTCCGGACTCAACTTGACCCGTCAGGTCGGGGTGGACTTGAATGGCATCGAGAGACTCGAGGCGCTCGGCACGCCTACGGCGAGGGTGGTTGCGGCGCTGCTCCGATTCTATGTGGGACGTCAAGAACGGACCGGCAACGCGACGGGGCCGCTGCACGACCCCTGCGCAGTCGCGATGCTGCTGGAACCACCCGTGATCTCGTGGGCGTCGATGCACGTCGCGGTCGAGTTGCGGGGAGTGCACACGCGCGGCATGACCGTATGCGACACCCGGCATCTCTGCGAGTTCAACCCCGCCGCGCGGGCCGGCGCCGCACCGCGGGGCGAGTCGCCCAATGCACGCGTGGGGCTGCACGTAGACCGCGAAGCGTTCATGCGGCTCCTTGAGGACGCGCTGGGAGCCATGCCCTAGCGCGCAATCACCATGTCGAGGCGTCCGGATCCCGCCGGAGCGGACTTCTTCCGCTCGCCGGCGTGGTCACCGGCGGCCGACGAATGGCATCTTGGTCGCCATGACCGTGCGGAACAGGACGTTCTCCTCGCGCGGCAGGCTCGCCATGTACACGACGGCGCGGGCCACGTGGGTCGGATCCATCCTGGGCTCCGGGCGTATCGATCCATCGACCTGCGGCACACCGGCATCCATCCGCGCCGTCATGTCGGTGGCCGCATTGTCGATGTCGATCTGCCCGCGGGCGATGTCATACTTCCGGCCGTCGAGCGACGTCGACTTGGTGAGGCCCGTGATCGCGTGTTTCGTCGCCGTGTACGGCGCCGAGTTCGGCCGGGGGACGTAGGCGGAGATCGACCCGTTGTTGATGATGCGACCGCCGTGGGGCATCTGGCTCTTCATGAGGCGGAACGCCTCTTGAGCGCAGAGGAAGGTGCCCGTGAGGTTGGTTTCGACCACGGCCGGCCATTGCTCATAGGTCAGGTCCTCGAGCGGGACGGACGGCGCCTCGATCCCGGCGTTGTTGAAGAGCAGGTCCAGCCGGCCGAACGCGTCCTTCGTTCTGGCGAACAGGGTCCTCGCGGAGGCGGGATCGGTGATGTCGGTGGGTACGGCCAGCATCTGCGATTCAGGGTCCCCTGCAGCCATGAAAGTCGCTTCCAGCGGTTCTCTGCGCCGTCCCGCGAGAACACGGAATACCCTTCCTCGAAGAGGACCAGGGCAACCGCTTCGGCAACGCCCGTGCCCGCGCCCGTGACAATGGCCACCTTGCTTGCCGCTACCATCCGGTCCAGCTCCTTCCACTCTCATGATCTCTCGGATCCTGCATGACCAGGGGCCGCGCTCTGCTGACGGCGTCCGACGCGGCGAACGTTCGAGGGCAACCTCTCCGCGCCTGCCAGCGTGGCTCGGGGCATTCTGCAGATCCTCCTCGGTGTGACGGTTGACACGCCGAGTGGCGGGGCGCGAGACGTCTGGATCCCAGGTACCGCGACGATGCGGGGCAGCGTTTCCGTCGAGCCCGCACGATGGCGACTCCGATGAGGAGATTTGCGCCGCCGCGTCGAAAACCCCGGTTCCACAGGTTGTGCCGGAGGCAACCGGCATATGCCCGGCGCGCTCGTGAGAACGGCGGAGTTGAGACTCCCCATATCAAGGACGTCAGCGGACCCGGTGGCGGGTCCGGCTGAACAGGGGTGGAGCCGATGGCCGTGACGTACGAGATCGACGCGCTGAGTCCGGGCGGGCGAACCGTCGATTGGTCGACCCGCATGTACCTGTACCCGGCCGGCGAGACCACGATCTCCGCGTACTTTCTGTGGCTGCTTCGGGGGCCGGACGGCCCGATCGTCGTCGATACGGGGTTCACTCCGCGGTTGGGGAGGGCGAAGGGCATCCCGGTGGAGCAGATGCGGACGCGGGACGAGCTGCTGGCAACCGCGGGCGTGGACCCGGCTGCGGTCTCGACTGTGGTCCTGACCCATCTACACTGGGATCACTTTGATGTCGAGGGTATCTTCCCGAAGGCCACGTTTTGGGTCCAACGCAAGGAGCTCGAGTTCTGGACGGACTACGGCGCGGCGGAGCGGTGGCACCGACGGTTCCTGAGCGACTGCTTCGCCGCCGACATCGCTGGGCTGCGGTCCGGGGACCGGCTTCGGCTCGTGGACGGCGAGGTGGAGGTAGCGGACGGCATCGGGTTGGAGCGCGTTGGAGGCCACTCCCCTGGGATGCAGATCGTGACCGTGCAAACGAGGAAGGGCCCGTTCGTGATCGCAAACGACGCGCTGACGACCTACCGAAACCTACGAGAATGGACGCCGCCGGCGATCCATCTGTGCAGCATTGCGGAGTGTCTTGCGGCGATGGACCGGATCCGGACTCTCGCCGGCGGCGACGAGGATCGGATCTGCCCCGGACACGACGGGGAGGTCTGGAAGCGGTTCCCGGAGGTCAAGCCTGGCGTGTACCGGCTCGCGTAACGGCCCGTGAACGACGCCGAACTCGGGGCATGTGCTGGCCGCATGCCCCCGGAACGGTGGTGTCTCTGCCATGGACGCACTGTACAACCGGTTCGCCGGCCAAAGCGTCGAGCGGATCGCGGCGCTCAGCGATGGCGTGTTTGCGATTGCGATGACGCTCCTGGTGCTCGATCTACGCGTCCCCGCGACGGAGGCGATTCACACAGAGCACGATCTATGGAGGGCGTTGGTCGCGCTGGCTCCCCGGCTGATCGCGTACGTCATGAGCTTCATGACGCTGGGGATCTTCTGGGTCGGCCAGCGGACGCAGCTCAACATCTTCGCCCGCGGCGACCGGAACCCGGCCTGGATCCACATCGCCTTCTTGCTGGGAATCTCCATGACGCCGTTCTCGACCGCGCTGCTGGCGTCGTTCATCACCTATCGGACGGCCCTCACAATCTGCTGGTTCAACGTCTTCTTCCTTGGCGCTTCGTTGTACGGTAGCTGGCGGTACGCGACCCGCGCCGCCCTTGTGAGAGACGACACGACGCCTGAGGTTCGAGCGAGCGTGGAGTCCCGCATAGTCATTGCGCAGGCGCTCTATGGGTTCGGCGCGCTGCTGTGCGTGATTATTGACTTTTGTAAAAGTAATGGAAATAAACAACCCTACCACGTTCCGAGTGTGCGCTCAACAACCTTGTCTTGATGTCGACGATAGCAGCGGGTGCAGAAGAAGGAGGGCGCGCCGGTTTGGGTGAAACCCTTCGTCGTCGAGTCGGCGATGCGGCTTGGCAGCAAAGGATAATTCCGTCTGAAGAGACGCAACGAACGGTATGGTCGCCCGTGCGGTCGCGGCGGTCGAAGCGTCACTCTCTAGCCTACGTGCGTACAACGAAGAAAGTAATAAGCTGGATCGCGACAAGTCGGCGGAACTGTATCTCCCGGCCGACGTTCCAACCGACCCCCCCAAAATCGTCCGGGGGTTTGTCGAGTTCTGAAACAACGTCGGTGCCCGGGACGTTGCCAGCCGTCACAACTCCGACGACCCACACAGACCCTCGTGTTCGCCGGCGAAATGACGGGCACGGCTGCACCCAGCTCCTCCGGGGCCTGCTGTTCGGCCTGTGGAACGCATTCGGCGTTAGGTAGAAACACTGGGTCTTCCGAGAATCGTGCGGGTGAGTAGCGAACATGGGTGCGGGGACAAGGCGTTTGCCGGTTGTTAGAGAATCATCTCTCTCGCGTCCGCAGCCGTCAATGGCAAAATCTACGGCCCGCTACGCGGCCATTGACGACCTTGGCCGCGGGAAATGGCTGATCATTACGACCGGCAGGCTGGAACTCCTCGGAACATCCTCTCTCCGTTGCCAGCGGCCAGGTTGGAACCCACACGGAACCTGGAAGAGACTTGCTCTCTCTGATTTACTCAGATGATTGAGATGAGTTTCCTGATGGACCCGTCCACTTGGCTTGGTGGCTCGCGAGCCTGTTATTATATACTGGAGTGGCATCAGCAGACTGCAAAGTCGGTTGGTAGCTTGGCTATATGGGATGGGTGTAATCATGCCGGTTGGAGTTGTGAAGTGGTTTAACGCGGAAAAGGGGTACGGCTTCATTACGCCCGACGATGGCAGCAAGGACCTGTTCGTGCACTTTAGCGGCATCGCAGGTGAAGGATACAAGTCCTTGAACGAGGGGCAGAAAGTGGAATACGAGGCAACGCAGGGACAAAAGGGACCCCAAGCCAGTAACGTTCGCGTTGTCGGCTAGGCACGAAGTGGAGCGCGGGGGAGGGTAAGCTGGAAGCGGTCCTCCCTCGCGTCCTTGGGACGGAGCCGTACCAGAAGGCATGCGCAACCACTCCACGGTCCCACGCGGACGGTCGGCGTGACAGGCGCAGGTACGCCGAGGGACAGAATGCGGTTTGAGATGATTCCAGAAGAGCGCAGGACGTCTGTTCTGGGGGTAAGTTCGTTGAGCCAAGTGATTCCGTCGTCGATGGACATTCAGACGATCTTAGCCCACCTCCCCCACCGATACCCGTTCCTGCTGGTGGACCGCATTCTAGAATTTGAGCCTGGCGAGCGAATCGTCGGGCTGAAGAACGTGTCCATAGACGAGCCATTCTTCGTGGGCCACTTCCCGGGACGGCCAGTTATGCCCGGGGTGCTCGTCGTCGAGGCGATGGCGCAGGTGGCGGCCGTCCTGGTGTCCATCCTTCCCGACATGGACGGACACCTTATCCATCTCGTGGGCGTCGACCACATGCGGTTCCGCCGTCCGGTGGTTCCGGGCGATCAGCTTATTATCAGCGTTGGGTCGGTCCGGGGCAAAGGTCGGTTCGGAAAAGCGAAGGTGACCGCCACGGTGGGAGGTACGTGTGCGGCCGAAGGCGTCCTCACCTATGGACTCGTCAGCGTTGACGCTGACGACGACCTATGATCGCGCACGCCGTTTCCGCACCGTTGGCGGGGGCGGTGGGGGTCTCCGCGCTTCTCGTGCCGCCGTCAGACTCTCAATCACGTCCCGAAGGAGTCGCGCGAGGTCGCCATACGTCGACGGCGTCGGGTCCAAGAGGGCCGCGTAGTAGCGGCTGCCCGGTGCGTCGTGTAGGGGAAGCAGACAGCCGTCAAGCGCCGCACACAGGCTCCGTGCCCGATCGAGAGCCGTCAGATTGGCCCACTGCTTCGTCAGGGGTGTCGGGACGTGCGAGAGAGAACTGAGGTCGCCGAGCGGTTCGTACCACGCGAATCGGCTCCGCGTGTCGAGCACCTCATCGAGCAGGGGCACTAGTTCGGCTGCGTTCACGCCTGGGCATCCTCAGCGCGGTTGAACGGGCCTCTTGTCAGTACGCGCTACAGTCATCGTACCATAACGACAACTCGGGAGACGTGCCGGAACCGTATTCGAGACGGGCCCGTTTGAACCAAAGGGTCGATCGCACGGAATCGGGGGGGCGGTATGCCAATTGACAACGACCGAAACCGAATCCTGATGGCACTCCGGGAACGGCCCCCTGGGGCCCAGAGCCGGGAGTTGGCTGACGCGCTCGGCTTCGCACAAGACGTGGTTGAGCGCCACCTCCAGTACTGCGTGGACTACGCGCTCGCGACCTGGAAGAAGAAGGATGGGACCGGACTTGCTGTGATCACTGATCGGGGACGAGACTATCTGTCCCGACAGGGGCTGTAGCGGCATTCCCGGTTAGGACTTTCTCTCGTTCATCGCCGGCGCATTCACGGGACCGGGCGACACGACCGAGTGT
Organism: bacterium; assembly: GCA_035622635.1. Classification (GTDB taxonomy): domain Bacteria; phylum Sysuimicrobiota; class Sysuimicrobiia; order Sysuimicrobiales; family Segetimicrobiaceae; genus JAJPIA01. Next base: position 2,878 of record DASPUZ010000093.1, on the reverse strand, counting down.
ACCTGAGGCGCCATGGCGTTACCGGTCCCTCGAACAGTTGTCGCCGCAGGACGTGAGCCGGCAGACCGGTCGCGGCGCAAAAGATCATCCTCACCAGGTCGGCGTCGAGGACATCCTGGAAGAGGTGCACGAACGCTGGATCACCGAGACGTCGTAACCCGGATTTCGTACACCTGAAGACGGCTACCCTTTAGGCACAGGTGGTCCCCCCAACCGCATGAGCCGCGAATCAGTCGTCTGGAAAGGAGCACGCGAATGCCAATGACAAGTCCGACTCTCGAATCCCTGTTGGCACGGGTCGAGAACAAGTACGCACTGATCAACGGCGTGGCGAAGCGCGCCCGTCAGTTGAAGGAGGGGCACTTGCCGATGGTAGACATCGTAAGCACCAGCCCCGTGACCGTTGCGCTCGAAGAGATCGCCGCGGGCAAGGTGCGTCTTGAGCTCGGGGCCGATCTGTCGCAGTAGGACATCAGCGCGACGGTGAGATCTTTCGCTATCCCGTCATCTCTATGGGGCTGCTGGGCTAAACGAAGACGTCGCGATCGCGCGATTCGGAAGCCAGTCCTCAACCCCACAGCATCACCCTCCTGTGCCCGAAGATGCACGGTCTTGCTTGGCGGGGTCAGAAACTCGCGAAGGCTGTTCCGCGCCGGGCAATAGGGTGTCCACACGGGACTGCTTGCGCGCCAGTTTCGCGTCACGCTTGGCCTTTTGCTTCAGCTCTCGCGCTCGTTTCGCGGCGTTGTAATTTGGTCGCTTCACCTCACGCCCCCGTGTGCCGAAGATACGTTCACTATAGCATCCGGTCTGCGAACTCATCACCTCGCCGAATCAAACTGCGCAGGGATCGGAGAAGGCGGACGCTTCACCGGGCCCAGGGCAGGTCTGACGCAGAGATACAGGCCCATAGCAGGCGTTGGGACCCCCGCATTCGCCTGTACGATCGGCAAAGCATCTGACGGAGCTCCTGCACATTGCCGGGGGCGCTGTTGGCTAGGTTGCGGTCACCGCGGGTCCAGACAAACTCGGCGAGATTGAGTTCGGCGCGTACCCTGGAAAGTACTCCACCTGCACGTGGAAACGCCGCCGGAGCCATGCCGTGACTTCTCGGCGGCGATGGATCGAGCCCCGATCCCAGAGGAGCACGATGGGGCCGCGGAGGTGGCGGAGCAAGGCGGTGAGGAAGGCGCGGACATCAAGGCCGTCAAACGCCCGCGCCTGAAACTGCAGATAGAGTCCAAGATGCCGCCGTCGTGGGGACACCGCGAGCGCCGTGATCGCCGAGAGCCGGTCGTGTTTGTAGCGATGGTACACGCGCGGCGTGCACCCGCGTGGGGCCCACGTGCGGGCCACGTTGGGAATGAGCAAAAACCCTGATTCATCAATGAAGACGAGATGGGCGCCACGTCGTGCGGCGTTTTTTTATATGCGGCCAGCGCCGCCGCTTCCAATCCTCGATCGCTGGTTCGTCTCGTTCTAACGCGCGCCGCTCCGGTTTCTGGCAACTCCAATCCATCTCGTGGAGCAGGCGCCAGACGTAACACCGGTGATACCGCACCCCAAACAAGCGCCGGATGACGTCCGCGACGCGCGCGAGCGTCCAGGTCCTTAGCTCCGTTGGATAGCCGGCCGCCCGTGGGCCTTTCAGCAGGACCCGCTCCAACCGTGCGCGTTGCGCTCGCGACAGTCTCGGTGGGCGCCCCGGCGTTGGCCGGGAGGTCAGTCCACGTGCCCCCTTTCGCCGGTACGTCTCCGCCCAGCGAAATAACAGAACTCACGGACGCACTCACTGCGTGCGCCGCTGCCGACAGGCTCGTGCCCGCATTAAGCAGCCGGATCGCCTGTCGGCGCCGCGGCTGCGCCTGCTGTACCGTCTCTAAGGCCGCTCCAGGAGCTCAGCCAGCCGCGTGGCATTCGCGACCGCATGCCCCTCCTGGTCGTTGTTGAAGTACACATAGGCGATATCGCGGCCGGACAATTCCCGGAGCCGCCTCGACCAGCTTCGCAGTGCCGCATCGTGGTAACGACCTGCGCCGATCCCGGCCGGACCATGGAACCGTGCGTACACGAATCGTGCAGTCTTGACAAGCCGGAGGGGAATACCGGGGCCGTCGCTGACGCAGCACGCGACCCGGTGGCGGCGGAGGAGGTGGTATACCGGGTCGCAGTGCCACGAGACATGACGGAATTCAACGACGTAGCGTCGGCCGGCCGGCAACGCGGCGAGGAACGCCGCGAGCCGCACGTCGTCGCGCTGGAACGTGGGCGGCAGCTGGAACAGGATGGGGCCGAGTCTCCGTCGCAGCGGACGCGCTCGGGTCAGGAGGCGCTGCACAGGCCGGCGGCTGAGGCGCAGGCGGCGAATGTGGGTGATGAAGCGGCTCGCCTTGAGGGCGAACGTGAAGGATCCCGGAACCGCCTCCCGCCATGCGGTGAAGACGCGCGCGTCAGGGAGGCGGTAGAACGTGTTGTTGACCTCGACGGTTGGAAAACGCCGGGCGTAGTAGGCCAACCACTGGCTCGATGGGAGATCCCGCGGATAGAATCGGGTGCGCCAGTGTGGGTAGTTCCAGCCGGAGGTGCCTACGACAAAACGCGCCATACCGCGTCGCCCCACGTCAACGCGCCCGTCTCTGGGATTCTCCCCGTGACCGTGGGCGTCCAATCGTCCTACCTCTCCACGGCTCGGGAAGTCGGTCTTCGCAGCCTTCAAAATACGCCTCTACCGGCTTTCGAGTGATGGTATGTAAGTGCTGCGCCTCCTCGAGGGTACCGATAGTACCCTCGTACCAAGGACCGCAACCAAGGTACAAGAGGAGGCGCACATGCAGTATATCTCGTTCGACGCTCACAAGCACTACACGCTCGCGTGTGT
>DASPUZ010000092.1:0-6012 GCA_035622635.1 bacterium | reverse complement strand
TACCGTGTTTTGAGTGGGGTAGAGGTCCAGCCCTCCGTAATGTAAAGGAGATGGCCGTCTCGAAGCGTTCGATGTTTCGGAAGCCCCGCGCGGTCTTCGTTACCAACTGGATGGTCGCGTTCACGGCCTCGATCCCGCATTGGTGAGTCGGTGGCGATGGTCCGTAAGGACGTTGGGCAAGTGACGCCGAATCCACCAGGTCACCTGCGCTACCGTCTTGAGCCGGGTGGCGCCCCAGAACCACCGAGCAAAGAACCCTTGGGTCGCGGTCAGATACGTGTACTCCCGGAAGTGCCGGACGCGTTCTTTGAACGCCCAGGCGCGGCCGACTTTGGGACCACTGGGGGTACGAGGCCAGAACGCGCTCAGACTCTTGGTAGTCTGATCGTCATTCGGGAACGGGCCCCGTGCTCTCCACACGACGACCAGGTCGGCGGGCATGATTTAGCGAACCCGCATCGTGTCACACTGGCTCGGCGCCGACCAAGCGGTTCAGCTTCTGCTGCCGCTCTCTCCGCCGCCTCGCCGCCACCTCAAAGGCCCGGGGGATGTCGGCCATCAGGCTCTTCGACTGTCCAACCGCGTCGGCGTAGAACTGTAGGATCTTCTGCTCAGCCCCAATGGCCTTGCCCACAGCCACGGCCATCGGTTCCTGTCCCGTGAGGGCTATCGCAAACGCGTACCGATCGGTCTCAAGGTCAAAGGCGTACCCCCCTTCGATAGCGTCGGTGATGACGCTGTAATAGGCACGCTCGATGTCTACGGCGTTCCTCCTGTTCTCAGCCGAGAAGGCCCGGAACGTATTCCCGTCGTCCTTGTACATCTCTGCCAACTTGTCATAGAGCTCTGCGGAGTCGCTTTCGACCTTCTTGACGAAGGTGATCACTTGGGAGGCGGTGCGCAGTCTCATCGACGACTCCTCCTAACTAAAACCATCGTTCAATGACGACCTTGCTCTCGGTAAAGAATCGAATAACCTCCTGACCCTGCGTATGGAGCACGCCAAAGAATGAATCCTTCATGCCACTGAAGGGGAAGAAAGCCATGGGCGCGACGATTCCCACATTGATACCGACATTCCCGCTTACTACCCGATAGCGGAACTCCCTGGCGCTCTCGCCGCTCGAGGTAAAAATGGCGTGCCCATTCGCGAACGGGCTAGCGTGGACAATGCTAATCGCATCGTCGAGGGTCGGCGCCCGCATCACGCTCATGACCGGTCCAAAGATCTCCTCACGACCGATCCGCATGACCGGCGTGACGTTCTCGAAAACCGACGCCCCCAGGAAACAATCGCGAGGATAGCCGTCCGTGAGGTGGAACCCCTCTCGCCCGTCGAGTCGCAGGGTTGCCCCCTCCCGGATTCCGCTATCAATGTATTGCAGGATCCGCTGCTTCTTCTGCGGATCGCGTACCGGCCCCATCTGGACCGACTCGTCGAGACCGTAGCCCACCACAATTTGGGACGCCTTCTCGACAACCTGATCGACGAAGTTCCGATAGAACCGGTCGTCGTTCCCAACGAGAAGAAGGTTGGCGCCGGCGAGGCATCGTTGGCCCGCGTTTCCGAAGAACGAGGTCATGAGCGCAGGGATTGTGCGTTCCACGTTGCAGTCTGGCATGACGACCATGAAGTTCTTGGCACCACCCTGAGCAATCACCCGCTTGCCGGTCGCGCCACATCGCTCGTACACCAGCTTAGCCGTCGGCGTTGATCCCACGAAGGTGACGCCCACAATCCGCGGATGGTCGAGCATTGCGTTCACGACCGACCTCCCCCCATTCACGAGGTTCAAGACGCCGGAGGGAACGCCAGCCTCCTCGATGAGTTCAACCAGGCGGGCCGACGTCAGCGGGACCTCGCTCGACGGTTTGAGCACCACGCAATTCCCGGTTGCGATGGCATAGGGGATAGACCAGAGCGGGATCATGAACGGGAAGTTAAAAGGAGCAATGACACCGAACACGCCGAGAGGCTGCCTGATGAGGTACTCGTCCATGCCAGCGGCAACATCCTCCGAGTAGAGCCCCTGCATCAACGTGGCAATCCCGCAAGCGACCTCGACGTTCTCAATGCCGCGCCGGGTTTCACCACGGGATTCATCGATGGTTTTCCCGTGTTCCAGGCTCTGGATTCGGCTCAGCTCTTCGAAATGATCCTCCAGGAGATGCTTAAGCCGAAATAGACACCTGGCCCGAGCAACCGGCGGCATAGACCTCCAATCAGAAAAAGCCGCCGTCGCCGCTTCAACAGCAGCATTGAACTCCTCTGCTGTTGAAACAGGAACCCTGGCAATGGTCTTCATCGTCGCTGGGTTCACGACATCCATAAGAGGCCCGGCGGATTCGATCCACTCACCCCCAATGTAGTTGTTGAGGGTCCGAACTTCTTTGACGGGCTCCTCTAGAATAGCCATCCCACGACCCCCCTTATGGCCACGACTTCGACGCACGACCTTCAAATGAAACGAAGGTGTGGTGCATGCGCTATCCTGTGGCGAAGACATGAAGAGCTACCCACTCGAACGAATGGCGTTGGAGTTTTCCGAAAGTATCGGGATAGGTGATATCCCGCATCTGCTCGACAAGACGAGCGTGACCGCGAGCGAAAGACATGCAGGCCGGCTGCCTGGAGAGCGGCAGACACCATCGGGACGATCTCGGCCTCTGTCACCACTACTGACTCGATCCTGTAGCCGAGATCGAGAGCATGAGCCAAGCCATCGCGGCAGTCGCCACTGGGCCATCCGTTCACCAAGGATTTGCTCCGGCAGGAGACTTCCCGACGCTACCTGTCCCTCTGGGCAGCCCTTCCAGTGAGGACCCGGAAACCCCGTGCACAGGAGACCGCTTTTGCCTTGCTTTGCAACCTCTGTGCTTTCTCCCGCCAAGTATCGCCTCTCGCTGCAATGATAGACAGATTGTAGACAGTATGTCAACGATTTATTATATATTGTAGACTGCACATCTACGGTTTGATAAGGTGACAGCGATTTGATAAGGTTCAGAAGGTTCACGGTCAGACGTTAAGCAAGGGGGAATACGTGGTGGCTGTTCGGCTGAGACGCTCTGAGACTAAACTCCTGCGCCATCGTGCCGCGGCTCGCATCAAGGACCTGATTTGGAGTGGCACATACTCTCCGGGGATGCACCTCACAGAGACCTCGCTCGCTGAGCATCTGGGCATCAGTCGCGGACCGATTCGAGAGGCACTTCAAGACCTGGTCCGGCAAGGGTTGATCGTAACCATCCCTAATCGAGGCGCGTTCGTCGTCGAGTGGTCTGTCGAGGACGTCATCGAAGTCTTTAGCGTGCGCAGTGTGCTGGAGGGATTGGCCGCCCGGATTGCGGTCCGGCGACTACCGTCTACTCAACTGATATCGCCTCTTGAACACATGATCGACGACATGCGGGACGTGGCGCGTTCGGATCAACCACTAAAGCTCGTCAATCTCGAGATGGCGTTTCACCAGACTCTGGCGCGGGCCTCGGGGAACAAGCGTCTCATCCGAATCCATGACGATCTCTCCGCACAAATTAAGATGCTGATCGCTACCGCAGAAATAAGACTCCGCCTCTATCATAACCTCGCCGAGATAGCCGAGCTCCATGTGCCAATCGTGGACGCCCTTCGATCGGGAGACGCGGAGGCAGCCAAGAGGGAGGCCGAAGAACATGTCCGGCGCGCCGGAGAACGCCTAATTCAACGCATGCTCGCCGGGGTCGGGCCCGTAGACCTGGACCAGAGGACAGCACGCCCTTTGTAGCAACGACAACTGAATCGTGCACAGCCACCTGGAGCGTCACCCAGCGTCCCTGAGGGCGCGTGCGGCTGTGACCCAGGCCGCAGCTATCGTCGAGACAAAACATATGGCCACGGTCTCCTCCGCCATGGCGTCCATCGCCATTTGCACGGAGCAGCACCGCCGGCGCTCGACCGTGCGCACGAACCGGGGCGGCCCCGAAGGCGAGGATTGCCAGCAGCCGCCGGATTTTCTCTGGCTCGTCCGGCACCCTGAGCCAGCGCCGTACGTCGCACGTGCGTAGACGGAGAGTCGATACGGAAGTCTGTTAAGAATTAGCGGAGCGACCGTTCGGCACGGTCACGCCGTTGGCACCTTCTTCCCCAACGTGCGTTGTAGCGCTTCACGAAGTTCGAGCAGCGCGCGATGGCCGCGAACCCGACGGAGCCACCGGTTCGATATCCAGCACGCGCTCGCCAGCCGCCGCTGCTTCGGATCGCTCGTGCGCCACCGATCGACTCTGCTTGTCCGGGCTTCCACCTGCGCTATCGCCGACTCGAGCACATTCGTCGTCTTGAAACTGCAGCCCAACTCTCCTACGACCCGATCCTGAATCGAGGAAGAGAGGGTCTGCGCGAGCCTTCCGGCGGGCAGGTTTCGGGTGCTTGGGACGAGGTTGAGTTTCGCGATATCATGTCACGTGGTGTAGTAGTCCCGGGAATGGCCCGAATTTTCAGGACTGAAGCCGCCGAACGCTGCTCTAGCCGATCCCCAAGTCTTCGTCGAACAGGTCAGTGAGGAACATGTGCCCCGGCGCATGGGTGATCATCAACTCAACATCTGTCGCCACTACCTGCGGCGTGACCCCGCATCCCCAGAACACCGGGACATCCCTGGCCTCGATCCGAGGTGGATCGCCAAACTGCGGGCGCGCGAGGTCGCGCACCCCGATCGCGGCCGAATCCCCAACGTGGACCGGCGCGCCGTGCGCCCCAGGGTACCGCGCGGTCACGAGAATCGCGCGGGGGACTGCCTCCGGCGGCAGCGGGCGCATGCTCACCACCATTGGACCGCGCAGGGCGCCGGCTGGCCGGCACTGGATGGAAGTCGTATACATCGGCACATTTCGTCCGTCCTGTATGTGGCGTACCGGTAGGCCAGCACGCACCATCGCCGCTTCGAACGTAAACGAACAGCCGAGCAGGAACGCGACGAAGTCGTCTCGCCAGTAGCGCGTGATCTCCGTCTCTTCCGCCTCGAGTCTTCCCCGACGATAGACGCGGTACCGCGGGAGGTCGGTGCGCAGATCCGCTCCAGGCGCGGCCCGGGTCGGGTGCGGAGAGCCCGGGTCGGTCACATCGATCAAGGGGCACGGCTTCGGGTTTCGATGGCAGAAGACCAGAAAGTCGTACGCGACATCTCGCGGCACCGCGACGAGGTTCGCTTGCGCGAACCCCGTCGCCAGACCAGCCGTCGGGCGATCCCATTCCCCGCGCCGGATGCGCAGCCTCAGCTCCCTCGGACACATTTCCCTGAGCGCTACGTCGATGACCGAAGACATATCAAGATTATTCACCGGCTTGCAACGTGTGCCCTCCCCGAGGGGAACCACCGGAGTCCCGGGCAGCGGCGCGCCGTCGAACGGCACGACGCGTGGCGACAACGGTAAACAACTCCGTGACCGTCCGCGCGAGTGTGACGCCTCGCGGTATGATCTCGATACCAAGGCGTACCGTTGAATTCGGGATCAGTGGGTGGTCGTTGCCGTGCGTTTCATGACCCACACCGGTCATGTGATCCCGTTTTCCGAACCCCGTGGTTGTGCGTCCACCACAAGCTCCACGGGCCTCGGGAAGCGCCGAACACTCGATGTTATCGAAGCACGGACGTGCCCGAGTGTCCGGACTCCGGACAGAACTCAGGCGGCTCGGCGCCCCTGTCTGGAACCCGCAACGCGCGCGTTGAAATGCGGCGGTCTCTTTGGGCTTTTTGCGATTCCGGGTGCTCCAGGGAACGCACCTCTATCGCGGAGGCTTTCGTGCGACGTCGCTCGGTCGCGCGACGATTGCGTGCGTGTTCGCGTGTTGCCATTCGGTTCCTCGATTGCTCCTGGACGGACGTGCTCACCATACAGCCTCTACGACTTTCAGTTCGGCCCACACGTTAGTCGTGCCCACGATCTCGGCCAAGGCGGACCCGACCTCTGCACTGTCAGTGACACACGTCCGGCATGGCCGAACGTGTTCCCGGCCGTTGATGAGATGGAGCA
>DASPUZ010000091.1:0-20083 GCA_035622635.1 bacterium | reverse complement strand
ACGCATTCCTCGGTGGAGCGCGTGATCGCGCCCGACGCCACGACGGTGCTCGACTACATGATCCGGAAGCTCACCGGGGTGATCGAGGGACTGCGAGTGTACCCCGAGCACATGCGGATCAACCTCGAGCGGACGGGGGGCCTCGTGTTCTCGCACCGGGTTCTCCTGGCGCTCCTCGACAAGGGGCTCCCGCGGGACGAGGCCTACCGGATCGTGCAGACTGCGGCGATGCGGGCGTGGGAGGGCGGGGGCGTGTTCAGCGACCTGATCCGCGCGTCCGGGATGCTGACCGACGGCGAGCTCAGGGCGTGCTTCGACGCCTCACACGCCCTGCGGTACGTCGATACGATCTTCGCGCGGACCGGGCTGGACGCCGCCGGGGCGGAGCCGGTACCCGCTCCATCGATGGGAGGAAGACACGCATGAACGATGCTGTAGCGGGACGGCTTCCGAATGCGGTGCTGGAGACGCACCTTGACGTGCCGCTCTTCTCCCGGGGCAAGGTGCGCGATATCTACGATTTGGGCGACCGCCTGCTGCTGGTGGCGACGGACCGGCTCTCGGCGTTCGACTGGGTGCTCGCCACCGGGATCCCGGACCGCGGACGGGTGCTCACCGGGCTCTCGGCGTTTTGGTTCGAGCGCCTGCGGAGGATTGTGCCGAACCACATGATCACGATCGATCCCGGCGCGTTCCCGCCCGAGCTGAGGCCGTACAAGGACCGGCTCGCGGGACGCGCGATGCTCGTGCACCGCTGCCGGCGGATCGATTTCGAGTGCGTCGTGCGGGGCTACCTGGCCGGATCGGCCTGGAAGGAGTACCAGGCGTCCGGGCAGGTCTCGGGTGTACGCCTTCCCGATGGGCTGCATGCGGGAAGCCAGCTGCCCACGCCAATCTTCACCCCGGCGACGAAGAACGATCGCGGTCACGACGAGAACATCTCCGTCGTGGCCCTGGCCGCGCGCATCGGACCGGCGCTGGCCCGGCGTCTCGAGGAGACAAGCCTCGCGCTGTACCGCGAGGCGGCGGATGTGGCAGCGCGTGTCGGCTTCGTGCTGGTCGACACCAAGTTCGAGTTTGGCCTGCGGGACGACGTTTTGACCTTGATCGACGAAGCCCTGACGCCTGATTCATCGCGCTTCTGGGACGCCGCGTCCTACGCCGCGACGGGATCCACCGAGAGTTTCGACAAGCAGATCGTGCGGGACTATCTGGAGCGGAGCGGGTGGAACAAACAGCCGCCAGCGCCGGCGCTCCCGGACGACGTCGTCGAGGCCACTCGGGCGCGGTACCTTGAGGTCTACCGCCGCCTCACCGGCCGGCCGCTCGCGGTGTGACCGGCGGTCGGTCATGCGTGGGGATGTGGCGGGCGACGTCGTACCCGGCGCCGCGCGGATGCAGGGCAGGCCGGGGGGAGGGTGAGTGTGAGCGTACTAGCTGGTGTGCGCACGGTTCGAATCATCGTCACGCTGAAGCCGGGGGTGCTCGATGCGCCCGGTCAGGCGATCCTCAAAGGGCTGGCGGCGCTCGGGCACGACGGCGTGCGCACCGTGCACGCGGGCCGATACTTCGAGATCGAACTAGAAGGCGACGAGCGGCTGGACGAGCGCGTGCGTGAGATGTGCGAGGGATTTCTCGCCAACACGCTGATCGAGCAGTACCGGTACGAGATCGTGTGAAGGGCACACGACGCATACAAGGGGTGGCGCGCGTGAACATCGGCATCGTGGTTTTCCCGGGGAGCAACTGTGACGCGGACACGTACCACGCCATCCGGGACGTGCTGGCGCAACACGCACAGTACGTGTGGCACGAGGAACGGTCGCTCGACGGACTCGATGCGGTCATCCTGCCCGGCGGGTTTTCCTACGGGGACTACCTACGAGCCGGGGCGATCGCCGCAACGTCGCTGGCCGTCCGCGCGCTCAGGCCGTATATCGCCGCGGGCGGGCTCGTCCTCGGTATCTGCAACGGGTTTCAAACGTTGCTGGAGGCCGGGCTGCTGCCGGGGGCGATGCAGCCCAATCTGGGCGGGCGGTTCCGGTGCGAGTTCGTACACGTGCGTACGGAGCGGGTCGACACGCCCTTCACCTGCGGGTTTGCGCCCGGGGACGTGCTCCGCATTCCGATCGCGCACGCCGAGGGCCGGTACATCATCGATTCCACCGGGCGGCCCGCGCTGGCGGCCCACCGGCAAGTAGTATTCCGCTACTGCGACGCCCGGGGCAACGTCACACCCGCGGCCAACCCCAACGGCGCGGAGGACGGGATCGCCGGAATCTCGAGCCCGTCGGGGGCGGTGCTCGGGTTGATGCCCCATCCCGAGCGGGCGAGCGAGGAGCTGGTGGGAGGCACGAGCGGGCTCCGGATCTTCTCCTCGCTTGTGCTGTGGATCACGACCGGCCGGCGCCTGTCGATGCAGCCTGTGGAGGTGCACTGACCATGGCGGCGCAACCGCAGGTCGGCTGTACCGAATCCGCAGACCGTGCTCCTGAACCCACGGCGCGAGCCGGAACTGCGATGCCCCAGAACGGTCACGCGGAGGGTGGCGGCGCGAAGTCGTCGTCCGAGCGCGCAGTCGGCGCCGGGCTGCGCCCTTCCGAGTACGACGAGATCCGCCGCCGGCTCGGGCGGGAGCCCACGTCCGCCGAGCTCGGCATGTTCGGCGTGATGTGGAGCGAGCACTGCGCCTACAAGCACAGCAAGGCCGTGCTGAGACGTCTCCCCGCGTGCGGGCACGGGCTCTTGCGCGGCCCAGGAGAGAATGCCGGCGCGGTGTCCGTGGGAGGCGGCTGGGCCGCGGTGTTCAAGATGGAGAGCCACAACCACCCGAGCGCGGTGGTGCCCTTCCACGGCGCAGCCACCGGGGTGGGCGGCATCATCCGCGACATCCTCGCGATGGGGGCGCGGCCAGTGGCGCTCCTCGACTCCCTGCGTTTCGGGCCGCCTGGCGACGCGGCGGTGGCGCGCCTCCTTGACGGCGTCATCGCAGGGATCGCGGCGTACGGCAACAGCGTCGGCGTGCCCACGGTGGGCGGTGAACTGTCCTGCGCGCCGTGCTACCAGCGAAACCCGCTCGTCAACGTCGCCTGCCTCGGCCTCGTGCGCGAGGACCGGATCGCAACCGCCCGCGCCGGGGGTGCGGGAAACGCGGTCGTGTACCTCGGCGCCCGGACGGGACGGGACGGAATGCAAGGGGCCGCGTTTGCATCGGCCGAGCTTGCCGGCAATCCGGGCGATCGCTCCGCGGTGCAGATGGGTGACCCGTTCACGGGCAAGCTGTTGATCGAGGCGACGTTGGAGGCGTTGGCGACCGGGGCGGTCGTGGCCCTTCAGGATCTCGGGGCGGCGGGGTTGACGTGTGCGCTGTGCGAGATGTCCGCCAAGGGCGGTGTCGGCATGCACGTCGACCTCGGGGCGGTACCGCGGCGCGAAGAGGGCATGACGCCGGAGGAGGTGCTGCTGTCCGAATCTCAGGAACGAATGCTGCTCGTCGTGCAGGCCGGGCGCGAGGCAGAGGTCCTGCGCATCGCCAAGCGGTGGGGGCTCGCCGCTGTTGTGATCGGTCACGTCATCGACGACCCGACGCTGATCGTCCGCGACGGCGAGCGGATTGTCGCCCGTCTCGATCCCCGGCACCTCACCGAGGCGCCTGAGTACGCGCCGGACGCGGTGGAGCCCGCGTACCTCCGCGAAGTGCGGGAGTTCGATCCGGCGGCTCTTCCCCCCGTGCCGGCCGCGCGCGCGCTCGAGACGCTCCTCCACTCGCCGGCGATCGCAAGCAAGCGGTGGGTGTTCAGACAGTACGATCACATGATCCAGGTCAACACGGTCGTGGTTCCCGGCGCGGACGCCGCGGTCCTTCGGCTTCGCGATGCGGCACCGCGCGGCGTCGCGCTCACCGTCGACGGCAACAGCCGGTACTGCTACCTCGACCCATACGTGGGCGCGATGATCGCCGTGCTCGAGGCCGCACAAAACCTGGCATGCGTGGGAGCCGCGCCGGCGGCGGTCACCGACTGTCTCAACTTCGCCAGTCCGGAGCGCCCGGAGGTCTTTTGGACATTCCAGGAGTCGGTGGAGGGGATCGCGCGCGCCTGCGAAGCCGTGGACGTGCCGGTCGTGGGCGGGAACGTCAGCTTCTACAACGAGGCGGGCGTGGGAATCTACCCGACGCCCATCGTGGCGATGCTGGGACGTCTCGACGATGTGAGGCGTCACGCAGGGCTCGGGTGGGCCCGGGACGGCGACCTTGTCGTGGTGCTCGGAAGCGGACGTCCGTGGCTCGACGGAAGCGAGTACCTCGCGGCTGTGCATGGGATTACCGCCGGCCGCCTGCGCGAGCCCGATCTCCTCGCGGTGGCGCGGACCATCCGGTGTGTCCGTGAGACGGTGGCGTCCGGCGTGGCGTCGTCGGCCCACGACTGCTCGGACGGCGGCATCGCGGTCGCGCTGGCCGAGTGCTGCATTGTCGGCGGGCGCGGTGCGCACGTGACGCTCGCCGGGGCGGATGAGAGGCGACAGAGAGAGCTCCTGTTCGGAGAAGGGATCGGACGAGTCGTGCTATCGCTCCGCCCGGAGGCGCTGTCGGTGCTTGCCGAGGTCGCGCGTCGGTTCTCGGTGGTCCTGCAGGTCATCGGTACGGTCGGGGGAGATCGCTTGGTGATCGACGCCGATCTCACCCCGGTCGGTGCTTCTGGCCGGTCCGTCGATCGCTGGCTCGACGTCGACGTGGCTGCCCTTCGGACCGCATGGGAGCCAGAAGAGCGCGGCGGGGACACGCGGGGCGGCGAAAAGGGGAACGTGACGCGATGATCCCGTGGGACAAACTCCATGAGGAATGCGGCGTGTTCGGCATCCGGACGGGCGGGGCAACGGCCGCGACGTACGTGCACCTCGGCCTGTACGCCCTTCAGCACCGCGGCCAGGAAAGTGCAGGGATCGCCACGCACGATGGTGCGAGGACGCACGTGGTCAAGGATATGGGGCTGGTCGCGCAGGTGTTCTCGCGTGACCGGCTCGCCACGTTGCCGGGATGCGTGGGGATCGGCCACGTGCGGTATTCGACGATGGGCGGGGCACGCCTCGCAAACGCGCAACCGTTTCTCGAGGCGACGCCGTGGGGTACGCTCGCGCTTGCGCACAACGGGAACCTCGTCAACGCGCCGCTGTTGCGCGCGGAGCTCGAGGAGCGAGGCTCCCGATTCTCCGCGACGTCCGACACCGAGGTGATCACGAAGCTCATCGCGACGGCGCCCGTGGCGACGCTCGAGGAAGCGGTGGCCCACTGCATGGGCCGCATCCGCGGCGCGTACACCGTCGTGGCGATGGTCGGGGAAACGCTCATCGCCTTCCGCGACCCGAACGGCATCCGCCCCCTCGAGATGGGACGCCTCGGCCACGACGTGGTGTTTGCGTCCGAGACGTGCGCCTTCGACCATATCGGGGCCGAGGCAGTTCGCGAGGTCGGCCCCGGGGAGTTGCTGATCGCCGACACGCGGGGATTGCGCTCGATCCAAGTCCTCCCCGTCACGCGGCGCGCATCGTGCGTGTTCGAGTACATCTATTTTGCCCGCCCGGACACCGTGCTGGAGGCGCGGAGCGTCCACCACGTGCGTCGCCGGATGGGCCGTGTGCTTGCGTGCGAGCACCCGGCCTCGGCCGACATTGTGATCGCCGTCCCCGACTCCGGGACGTCCGCAGCGATGGGCTACGCCGAGGTGGCGGGCATCCCTCACGAGGTCGGGTTGATCAAGAACCGGTACATTGGCCGGACGTTCATCCAGCCGGATCCCTCCATGCGGGATTTCGGCGTCCGCGTCAAGCTCAATCCCGTGGCCGACGTAATCGCGGGCCGCCGGATCGTGTTGGTGGACGATTCGATCGTGCGCGGCACGACCAGCCGTCAGATTGTGCGGTTGTTGCGCCGGGCCGGCGCGCGTGAAGTCCACGTTCGCATCTCCTCGCCGCCTATTCGCAACGCGTGTTTCTACGGGATCGACACGAGCAACCGGGGCGAGTTGGTCGCCGCCCGCCTGAAAGTCGACGAGATCCGCGCCGAGATCGAGGCGGACACCCTCGGCTATCTCAGCATGGGCGGACTCGTCGAAGCCCTGAGGCTGTCGCCCGGCAACCTGTGTCTCGCGTGCCTCGGGGGAGCCTATCCCACGGAGACGCCGACCGAAGCGACGGCCGGGCGCTTCGCCCTCGAGGCGCCAAGAGTGTAGCGGGGCGATGGCCGGGACGCGTGGTCCGTTGACCTATCGGGAGGCCGGCGTGGACATCGATGCCAAGGACACGCTCCTGGCCGGCATCGGGAGCCTCGTTCGCACGACGTTTCGCGACGGCGTGCTGAACACGGGGGGGGAATTCGGGGGCCTCTTTCGCCTGACCGGTTATCACGACCCCGTGCTGGTGACGTCCATCGACGGGGTCGGGACCAAGACTCGAATCGCAGGGTTGCTCGAGCGGTGGGACGTCATCGGTTCCGATATCGTCGCGCACGGCGCCAACGACGTGCTGTGTCACGGGGCGACGCCGCTGTTCATGGTGGATTACGTCGCCGCAGACTTGCTGGATCCGGGCGTCGTGGCGACGATCATCGAGGCGATCACCTTGGCCTGCCGTCGTCATGGGATCGCACTTCTCGGCGGCGAGACCGCCGAGATGCCCGGCATCTACAAGAGCCTGCAGGTCGACGTCGCGGGGTGCACCGTGGGCGCCGTCGAGCGGGACCGTCTTGTGACCGGCCGGACGATTCGTCCGGGCGACGCGATCATCGGAGTGGCGAGCGATGGCCTGCACACCAACGGCTACTCGCTGGCGCGGGCCGCCCTGCTCCCGGGTGGCGGGGGCGGGAACGTCGCGCGGCGCGCGCTTGCACGCACACCACGCGGATTCACGGAGACGCTCGGCGAAGCGCTCCTCAGACCGCACCGCTGTTACGTGCGTCCCGTGCTCGACCTTCTCGGCTCCATTGACGTTAGGGGCATCGCGCATGTCACTGGAGGCGGCATCCCGGGGAACCTGGTGCGAGTGCTGCCCGAGGGGTGCCGGGCGTCAGTGGATCGGGCCCGGTGGTCCACTCCACCTCTTTTGGCCATGATTCAGCGGCGCGGCAGGATCGCCGACGGGGAGATGTGGCGGACGTTCAACATGGGGCTGGGGCTCCTGCTCGTGGTGCCGCGCGTGGACGCCGGGAGTGCGGTCGCACTTCTTCAGAAGGCCGGCGAGCGGGCATGGATCGTCGGAGAGATCCTGGGCGGGTCGCGTGGGGTGGACCTTGTCTAGCGTGCTTCGTGTCGGGGTGCTCGTGTCCGGTGCGGGTACCACCCTGCAAGCGCTGATCGACGCGTGCCTTGACGACGGGTTCCCGGCCCGGGTCGTGCTCGTGGTCAGCAACACCCCCGGCGCGTTCGCGCTCGAGCGCGCGCAACGCGCCGGGATCCCGGCAGTGGTGATCGACTACCGAGCGCACCCGTCGCCCGCCTCGTTCGAATCGGCGCTTCGGCAGGCACTCGACGCCGCGCGCGTCGACCTCGTCTGTCTCGCCGGATTTCTCCGCATCCTGTCGGCGACGTTCGTCGAGGCGTTCGCGGGACGCATGATGAACATTCACCCGGCGCTCTTGCCGGCGTTCGGCGGCAAGGGCATGTACGGGGACCGGGTGCACGCGGCCGTGCTGCGGTCCGGTTGTCGTGTCACCGGATGCACGGTGCACTTTGTCACCGCCGTCCCCGATGGAGGGCCCATCATCGCGCAGGTCGCCGTGCCCGTCCTGGATGACGACGCGGTCGCGGATGTTGCCGCGCGTGTCCACCGAGAGGAACTACGCCTGTACCCTCTCGTGATGCGCCTCTTTGCCGAGGGCCGGCTTCGCATCGAAGGAAACCGCGTCCGGACGCTTCCCGCGGGTGCCGAGGCCTACGGCGACGCGTCGTGCGCGGAAGGGGCTTCGCGGCGCGGGTAGCCCCGAACGATTTCGGCCGCCGCCGGTGGCCGCTGCTGCGAGGATTCGAGATGAGAGTTCATCGGGCATTGATCAGCGTCGCCGACAAGACCGGCGTTCTGGAGCTTGCTCGGGGGCTCGCGGCCCTCCACGTTGAGATCATCTCGACAGGGGGGACCGCGACAGTCCTGAGAGATGCCGGCGTTGCGGTGACCCCGCTCAGCGAGGTGACCGGATTTCCGGAGATCCTGGGCGGGCGCGTGAAGACGCTTCACCCGGCGGTGCATGGGGGCCTGCTCGCCGTGCGCGGAGATCCCGAGCATGAGGCCGAACTTGCCCGTCTGGCTATTCGCCCGATCGACCTCGTCGCGGTGACCCTTTATCCGTTTGAGGAGGCGCTTGCGCGGGGCGCCGACGCGCGGACGATGATCGAGGAGATCGACATCGGCGGTGTCACGCTCCTCCGCGCGGCGGCCAAGAACTTCGACGGCGTCGTCGTGTTGAGCAGTCCGGCCCAATACTCGGCGGTCGTCGAAGAGCTGCGCGCGACCGGTACGGTCGGTGAAGCCACCCGCCGCCTTCTCGCTCGCGACGCGTTCGCCCGGACGTGCGGGTACGATGCCGCGATCGCACGGTACCTGGGCGCCGAGGCGTTTCCGCAACGCCTCGTTCTCGCTTTCGACAAGATCCAGGATCTGCGCTACGGCGAGAACCCGCACCAACGCGGCGCGTTCTACCGCGAGCCCGGGGAGACCTTGCCGTCCGTGGCGACGGCGCGGCAACTCGGCGGCAAGGAGCTCTCGTACAACAACCTCTATGACCTCGACGCTGCCCTCGAACTGGTGCGCGAGCTCCCGGACACTGCGGCCGTCGTCGTCAAGCACGGCATCCCGTGCGGGGTCGGCACGGGTGATACGCTTCGTGCAGCGTACCTCAACGCACGCGAGGGCGATCCGGTCTCGGCGTTTGGAGGTATCGTCGCGCTGAACCGGCCGGTGGACGGTCCAACCGCGGAGGCCCTTGTCGAGACGTTTCTCGAGGCGGTGATCGCGCCGGGGTTCGACGAGGACGCGCGCGCCGTGCTGGCGCACAAGAAGAGTCTCCGGGTGATGGAGACTGGATCGCTCGGCGGTCGCGGCGCCGCAGGGAAGCTCGACCTGCGCCGCGTTCGAGGAGGCCTTCTGGTCCAGGATCGCGACGTACTCGACCTCGACGAGGCGCGTCTCGTCGTGGTGACGTCGCGCGCGCCCAGCCCGCGGGAATGGCAGGACCTCAGGTTCGCGTGGACGGTCTGCCGGTACGTCCGCTCCAACGCAATCGTCCTGGCCCGCGATCGCCAGGTCGTCGGCGTGGGGGCGGGACAGATGAACCGGGTGGAGCCGGTCCGTCTCGCGGTCCGTCAGGCCGGCGAGCGCGCTGCCGGATCCGTCATGGCGTCCGAGGCATTCTTCCCGTTCCCGGATGCGGTCGAGGTAGCGGTCGCCGCCGGGGTGACCGCGGTAATGCACCCCGGTGGCGCGAAGCGGGACGCCGACGTCATCGCGGCAGCCGAGGCCGCGGGCATGGCGATGGTCACGACCGGCATCCGCCATTTCCGACACTGAGCGCACCCGCACGCCTGGAGAGCGCGAGGCGCGCCGAGATGTCCCCGTGAACCCGGGCGCGCCGGGCGTCGGCGTCGGTGCGGGGGGAGGACCTTTTCGCCGCCACCATCCCGACGTGGCACACCGCCGCGCGGTGTTCCTCGACCGTGACGGCGTGCTTGTTGCGGACGTGCATCATTTGCGCCGCGCCGATCAGCTCCGATTGCTCCCCGGCGTGCCGGAAGCACTCGCCCGGCTTCGCGCCGCTGGGTGGGCGCTGGTCGTGGCGACCAACCAATCCGTCGTCGCCCGCGGGTGGATCAGCGAAGGGGAATTGAGAGATATTCACCGTATGCTGGCCGCGATGCTCCTGGACCGCGGCGTCGCGCTCGACGCGATCTACTACTGTCCGCACCATCCCGAGGGAAGGGTGTCAGAGTACCGGCTCGTCTGCCCGTGCCGCAAGCCGAATCCTGGAATGCTTCTGCGCGGGGCGGCGGAGCTGGGGCTCGATCTGTCCGAGTCCGTCATGGTCGGCGACGCCCTGAGCGACATCGAGGCGGGCCGCCGCGCGGGGTGTCGGACCGTGCTCATGTGCGGCGGTGTCGTCGAGGCTGAGCCCCAAGCCGTGGCTGCTTCCGATTACGTCGCCGCGGATATTGAGGCCGCGGCGGCGTGGATCCTGGCCCTGCCACCGCGCCAGGGTTGAGACCCGTGCCCGCACGCTCGGCGAGGCGCGAGCGGCCTCGAGAGCTTCGACGGAACCTCACAGAGTCCGTACGCTACGAGGCTCTCAGCCGAGCTCGCGACGGCTGGAACAGACGTCGAACTCTGGCGGGCGTGGATTCGTTCATCGCCAGCCCCCGCGCGGTCCCAAAGACACATCCTTGGACAAGGTCGTTACGCAGGGGTTGACAATCCTTTGGGTAGCACTTAGAATGTGGGAGACATAGCTGACCAGGCGAGTCCAATGGGGCATGTTGAGAACCGATTCCGAAAGGGTCGGTTTTCCTATTTTCCCCCCAAGCTGTCACGAGTGGGAGCCCGCCCGGGACACCTACGCCCACCATCTGACCAGTGCCATCGCCGTCAGCGCCCCCCACGCCGTTGCTGCGAAGTTGACGATTCCATTCCCAACCCACGTCCACCGCGTCTCGATTGTGGCGCCAAGGAGGCTGTCGAACATCGTGCCCGCGAGTCCACTCAGGGCCACGGCGGCGGCGAATGCCGGAGGGTCGTGGCGCCAGAAGGCCGCCCCGACCCACCCGACCAAGAGGGCGCCGGCACAGGCGCCGCTCGTGCCCTGGACGGTGATGCCTCCGGACGTGCCGAGGGGCACTTTAGCCCCGGTCGTGATCAGGACCGGCGATGCCGCGCTGAGACGGCCCACCTCGGTGGCCCAAGTATCGGCGGTGGCGGCGGCCACGGCGCCGGCAGCCGCGGCGAAGGCGAGCGGCGATCCGCTCGCAGCGTGGGCGCATGCGGCCAGCGCGGCAATCCCCGCGTTTGCGGCGACCTGGTGCCATCGTCGCCCTTCGTGGTCGGCGGAGCGTCCGTGCTGTTTCCCCGACTCGGCGCGCGTCAGGGCGGATGACGAAACGAAAAACGTGCCGACGAGTACGGCCCAGGGCCAACCGCCAGCGCCATACAGAACCGTGCCGCACGCGGTGGCAGCCCAGGCGCCGGATCTGGTGAGAGCGCGCAGCCGGTACGCCAGCGCCCCGATCATCGCGCTCCCCATGGCGCCAGCGATGGCTCGGGTGACAAGTGCCGTTCCGGCATCCATAGGTATGTTCTTCGCGGGCGACAAACGCGCTCCTCGATCGGCGCTGCCGTGTTTTCGGATGCGGTCCGTGCCCGTCTGCTCGCGGCCGCGTATTGACAAGGTTGCCGGGGCGCGCTACATTTGGGTGGGCCGCTGTTGCACCTTCATAACGTACGCAACCTCGAGCACGGTCCGCCACGTCTCCGTACTCCACATCGCCGCACCGTCGTGGTTTGCCGTCGATCGTGTATGTCTGTGCAGGGCGAGCACACGCTTCAGCGTCCGGCGAACGAGATCGTCTTGACAAGAACATAAGGGGTTGTTATAAATAGATGTCGTGGTCGGGAAGCCGCCGACTTGGTGGCGTCTCGACCGCGTCGATTCTTCGACACCTTGAAAACTGCATAGTGGCAAGGGGAACGCGACAGCCCACGAATTGCGGACCCGAAGAGAAGACTCTTCGGGCCTCGATGATTCCGATGGAGAGTTTGATCCTGGCTCAGGACGAACGCTGGCGGCGTGCCTCAAACATGCAAGTCGAGCGTGGATGTGCTCTCTCGCAAGAGAGGGCGTGTTCTAGCGGCGAACGGGTGAGTAACACGTGGGGAACTTGCCCTCCAGACGGGGACAACCTCGGGAAACCGGGGCTAATACCGGATACGTTCGCCGGGTCGCATGACCTGGTGAGGAAAGGATCGCAAGATCGCTGGAGGAGAGTCCCGCGGCCTATCAGCTCGTTGGCGGGGTAACGGCCCACCAAGGCGATGACGGGTAGCTGGCCTGAGAGGGTGGTCAGCCACACTGGAACTGAGATACGGTCCAGACTCCTACGGGAGGCAGCAGTTGGGAATCTTGGGCAATGGGCGCAAGCCTGACCCAGCGACGCCGCGTGGGGGATGAAGGCCTTCGGGTTGTAAACCCCTGTCAGGAGGGACGAAGCCGAAAGGTGACGGTACCTCCAGAGGAAGCCCCGGCTAACTACGTGCCAGCAGCCGCGGTAAGACGTAGGGGGCGAGCGTTGTCCGGAATCACTGGGCGTAAAGCGCGTGTAGGCGGCTCGGTAAGTCCCGTGTGAAAGCCTACGGCTCAACTGTAGGACGCCGCGGGAAACTGTCGGGCTCGAGGGCAGGAGAGGGAAGTAGAATTCCCGGTGTAGCGGTGAAATGCGTAGATATCGGGAGGAATGCCAGTGGCGAAGGCGGCTTCCTGGCCTGTTCCTGACGCTGAGACGCGAAAGCTGGGGGAGCGAACGGGATTAGATACCCCGGTAGTCCCAGCCGTAAACGATGGTCACTAGGTGTTGGGGGGTACCCCTTCAGTGCCGAAGCTAACGCATTAAGTGACCCGCCTGGGGAGTACGGCCGCAAGGTTGAAACTCAAAGGAATTGACGGGGGCCCGCACAAGCGGTGGAGCATGTGGTTTAATTCGATGCAAAGCGAAGAACCTTACCAGGGTTTGACATGCAGGTAGTACTGACCTGAAAGGGAAGGGACTCGTAAAGCCGAGTGCCTGCACAGGTGGTGCATGGCTGTCGTCAGCTCGTGCCGTGAGGTGTTGGGTTAAGTCCCGCAACGAGCGCAACCCCTGTCCCTAGTTGCCAGCGGGTCATGCCGGGCACTCTAGGGAGACTGCCGGCGACGAGCCGGAGGAAGGTGGGGACGACGTCAAGTCATCATGCCCCTTATGCCCTGGGCTACACACATGCTACAATGGCCGGCACAGTAGGCAGCGACTCCGCGAGGGGAAGCGAATCCCTAAAGCCGGTCCCAGTTCGGATCGCAGGCTGCAACTCGCCTGCGTGAAGCCGGAATCGCTAGTAACCGTCGGTCAGCCACACGACGGTGAATACGTTCCCGGGCCTTGTACACACCGCCCGTCACACCACGAGAGTCGGCTTCACCCGAAGCCGGTGGCCTAACCCGCAAGGGAGGGAGCCGTCTAAGGTGGGGTCGATGATTGGGGTGAAGTCGTAACAAGGTAGCCGTACCGGAAGGTGCGGCTGGATCACCTCCTTTCTAAGGAGTAATCGGGTGTTGCGGCTCTCTAGCGGTGGAGAACCTCGCCGGTGCCGAAAGGCGCCGACGAGGCGCGCCGCAGACACCTTTGTCGCCTCCCCTTGCCGCGTGCAGATTTGCCCAGGCTCCCGGGTCTCCGTGTGGCCGATTTTTGTTGGCCGCTTGGGTCGCCGGGAGGGCGCACCTTGACAAGTGCATAGCACGAAACGTCGTTCGCACCCGTTTCCGAGGCGGAGCGCGGACGATTGTGCAAGCTCTATACAGCTACTCCTAAGGTTGTAGGCTTCAAGCTACGAAGGGCGCACGGTGGATGCCCTGGCGCCAAGAGCTGATGAAGGGCGCTGTCGACGGCGATAGCCCCGGGGAGCCGTCTAGCAGGCTTCGATCCGGGGGTGCCCGAATGGGGAAACCCGGCTGGGGTGATGCCCAGTCATCCCGCGCTGAATCCATAGGCACGGGAAGGCCAGCAGGGGAACTGAAACATCTCAGTACCCTGAGGAACAAAAATCAACCGAGATTCCCCGAGTAGTGGCGAGCGAAAGGGGAACAGCCCAAACCGTTTGTACGTGATAGCCCTCTGGCGTTGTACAAGCGGGGTTACAGGCCGTGACCGGATCGGGCAGAGGACCGGTCGGGAAGTTACCAACCTCGTTGCTAGCTGAACTGCCCTGGAACGGTAGGCCAGAGACGGTGAGAGCCCGGTAGGCGAAAGTGACGAGGCTTCCTGGGTTGCGTGCCTAAGTACCGCGGGACACGTGGAACCCCGCGGGAAATCGGGGGGACCACCCTCCAAGGCTAAATACTCTTGGCGACCGATAGCGGACAAGTACCGTGAGGGAAAGGTGAAAAGCACCCCGGGAGGGGAGTGAAATAGTACCTGAAACCGTGTGCCTACAATCAGTCGGAGGGCTATGCCGGAGCCGCAAGGTTCCGGAATGCCTGACGGCCTGCCTATTGAAGAATGAGCCGGTGAGTTACTCCGTGTGGCGAGCTTAAGGGGGACACCCCGGAGGCGAAGGGAAACCGAGTCTGAATAGGGCGCCTAGTCGCATGGAGTAGACCCGAAACCGGGTGATCTACCCATGGCCAGGGTGAAGCGAGGTTAACCCCTCGTGGAGGCCCGAACCGGTCAGTGTTGAAAAACTGTCGGATGAGCTGTGGGTAGGGGTGAAATGCCAATCGAACCCGGAGATAGCTGGTTCTCCCCGAAATGCATTTAGGTGCAGCCCCGGAGCTAGCGTCGCGGTGGTAGAGCACTGAATGGGCTAGGGGGACAGGAGTCCTACCGAACCCAATCAAACTCCGAATGCCGCGCCGTGGTGCCCGGGAGTGAGACTGCGGGGGATAAGCTTCGTGGTCGAGAGGGGAACAACCCAGATCGTCGGCTAAGGCCCTAAAGTGTTGGCTAAGTGGGAAAGGAAGTGGCATCGCCCAGACAGCCAGGAGGTTGGCTCAGAAGCAGCCATCCTTGAAAGAGTGCGTAATAGCTCACTGGTCGAGTGGTGCCGCGCCAAAAATGTAACGGGGCTCAAGCCAACCGCCGAAGCCACGGGTCCGCTGAGGGTATCGTCCCGAAGCGGGCGGTAGGGGAGCGTTCCGTTGTAGAGCGAAGGCAGACCGCGAGGACTGCTGGACGAAGCGGAAGTGAGAATGCCGGCATGAGTAGCGAAAAGGCAGGTGAGAATCCTGCCCGCCGTAAGCCTAAGGGTTCTTAAGGAAGGTTCGTCCGCTTAAGGTTAGGCGGGACCTAAGGTGAGGCCGAAAGGCGTAGCCGATGGACAGCCGGTCGACATTCCGGCCCCGCACCGAGTTCGTTATCAACGTAGTGGGGACGCAGAAGGGTAGACCCACCGGCGACTGGTTGTGCCGGGCCAAGCAGGTAGGGGGAGGCGCTAGGCAAATCCGGCGCCTCGTTAACCCCGAGACGCGAGTGCGAGCGGGAGGTCAAAGCCCCGCGAAGCGGTTCAGCCCACACTGCCAAGAAAAGCCGCGACGTGAGACCTCGGTGCGCCCGTACCGCAAACCGACACAGGTAGGCAGGCACACAACGTGCCAAGGCGCGCGAGATAACCCTGGTCAAGGAACTCGGCAATCTAGCCCCGTACCCTCGGAAGAAGGGGTGCCTCGTCAGGGTGACCCTGTACAGGGGGAGCCCGAGGAGGTCGCAGTGAATGGGCTCAAGCGACTGTTTAACAAAAACACATGTCTCTGCTAAGCCGCAAGGCGATGTATAGGGGCTGACACCTGCCCAGTGCCGGAAGGTTAAGGGGAGGGGTTAGCCGCAAGGCAAAGCCCTAAACCGAAGCCCCGGTGAACGGCGGCCGTAACTATAACGGTCCTAAGGTAGCGAAATTCCTTGTCGGGTAAGTTCCGACCTGCACGAATGGTGTAACGACTTGAGCGCTGTCTCGACCAGGGACTCGGCGAAGTTGTGGTGTCAGTGAAGACACTGACTACCCGCAGCTGGACGGAAAGACCCCGTGGAGCTTTACTGTATCCTGTCATTGGATGTGGTTCTCTCATGTAGAGGATAGGTGGGAGGCTACGAAGCCGGGGCGCTAGCCTCGGTGGAGCCGACGGTGGAATACCACCCTTGATAGAGTTACGTCCTAACCGACGACCTTATCGGTTGTCGGGACAGTGGCAGGTGGGCAGTTTGACTGGGGCGGTCGCCTCCTAAACGGTAACGGAGGCGCCCCAAGGTCCCCTCAGCACGGTTGGAAACCGTGCGGCGAGTGTAAGGGCATAAGGGGGCTTGACTGTGAGGCCGACAAGCCGAGCAGGGACGAAAGTCGGGCCTAGTGATCCTACGGCGGCAAGTGGAAGCGCCGTGGCTTAACGGATAAAAGCTACCCCGGGGATAACAGGCTGATCTCCCCCAAGAGTCCACATCGACGGGGAGGTTTGGCACCTCGATGTCGGCTCATCGCATCCTGGGGGTGTAGTAGCTCCCAAGGGTTGGGCTGTTCGCCCATTAAAGCGGTACGTGAGCTGGGTTCAGAACGTCGTGAGACAGTTCGGTCCCTATCCACTGCGGGCGCAGGAGGCTTGAGGGGTGCCGCTCCTAGTACGAGAGGACCGGAGTGGACGCACCGCTGGTGTACCGGTTGTCCTGCCAAGGGCAAGCGCCGGGTAGCTATGTGCGGATGGGATAAGCGCTGAAAGCATCTAAGCGCGAAGCCCACCCCGAGATGAGGCCTCTCACCGGGTAACCGGGTAAGACCCCAGGCGGACTACCTGGTTGATAGGCCGGAGGTGTAAGGGCCGTAAGGCCTTGAGCTTACCGGTACTAATCGGTCGAGGGCTTGAAGGTATGGCCTTAGGGGTAGCTGTATGGAGCTTGCACCGTGGCTCGTAGTCCTTAGGCTAAGGTCCTTATACGCAAGCGGGGCCGGGATCCGAACGCACGAGCCATGGCGGAAATGTGACGGCTTCGGTTCCGGAGTCCGTCGACGAGGTTCCCGGTGGTGATGCCGGAGGGGCCACACCCGTTCCCATTCCGAACACGGTAGTTAAGCCCTCCAGGGCCGATGGTACTGCGTGGGTAACTGCGTGGGAGAGTAGGTCGCTGCCGGGGATATTTTCGGTGGGGGAGGCTGTTGAGCTTCCCCCACCGGCCGTTTTCCTGCGTGGGGCGTGATCATGCAACCCTGCCGGTTTTCTTTGTGGCCGCGTTCGTCCGATAGAAGACGCAGCGGAGTGGAGATTGTAAGACCGCGTGGTTTGATGCTGTGGCCCCGGTGAACCGGGGTGCACCACGCTGATGCCGGTCGAGGGACGTGCGTGCCACGCTCATCGCATCGTGAACGATGTTAGTAGGGGGATACGCTAATGTCGATAATCAAGCCGCCGCTCGAGTCGCTGTTGGATCGGGTGGACAATAAGTATTCGCTGGTAATCGGCGTGGCAAAGAGAGCGCGCCAGCTGAAGGAAGGGCATCTGCCGATGGTCGACATTGCGAGCACCAACCCGGTCACCGTCGCGCTTGAAGAGATCGCCGCGGGGAAGGTGCGCGCCGAGATGGGGTCAGATCCGCAGAAGAACTGACGGCGGCGTTCGAGGCGCGGACACGCGCTGGAATGGGGTCAGGCGGACGGCCTGGCCCTTGTTTGGTTGTGAGTCGGGTATGCGAGGCCCGGCACCGGGACTGGACGCTCGTGGTCTGGCATGCGTCGTGATATCCGGCGCCGTGATATAATGTGCGGTGATACAAACGACGCGCACGTCGCTGGCGGCGTAGCTCAGTTGGTCAGAGCACGCGGTTCATACCCGCGGAGTCGGGGGTTCGAAGCCCTCCGCCGCCACCACGAATACTCTGGTTCCAGATCGCATGGTGCTGCCGCAAGCGCCGGGGTGCGACCCGGCGTTGCACAACCAGGAAAGAAGCGTGTTGCCGTAGATAGACTTCTGGTGGACTCTTGCTCCCCGTCAACACGGTCGTAAGCATTTGCGTCAATCAAGGCGCTCTATCGCAGCGATGCCGTCGGTAGTGCTGAGCGCTTCGCCGCGAAGTGTTGACGCAGACGCTTTCCAGAGAACCGTGTCGTCCCACCCGCCACGACCGGCTCGGGTTGCGGAGAACTCCTGGCGAGGCCCTTCGTCGGCTGCATTGCAGATCGTCTCGGCGGACGCTCGGTGTTGTTCGCGCCGGTCAGGGGTGTTGGGCCGGATCGTGCCCGCGCCGCCGCCGCCCGGCGACGCCGGCAGACCGGGTCCGTGGAGGGGATCACCGGGCGGATCGCCTCGTCGGGGCGCCTCGCCCTCCGTTCAAGGAAGCGTCGTGACAACTACCGAATCTGCCGCTCATGTCGGTCCGGCCAGCCGGTCGAGGGAGTCGGCGCGCGGTGTCCCGTTTTCCGCGGCACGCAGGTCGCGACGTCGCCACCGAGGCACGCGAATGATCGACGCATCTTCGCTGGTGTCGCGGGTCCACGCGACGATCCGGCGCCACGCGATGTTGCGGGGCGGGGAGACCGCAATCGTGGCAGTCTCCGGAGGCGCCGATTCCGCAGCGCTGTTACACGTCCTGGTGGACCTCCGGCGCGAGTTGAGCCTCGATCTCCGCGTGGCGCATTTCAACCATCAACTGCGGAAGGATGCCGGAGAGGATGCGGCATTCGTGGCGGAGACGGCGCGCCTGCTCGGCCTGCCGCACCATGCGGGGAGCGGAGACGTCCGGGCGGAGGCTGTCCGCACGCGTCGCTCGGTGGAGGATGCCGCACGTCACCTGCGATACGCGTTCCTCTTGTCGGCGGCGGCCGCCGCCCGCGCCGATGTTATCGCGACGGGGCACACGCTCGACGATCAAGCCGAGACCGTGCTGATGCGCGTCCTTCGCGGCGCCGGCCCGTGGGGTCTCGCCGGGATTCCTCCGGTGCGGTCGCACGGCAACGTGCGGGTGATCCGCCCGCTGATCGACGTGCCGCATGTCTTGGCCGAGACGTGGCTGCGGACTCGGGGGGTTTCGTGGCGGGAGGATCCGACCAACCGGGATCACACCCTGCTCCGCAATCGCGTGCGCCACGTCTTGCTGCCGGTGCTCGAGGGGTATAATCCCGATGTGCGGAGTGCGCTGGCGCGGCTCGCGGAGGTTGTCCGTGACGAGACGCAGACCCTGGACGAGCTGGCGGCCCGTCGCGTCGATGCGGTGCTGTCCGGCGATGAGTCTGCGGTTCATGTGGTGCTTGCATTGTTCGCGGAGTTGCCGCCGGCGCTTCAGCGCCGCGCGCTGCGCGAGGCGGTGAGGCGCGCGCGCGGGAACTTGCAGGGCGTCGCGTTCGTTCACCTTGAGGGAGCGCGCTCCGTGGCGCTCGAAGGGTGTGCCGGAGCGGTGGCGGAACTGCCGGGCGGTGTGCGCGCCGTTCGGCGCGTGGATACGCTCGAGATTGCCATCGCAGGAGGTCGTCGAGACGCCGGGGGACGCGAAGTGGACAGTAAGAACAGCAAGCATCGTGCAAGCGAATCATAGGGCCACAGAGACGGCGTAACAACCGTCGAAGACGCGGGGAGGGAAGCGTACGCATCCGTGCGGGTCGGTGGGAATTCGAAGCGCGCGGTGCGCGTATGCGCGTACGACCCCGTATGCTATAATCTCGCGAAGAGTAGCCGCACACCCCTGGCGCTCCGGGCCCAGCGGTTGGCGTCCACAAGGAGGTTCCCGGAGTGTTCAATAAGCACGTGCGTAACCTACTTGTGTGGGCACTGATCCTCGTAGTTGTGCTCTATTTGGTGTTGCCGCTGTACCACCAGCGGGCCCCGCGTGAGGAGATTTCCTACAGCGATTTTCTCGACAAGGCTCAGGCGGGCCAGGTGAGCCAGGTCACGGTCAGCAGTGAATCCGTGTCCGGCCAACTCAAGGACGGACGATCGTTCCGGGCCTATGTGCCGGCCAACGATAGCTCGTATATCACCCTGCTGCAGGCGAAGGGCGTGACCATCACGGTGGAGCCGCAGTCTCGGTCGTCGCTGTGGCCCAACCTGCTGACGACGATGCTGCCGTTTCTCGTACTCGTCGGCCTGTGGATGTTGATGCTCCGGCAGGCGCAGTCGGGGTCGAATCAGGCGATGTCGTTTGGCAAGAGCCGGGCGCGGCTGCACACGGAAGCAAAGACGCGGGTGACGTTCGAGGACGTGGCCGGAGTCGAAGAGGCGAAAGAGGAACTCGAGGAGATCATCGAGTTCCTGCGGCATCCGAAGAAGTTCCAGGCGCTGGGGGCGAAGATCCCGCGCGGGGTATTGCTGGTGGGCCCGCCGGGCAGCGGCAAGACGCTG
>DASPUZ010000090.1:0-22882 GCA_035622635.1 bacterium | reverse complement strand
GGAAACACCCTATGCTGGTCGCAAAGTCCGGCGCACCACGCACAGGGGACATCACCCATCTCGAATGCGGGGTTGCGCACGCGGGTGGACCGACGGATCGTTTGTGCCAGCAGCCCGTCCTTGGACGAAACGGCGGGCACGGCCCCAGAACCCGAGCACGGCGTCCGGCCGCCGAACGCTCGGCACATACCATACCGGGAGATGAACTTTGGAGATGGCAAGGACCGCTTCCTCGGGCACACTGTACCCGATATTCCTCAAGCTGCGAAACCGCCGGGCACTCGTCGTCGGCGGGGGGCCGATGGCAGCCATTCGCGCAAAGCAACTGCTGTCCGCGGGGGCGTCGGTCACCGTGATCGCGCCCCGACTCTGTACAGCCATGCAGCGGCTCACCGGGTCCCCGTCGATTCGCGTGCTCAACCGGAGATACAAACCGGGCGACGTTTCCCGGGGCTACTTCATCGTCGTCGGAGCCACCAACGACACTCCGACCCAGGCGGCGCTGGCGCAAGAAGCCAAGAAGGCCGGAACGTTGTACAACGTGGTCGACGCGCCCCGGCACTGCAACTACTTCACCCCGGCCGTGGTTGAGCGCGGCCCGCTACAGGTCGCGATTTGCAGCGGGGGCCAGAGCCCCGTGCTCTCGGGACGCCTGCGCCGGATCCTCGATGCCGCGCTGCCGCAGAGCACGGGCGACTGGACCGCCCTGCGCGACCGGTTGAAGAAGGCGATCCCTTCGAACATGGAGCGCCGGAGAGTCCTCATCAACCAATTCATCGAACAGGTGACGTCGAAGTGAGCGCCAAGGGAGCGGGAACGGTCTACATCGTGGGCGCCGGTCCCGGCGCTCATGACCTGATCACGCTGAGGGGGCTGGCCGTCCTCCGCACCGCCGACGTGGTGTTCTACGACGCGCTGATCAGCCCGCGGATCCTGGAGGAAGCGCGGCCCGGAGCGGAACGGGTGTTTGTCGGCAAGCGGTGCGGGCACCACCATACCGAGGAACAACAGATCTGCGGCATGCTCGTTGAAAAGGCGCGGGAAGGCAAGACCGTGGTGCGGCTCAAGGGCGGCGATCCGATGATCTACGGCCGCGGCGGCGAAGAGGCCCTGGCGTGCGCCGAGGCACGGGTGCCTTTCGAGATCGTCCCCGGCATCTGCTCGGCGTTGGGCGCGGCGAGCTACGCCGGCATCCCCTTGACGCACCGAGGGACCGCCTCCTCGGTCGCGTTTGTGACCGCACACAGCGCAGGCTCCGCCGACTCCCCGGATACGAGCTGGCAGCACCTTGCAAAAGCTGTCGACACCCTCGTCATTTTCATGGGCGGGGCCTGGGTCGACGCGATCGCCGCGTCCCTCGTGCGCGCCGGCCTGGCCCCGGACACGCCGGTCGCCGTCGTCAGTCATGCCACTGCGGGAGACCAGCAGACGCTCCTCGGCTCGCTGGCAACCATTGCCGCCCGAGTGGCTGACGCCCGCCTTCCCAACCCGATGCTGATCGTCGTGGGTGAAGTCACCCGCCTGAGTGAGACGCTCAACTGGTTCGAGCGAGGATCTCGTGCATCGCTGCCGGTGGCGACGGTCGCCTCGTCCGCAGGTGTCCCCATCGGGCCCCGACGCTCGGGTACGGCAACGTGAGGAAAGCCGACCGGCTTCTCACAGAACGCCAGCCTTGACCACGACACTGCGGTTCCGACCCGATTGACCCCGGCTTCGGCGTCTTGCCGGCCCGCCCCGTCGACAGAAACGACACGACGGAGACCGCAGATCGGTGTTCAATCGGCTCCGTCGTGTAGCGCAACACGCGTGCGGACCGCCCGTACGTCACCCCGGATGTCGCCGTGGCTCATCGATCGCACCCGCAGCCTCCACCACGATGCCGGCGGGAGACAACCGACGCGTCAGCGCCGAGTTCCACTCGACAACCGGCCGTCGCCGGACGGTCCGTCAGTTACACTCCCGAGTCTCGATTGCGCCCGCGCCTGGGGCCATCCTCCTTCGCCTGGAAGTCGGGGCACCAACCACCAGCGCCGAGATAGCGCTCGTGCTTGAGGCAGAGACCGTCGTCGGCCCGCGCCGAGATGTGGGCGGAACCCAGACTGAGCATACCCGGGAACGCCGCCTCGAGGCTGGCAGGGTCGTTGTCGAAGTGCACGCACGACCCGCAGCAATCCGATCGGTAACGGCCCATGGCCGCCCTCCTACCCCCGCAATCAGTGCGACGACAGATGCGCCCAGTACTGCCCAAACACCAGGACCGACAGCACAAAGCCCAGGACGACATTGACCACAACGCCCGAAGTGAAGGCGTAGAACGGCTTGGACCCGGCCGACGCCAACTCACGGAACCGCGTCGTCAGACCGATACTAAGGAAGCAGAAGATGAAGGCCCAGGTCCGGAGATCCTTGATCGGACTGATCAGGATCGGGGTCACCACCTTGTTGTAATCGGCGAGGCTGTAGCCGCTCGTCACCGCGGTGATGATCAGCGAAGCGGCGATGAAGCCGAGCACGAACTTGGGAAAGCGCCACCAGATCTGGCCGAGTTCAGGCTTGCCGCCGTTCTCGGTCCGTTCCCAGCGCGTCGTGGCGACGATCGCCAGGACAAACGCCCAGATACCGATCCAGATGTCGCGTCCGACCACCTTCATCAAGGTATAGGTCCACAACGCCTGATCGGGGGTCCCGGTGACGGCGCCGTGGCCGGCGAACCCGCCATAGGTCTGCGCCGCAGCCAACCCGGCCGCGTCGGCGAATTCCGAGGTGCCGATCCAGGCGCCACCGATCCCGGCCGCCAGGTGCATCGCCAATGAGACGAACGGCAGCACGAAGATCATTACGATCGCCCAGAGGATCACCAGCGTGATGGCGATCGGCGCATACTCTTTCTTCGCGCCCACTGCGCCCGCGACGGCGATCGCACCCGAGACACCGCACACCGCGCCGCCCGCGCCGAGCGTTGCGGCCAGGCGCTTGTCGAGCCCCAGCCGCACAGCCACCCAATAGATCACCAGAAACGTCACGATCGAGACGATCGACGCCTGGACGATTGCGGTCGGCCCTGCCCAGATAATCAGCGTAAAAGGCAGGGTCGCGCCCAGCAGGACGATGCCGGTCTTGATGTAGAACTCGACGCGGAACCCGGCATCGAACGCCTTCGGCAGCCCGAACACGTTCGCGATCAACAGCCCGAGCACCAGTGCCACCAGCGGTGGCTCGAGATCGTAGTGGCTGGCGACAGTCCACTGCCCGAAGGCAAAGATCACGACCGAGAGCACATAGAGGAAGATGAAGGACGGGATGAAATCCCGCGCCTTGTGCCCCATCGCGCTCAACGCAAGCGTAAAGATCGCCAGCCAGAGCAGAAACTGAACGACGTAGCGACCGAGATTCGCGGAGAAGTGACTGCCGAGCTGGCCAAGGCTCGACCACACGGGCGGCGTCACGGCGATCCAGCGCAGGCTCGCCCCATTGGCGAACAGAAGCACGCCCGCGACGACGATCCCGAGCCCCAGCCAGATCGCCCACCAGTCCTCCTTCAACCACAACTCGCTCCAACCGGAACCGCTCGGCGATGCCGGCCGGGCACCACGCGCAAACTGCGTGTCACTCCTGCTGATGGTCATGAAGGCCTCCCCCCAATTCGGCCTGCAGATGGTCACCGCCCCGTTGCCGGCGGTGCCTTTGTGTCCGTTCCGACCCGAGCTGGCACATAGGCTCCCCCCCGTCGAGGGGACAAACACTCGGCAGGCGTCTCCGCCGGGCACATTCGCCGACCGCCCGGCCTTCCCGTACATCCTATCCTCCCCAGGCGAGCCGAGGTATCGAGCGCCGACCCGATTCTGCCTCGGGCGGACGGCGGACACCCGGCGGCTGCCGGCGGTCACCCCTGGCCTGCGGCGCACTCGGCGATGGATGCAAATGACCTACCGCTCGTGCTCGGGCACACCAGGCCGCACACGCCACCGTCAATTCACATCTCCGCCGCACTCCAAATCCGAAGAACCTCCACGACTGCCCCGGGCCATTCCTGGCGTAGCAGCGCCGCCAGGTCCCCCAGGTGCGCCTCTACGAGCGTGGACGGGTCCCGATCGGACACCACGCGCCGAAGAGCGCGCCACCCGAATCCGGCGTCGGGCGGGTGCGCAGATCTGGCTGGACTTTATGATCAAGAAGAGCCTGGTGCACCTGGGGTACCTGGGCCGCGTCGCGTACCATGCCATCACGCGCTTCGAGAAAGCGCAAGCTGTGGCGTTGGCTACAGCCTTGGAGCGCTCCACGCTGGAGCGGCTCGTCACTCCCTCCACATACGGAGGGCAGCGCGTCCCCGGGATCCGGGTCGGCGCGCCTCGGGCGATGCGGACGCTGGCGGCCCTCGGGTGCGCCGGGCTCACGTTCAAGGCTTTCTCGGACGCCGAGTTCCGCACCGTCCTGATCGAGCAGTTCGGCGCCGATCCCCGGGACGTCCCGTCCGGTCATGTCGGCTATGAATTGCGCAAACTGCGCGGCAAAGGCCTGATCCGGAAGATCGGAGGGCGCAACCGCGATACCGTCACCGATCTCGGGTACCGGGCGGCGCTCTATCTGACGAAGCTGCACGACCGCCTGCTGGGCCCGGGGCTCGACAGTCTGGCTACGGCGCGGCGAGCCGATTTCGCCGCCTCTCCGCATAAAGTCGATCAGGCGCTGGTCCGCCTGGACGCGGACTTCAGGACGCTGGTCCGGCTCTGCGGCCTCGAGGTGGCCGCATGAAAAACTGAAACAAATTTCACGATCTACGCCGGTTCAATATACTCAGGTGATGGATGATCGTACCGCGAATGGACTCCAGGTTGCAGACGATTGCCCGCGCACGCCGAGGATCACCTCCGGACGATGGCACAGCCCGGCGTGCACCGATATGCGCCGGAACTCCGGGTGGTCACGTCCGGCCGGGTGCTCGTCGATGCGCGATCGACCGCATGAAACTGCTCAAGATGCTGCCGTGAAAAGCAAATACCCGATGAGCGCAATCCCGAAGAGCGCCACGGTGATCGCGAGTGCCGTGGCGGCGGGCGACGTCGGGTGGAACTGCTCTTGCTCGATGGCGACCCGAGTACGAGCGTAATGGATCCACGCCCCGAGGGCCGCCAGGATGCCGATGCCGATGAAGACAGCTCCCAAGTAGAGTGACGTCCCCGCGCCGACCGGCATGGACGCGCCATGCGACAGGGCGAGCATCTGGCGCAGCGTAATACCGAATTTCGCCACGACGAATCCGAAGACGACGACGGAGATGCTGGTCCTGATCCACGCCAGCAGCGTTCGCTCGTTCGCGAGATGATCACTCGCCTTGCTGGAGACTCTCGGGTGATCGGTACCCATGCAGGCCCTCCGTGGTGCTCAGGTCGCGGCCCCGTTGCTGACTCCCCAACCAGGCCGACACTCCGGTCACGATCTCGTGAGTGTGTGGGGATTCTCGACCGCCCGCACGGTGTCCCCTCGTACGGTCGAGTTCGCGACGCTGCCGGTCGAGGTGTGAAGGGGAGAACCCGATGTCCTACGCGATCCGTCCGGGCTCGCGCACGGAGGTCTCGTGACCGCGGGCTTTCAACGTCATTCGTCCGTGCGGATGCTGCAACTCGTGAGAGCGTCCGTGTGTCCGAATGAGCAGAACCGGGACCGGGGAGGCACGAACCACGCCTTCCGCGACGCTGCCCAGCAGCGCATGCTCGATCCCGCAGCGTCCATGCGTGCCCATCAGGATGAGATCAGCAGGCCAGTGCTCGCCTTCCGCGACGATGACGCTGGCTACTCGCCGTCCCTTGGTTTCGACCAGCGAGGCCGATACAGCGGCGACTCCGGCGTCGCGCGCGCGCGCTTCCGCACGATCGAGAACCTCCTGTCCGGCTTGGCGCCACGCCACCTCGATCGGCTCGACGTTCACGCTCTCGAAGGTGTACAACGTGTGGGTGTCGATGACGTGGATGATTCTTACCTCGGCCCGCTGCTCTCGCGCCAACATCAGCCCGTGTTCCAATGCGGCCTGGCTGCACTCACTGCGATCGATTGGAATCAGGACGCGCCCGTACATCGGCTCGGCCCCCGCTCCTAGCCCTACGGCTACGCACACGCAATCGATGATAAGATACCTTCCTTCCGACCGGCTGGCCATCGGTCGGCCACCCTATTTGCCGCCGCAGGTTGGTTCGGGGACCGCGGCGACCCGGCCGCCGTCTGGGCCCGACACCCCGGGACCGAAGGCTCGATTCGGGCCTGTGTACGCGCCACATCAGGTCTCTACCCGATGGTCAAGCCGGGCAGGAAGCCCTTATTATTCCACTCGTATAGGAGGTGGGACATGCCGAGTTACGTCGACCCCGCTAAATGCGACGGATGCAAGGGTCAAGACAGGACCGCCTGCCAGTACATCTGTCCGAACGATTTGATGGTGCTCAATAAGGAAACGATGAAGGCCTATAACCGGGACGTCTCGATGTGCTGGGAATGCTACAACTGCGTCAAGATCTGCCCGAACCAAGCCGTCGAGATGCGTGGGTACGCTGACTTCGTACCCATGGGGGCCTCGGTCACGCCGATGCGGTCGACGGACTCCATCCTGTGGACGGTCAAGTTCAGGAACGGCACGCTCAAGCGCTTCAAGTTTCCGATCCGGACTACGCCGGAGGGCACCGCGGTGCCGGATGGTGGATTCACATCCGACGGTGATCTGGACAGCCCGGCACTGTTCACGGAGCCCGCTTCACTCGGGCTGCCGAAAGTCTTCGGCCTGTAGACGGTCATCTCGGGGGGACGCAGATGCCTATATTCGACACGGAAGTTGTGGAAACCGACCTGCTGATCCTGGGAGGCGGGATGGCCGCATGCGGCGCCGCCGTCGAGGCCGCGTTCTGGGCCAAGAAGCACGGGCTGAAGGTCACGCTCGTGGACAAAGCGGCCGTGGACCGCTCGGGCGCGGTGGCGATGGGGTTGTCCGCGATCAACCAGTACGTCGGGCTGAAGGACGGCGCCAACACGGTCCAAGACTATGTGAACTACGTTCGCAACGACCTGATGGGTGTCACGCGCGAGGACCTCGTGGCCAACATCGCGCGGCACGTAGACTCCAGCGTTCACCTGTTCGAGAAGTGGGGGCTGCCGATCTGGAAGGATGAAGAGGGCAAGTACGTGCACGAAGGCCGCTGGCAGCTCATGATCAACGGTGAGTCCTACAAGGTGGTCGTGGCCGAGGCGGCCAAGAACGCCCTCTTGCAGAATGGCACCGGCCAGATCTTCGAGCGGGTGTTCATCGTAGGGCCGCTGATGGACGGCGACCGCTGCGCGGGTGCCGTCGGCTTCTCTGTCCGGGAAAACAAGGTGTACGTCTTCAAGGCGAAGGCCACGCTCGTGGCCATGGGCGGAGCAGTTCACGTCTTCAAGCCGCGGAGCGGAGGCGAGGGCTTGGGCCGGGCCTGGTATCCGCCGTGGAACTCGGGCTCGTCGGCCGCGTTCACCCTCCAGGCCGGCGCCGAGATGACGTGCCAGGAAGTGCGCTTCATTCCCGTGCGCTTCAAGGATGCCTACGGTCCGGTGGGAGCCTGGTTCCTGCTGTTCAAGTCCCGCGCCACTAATTCGACCGGCGGCGACTATATGGTGGACCGCCGGCCGGAACTGGAGAAGTGGCTGCCCTACGGTCGGGTGAAGCCCGTTCCGGCAAACCTGCGCAACTACCTCGGTACGCTCGACGTCATGGAAGGCAAGGGGCCGATCTCCATGCGCACCGAGGAAGCCATGCAGAAGATTGCCGACACGTATAAGGACGATCCGAAAGCGTACAAGAAGAAGGTGAGGGAGCTCGAGTCCGAGGCCTGGGAAGACTTCCTGGACATGACCATTTCTCAGGCCATCCTTTGGGCGTCCACGAACGTTCAGCCGGAGGAGAAGAGCTCGGAGATCGCGGCGGCGGAGCCGTACTTCATTGGCTCCCACTCGGGCGCTTCGGGCGCGTGGGTCAGCGGACCGGCGGATCTGCAGACGGACGAGACAAAGGGCGAGTACTTCTGGGGTTACACCAACATGTCTACCGTGAAGGGTCTCTTCTGCGCGGGAGACGCTTCCGGAGCCTCGAGTCACAAGTTCTCGTCGGGTTCGCACGCGGAAGGGCGGATCGCCGCGAAATCCGCGATCAAGTTCATCGTCGAGAACAACACGGCGCCGAACTTCGATTCCGCGGTCATCGAGGCCAAGGTGGCGGAGATCCTGAAGCCGCTCGCGACCTACGAGGAGCATCAGGCCGAGACGACCGATCCCGAGATCAACCCCAACTACATCAAGCCGCGCATGTTCATGTTCCGGCTGCAGAAGATCATGGACGAGTACGCGGGGGGCGTGACGTCGCAGTTCACGACCAACAAGGCGCTCCTCGAACGTGGTCTCGAACTCCTCGGCTACCTCAGAGAGGACGCGCAGAAGCTGGGTGCGTCCGACCTGCACGAGCTGATGCGCGCCTGGGAAAATGTGCACCGGCTCTGGCAGGCGGAGGCTCATGTGCGGACCTTGCTCTTCCGGGACGAGACGCGTTGGCCCGGGTACTACTTCCGGGCGGACAAGCCGACGATCGACGAGGAGAAGTGGCACGTCTTTGCCAACTGCCGGTTCAATCCGCAATCCCTTGAATGGGAGCTGCGGACTCGTCCAATCCTTCACGTCTTCCCGCAGTCGACCTGAGCGGCTGCGAGGCTAGCGTGCGTGTCATCCTCGGGGGAGGCTGCCGCTGGTAACGGCGGCCTCCCCTTTTGAGGTGCGGAACATGGAGCGAATCATCCCAACCCGGTGTCCCTATTGCCAGAGCGAGATGAAGGCGTGGGTGCCCCCTGAGGTGGCCTCGTGGACCGAACCGTTCCATCTCGTGTGTTTCAATGACGACTGTCCCTACTACGTTCGCGGCTGGGCCTGGATGGAGAGCCGGTACAACGTGAAGGCGTCGTACCGCTACCGGGTCGATCCGAGCACGGGCGAAGCCGGGCCGCTTCCCGTCTGGTCGAAGGACGCGATGCGAAACAGGATCCTGCAGCAGGGGGCGGAGGTCGATGCCTGAGGTTCCGCCGTTCGTGTCACCCGGTCCCCCTTCCGACCCGCGCCTGGAAGCCGACAGCGAGCTCCACTTCCGGTGTGGTCCCGAGCTGGACTGCTTCACGCAGTGTTGCCGCGACGTGTCGATCGTCCTGACGCCGTACGACGTGCTCCGGATGAAGCGGGCCCTCCGCATGGACTCCTCGGAGTTCCTCGACAAGTACACGCTGGCGATCAACCGCGGGACCGCGAGATTTCCTATTGTCCTGCGGATGGATCCTGAGACCCTGCAGTGTCCGTTCCTCGGGAGCCAGGGGTGCTCGATCTACGCGAATCGTCCCTGGGCGTGCCGGATGTATCCCCTGGGAGTAGCCGAACCGCGTCAGCCCGCGGCGGGTCAGACCGGGTTCTATTTCTTGATCCGGGAAGGGCTTTGTCACGGCCACGGAAAGGGTAGTCCCTGTACCGTGCGTTCGTGGCTTGCCAGCCAGGGGCTCGAGGAATACGAGATGATGGAGTCCTCCTTCAAAGGGCTCATGCTGGACGAATTCTGGCGCGACAGCGAACCCTTGCCTCCCGAGAAGGTCGAGATGTACTTCATGGCCTGCTACGACCTGGACCGCTTCCGGCGCTTCGTCTTCGAGACCAGTTTCTTCGAGCGGTTCGTGATCGACGACGCTCGGATCGACGCGGTGCGGGAGGACGACGAGGAATTGCTCGAGCTGGCCTTCGAGTGGCTTCGGTTTCTGCTGTTCCGTGAGAAGACGCTGAGGCTGCGCGAGCCCTCCGCCGTCGGCGGGCGGGGGCAGGCCGCGAGCGCCTCGGGGGCAGCCACCGGATAGGGGAGAACCATGGACGCGAGCACGCAGGATCGGAGTGCGAAAGAGGTGTTGGTGATCGGCGGCGGCGTGGCCGGCATGACGGCGGCCATCGAGGCCGCGGAGGCCGGATGCCGGGTGGTGTTGATCGAGAAGTCGCCGTACCTCGGCGGCCGCGTCGCCGGGTTGAACCTCTACTTTCCGAAACTCTGCCCTCCGGCTTGCGGCCTCGAGATCAACTTTCAGCGCATCAAGAAGAACCCTCGCATCCGGGTCCTGACGCTCGCCGAGCTCGAGCGCCTGGAGGGCGTGCCCGGAGAGTTCCGGGCGACCGTCAAGGTCGCGCCGCGATACGTCACGGACGCATGCACGCTCTGCGATGCGTGCGCCGCGGCCTGTCCCTCCGAACGGCCGGACGAGTTCAATGCCGGGCTGGCGAAGACGAAGGCCGCGTACCTACCCCTCCGGTGGGCGTTTCCGGCACAGTACGTGATCGACCGGGCCGCCTGCGCGAGCGGGTGTCACGCGTGTGCCGAGGCGTGTGCGTACGGGGCGGTCGATCTCGACCAGGGCGAACGCCGGATGACGTTCGACGTGGCCGGGGTCGTGGTCGCCACGGGGTGGGAGCCCTACGACGCGACGCGCATCGATAACCTGGGCTTCGGGCGGTATCGCAACGTTGTCACGAACATCATGCTCGAGCGCCTCGCCGCGCAGGGCGGTCCGACGGGCGGCAGGGTGGTCAGACCCTCGGATGGCGAAGCGCCGAAGAGCGTGGTGTTCGTTCAGTGCGCCGGCTCGCGGGACCACAACCACCTGCCGTATTGCTCCGCGGTCTGCTGCGCGGCCTCGCTGAAGCAGGCCACGTATCTTCGCGCCCAGGATCCCGCGGCTGAGATCACCATCTTCTACATCGACATCCGCGTGCCCGGCCATCTCGAGGAGTTCTACACCCGAGTGACGGCGGCGGGCGGGCTCCGGTTGATCAAGGGCAAGGTGGGGAGGGTGGACGAGGATCCAACCACGCACGACTTGATCGTCACCGCCGAGGATGTCCTGAACGGGGGGAAGATGACGCAGCGCGCAAATCTGGTCGTGCTCGCGACGGGGATCGTCCCGCGCACCGGCGGCTTGCCGCTGGAACTCGTGACCGATGAATTCGGGTTTGCCGTCGACGGGTCCGAAGGGCTCTACCCTGCGGGATGCGCGAAGCGGCCCTCGGAAGCCGCAGCCAGCATCCGCGACGGCACGGGAGCGGCGCTCCAAGCCCTACAAAGTGTGGTGAGAGGAACCCGCCATGGATAAGAAGTTGGGGGTCTACGTCTGCGGCGGCTGCTCGATCGCCGACTCGGTCGATGTGCCCACGCTCGTGCGGGTCGCCGAGAAAGAGTACAAGGTGCCGGTCTGCCGGACCCATGCCTGCCTCTGCGGGTCGGAGGGGCTGGCGATGATCCGTCACGATCTCGCGGCGAACGCCGTGAACTCGCTGGTCATCGCCGCGTGCTCTCCGCGCGTCAAGACGGACGCGTTCACATTCGATCCGCGCATGGTGCTGGAACGCGTCAACTTGAGAGAGCACGTCGTCTGGAGCCACAAGCCGAACGACGAAGATACGCAGATGCTGGCGGAGGACGTGCTCCGCATGGGGCTCGCCAGGGCGCAGAAGGTGGAGCCGCTCGAGCCGGTTGCGAACGAGGTCTCCAAGACGCTGCTGGTGGTCGGGGGCGGATTGACCGGAATGACCGCCGCTCTCGAGGCCGCGGAAGCGAATTGCGACGTGGTGCTCGTAGAACGGGAGGACCGGCTCGGAGGTCATCTAACGGACGTCAAGCGGACGTTTCCGACCCGCCCGCCGTACACCGATTCGTCGGATAGTGGTCTGGCCGAGCTGACCGAGCGGCTGCGACGGCACCCGACGGTGCGCGTGTTCACCGGCACGACCATCCAGCGGACCGAAGGCCAGCCAGGGGCGTTCGACGTCACGTTGGAGACGGGCGGGGAAACCACCCGGCTTCGCGTGGGCGCGATCGTGATGGCGACCGGATGGCGGCCATACGACGCGTCGAAGCTCGCCCATCTCGGGTACGGCCTGTCTCCAAACGTGGTGACACAGCTCGAATTCGAGCGGATGGCCGTGGCCGGACAATGGAAGCGGCCGTCGGACGGCAAGCCGCTCGGGCGCGTGCTCTTCATCCAGTGTGCGGGGTCCCGCGATCCCGCGCACCTGCCGTATTGCTCGGCGACGTGCTGCATGGAGACGCTCAAACAGGCGCAGTATCTCCAGAGCGAGAGCCCGGGGACCGAAGTGTACGTCATCTACAAGGACATGGTCACCCCCGGGCAATACGAAAAGTACTACCAGACCGTGCAGAACCATCCGGCGACGTTCTTCTTGAAAGGAGACATCCAGGGAGTCGAGCTCGACACCGCCGGGCGTGTTCGGGTGAAGGTCGAACGCACGCTCCTGGGCGAGCCGATTCAGGTCGCCGTCGATCTCGTGGTCTTGGCGACCGGCATGGTGCCGAACTCGGGGGACGGCGACGCGCCGAGCGATGCGAGCACCGGGCAGCCCGGCGCCGGGACCGAGGCGCGGCGCGTTCTCAACCTCGCGTATCGGCAAGGGCCGGAGCTGCCACCGCTCCGTCACGGTTTCCTCAACTCGAACTTCGTCTGCTTCCCGTACGAGACGCAGCGTACGGGCATCTATGCCGCGGGCGCGGTGCGGGCGCCCATGGACGCCGCCTCGGCGCGGGAGGATGCGCGCGGCGCGGTGCTCAAGGCCGTTCAATGCGTGGAGCTGACCGGTGCAGGCCAGGCAGTGCATCCCCGGGCCGGCGACCTCTCGTTCCCGTCCTTCCTGCTGCAGCGCTGCACGCAGTGCAAGCGATGCACCGTGGAGTGCCCGTTTGGGGCCATCGACGAGGATGAGAAGGGCACACCCAAGTTCAACTCCTCCCGTTGCCGGCGCTGTGGCATCTGCATGGGTGCCTGTCCCGAGCGGACCATCACCTTCAAGAACTATTCGGTGGACATCATTGCAAGCATGGTCAAGGCCATCGAAGTGCCGGAGGAAGACGAGGAAAAACCGCGCGTTCTGCTCTTCATGTGCGAGAACGACGCCTACCCGGCCCTCGACGCTGCCGGGCTCGACCGCGTGCAGTACGATCCGGCCGTCCGCGTGATTCCCCTTCGGTGCCTGGGGTCCTTGAACATCGTCTGGATTGCGGACGCCCTCTCGCGTGGCATCGACGGCGTGATGTTGATGGGCTGCAAGTACGGGGACGATTACCAGTGCCACTTCGTCAAAGGCAGCGAACTGGCAAACCGGCGCATGGTGAACGTCAAAGAGACGCTGACGCGCCTCCGGCTCGAACCGGAACGACTCGAAGTCAACCAGATCGCCATCGACGAACACAGGAAGCTTCCGGCGATGATCGACGCCTTCATGGCCCGGATTCGCGAGATCGGGCCGAATCCGTACAAAGGATTCTGACCATGGCACAATCACTGGTCGTCAATCCCGACCCCAAGTTCATCCGGGACGTCCTTGGGCACGGTGGCGAAGACTTCCACAAATGCTATCAGTGCGCAACGTGCAGCGCCGTCTGTCCCCTCTCGACCGAGGAGTACGGGTTCCCGCGCAAGCAGATGCTGCTGGCGCAGTGGGGCTTGAAAGAGCAGTTGCTACAAGACCCGGGGCCGTGGCTGTGCTTCTATTGCGGCGATTGCTCGAAGCGGTGCCCTCGAGAGGCGAACCCCGGCGAGACGATGAT
This sequence comes from bacterium, assembly GCA_035622635.1. Lineage (GTDB taxonomy): Bacteria > Sysuimicrobiota > Sysuimicrobiia > Sysuimicrobiales > Segetimicrobiaceae > JAJPIA01. Next base: position 9,240 of record DASPUZ010000090.1, on the reverse strand, counting down.
GGCTCTCCGCAGGTACCTCACGTCCCGGTACGATTGGACCGGCTTGTCCCGCCTGATGTACGGCTCGGTGTTCTGGGAGGTCGCCATCCTGGCGCTGGTGGCCGCCGTGGTCGTCCTCCTCTTTACGGTCCCCCACGGCTTTGGCTTCGGCCTGCTGAGCGCGTCGGGACCCGCGGCGCTGTCCACCGTGATGCTCGACCGGTTTGCGCCGGTCGGGATCGTGGACTGGGGCGACAGAATCCTGGCGGCGCTGCTGGGCGTCTTGCTGCTCTCCAACGCCGCGCGCATGTTCATCGGCCTGACACGGGGGCAGAAGATTCCGGCCCACCTCTACGTCACGCAGCTCCCCCACCTGATCGTGCAGGGGATGACCCAGAAACGCTGGACGGTCTGCGGGGGGGCCGAGGCAATCAAGCACTGGGCGCGCCACCTGCTTCTTGTCAGCGGATACGCGACCATGTTCATCCTCGTCGTGATCTTCCTGCCGTGGTTTCAGGTCGAGAACACGAGCATTCACTGGACCAGCTTCCTGGGGTACTATGCGACGCTCGTGTTGCTGGGAACGACCGCCTGGATTGTCGTCGACCGGATGACGAAGCGCGCCGAGATGCACCGGTTCAGCCACTTCTCCGATTGGTTGTTCCCCATCTTGCTCTTCCTTACCGCGCTGACCGGGATCCTGCTGCACCTGTTCCGAGTGCTGGATCAGCCCATGCCGACCTACGTGACCTACACGGTCCACATGGCGATCGTGGTCCCGATGCTGGTGGTGGAGGTGCCGTTCGGCAAATGGGGACATTTGTTGTACCGGCCCGTTGCAATCTACGTCGCCGCCGTGAGGACCGCGGCGAGGGCACGCGGAGAGACAATCCTGATAGCGACGGTTCCTGCACGCGTAGTGGAGCCAAGGTCATGAAGGGGGGACGTGCATGAGCAAGCTGGTACCACCTCATGGGAGTGAGAAGTTGATGCCCCTGCTGTTGGCCCCTGAGGCGCGCTCCGAAGAGATCAAACGCGGCGCCACGCTCCGGAAGGTGCCCATGACCAGCCGGGAAACCGGAGACCTCATCATGATGGGCATCGGCGCGTTCACGCCTCTCGTCGGCTTCATGGGACGCGACGATTGGAAGAGCTGTTGCGACGACATGGCCTTGCCATCCCAGAAGGGGACGTTCTGGCCCATCCCGATCACCCTGTCCGCTTCGAGCGACCTCGCCGCATCGCTCCGCAAGGGTGAAGAGGTCGCCTTGTGGGACACGGAGACCAACGAGCTGATCGGCACGATGGAGGTCGAGGACAAGTACACCATCGACAAGGCGCATGAGTGTCAGCAGGTGTTTCGAACGACCGACGACAAGCACCCCGGCGTGCAGAAGGTGATGCAACAGGCCGACGTGAACCTGAGCGGCCCCGTGAAGGTCCTGTCCGAGTCGTTCTTCCCGGAAGCGTTCAAAGGCATCTACCAGCGCCCTGCGGAAGCGCGCAGCCTCTTTGAAGAACGCGAATGGAGCACGGTGGCGGCGCTGCAGCTGCGCAATCCCATGCACAATTCTCACGCGTATCTGGCCTGGATCGCGATCGAGGTCGTCGACGGGGTGTACGTCCACCAGCTTCTTGGCAAGCTCAAGCCGGGCGACATTCCGGCCGACGTCCGCGTTCGGGCCATCGACGCGCTCGTCAACAAGTATTTCCGAAAGGAGCGGGTCATCCAGGGAGGATACCCGATGGAGATGCGGTACGCGGGGCCGCGCGAGGCCTTGCTCCACGCCGTGTTCCGCCAGAACTACGGTTGCTCGCATCTCATCGTCGGGCGCGATCACGCCGGCGTGGGCGACTACTACGGTCCGTTCGACGCCCAGAAGATCTTCGCGGAGATCCCGGCCGACGCGCTAGCGCTCCGGCCGTTGAACATGGACTGGACGTTCTACTGCTACGAGTGCGGCAGCATGGCCTCGATGAAAACCTGCCCGCACGAGAGCAAAGCGGTCATCGACGAGAACGGGGATTACAAGGGCGGCGCGCGCTTGCTGCTCTCCGGCACCATGCTGCGCAAGCTGATGAGCGAAGGCAAGCCTGTGCCCAAGGAATTCTCGAAGCCCGAAGTGATTGAGATTCTCACGGCCTATTACGACACGCTGGAGGAGAAAGTGGAAGTCAAGCTCCATTCGGCCGCGACGGGCACGAAGGGGGACCCGAAAACGGCATAGGCCTGAAGCGTGCGGTGCGCGGACACGCAACGTGGCTCCCGGATCGGGCTGCGGTTGCAGGACCTCGCCAGGGGGGTGAGGTCCTGCGCCGCAGGCTCGGCTGGCGCGGACCGTTGTGCCGTACCGAGATTGCACGCGACGCATCGACGCGGAGGAGGGAGGAGACCAGGATCGGGGTAACGTAGTCAGGCGCTGGACGTTGTTCCCTCACAGTTTCGACCGGCCTTGGGAGGGAGGACACGTGTCTGTCATTACGATTTCGCGAGGGTCGTTCAGCGGTGGCCAGATGCTTGCGGAGTGCGTGGGCACCAAACTGGGGTATCGCTGCGTCGACCGTGAGGCGGTCGCCGAGAGGGGGGCGGCACGCGGCGGATCACAACAGGAACTGCTGGATGCCCTCTTGAAACCGCCTGGTTTTCTCGAGCGCTTCCAGCACAAACGCTATCAATATCTCGCCCTGTTTCAAGCCGCTCTCGCCGAAGAGGTGAAGACCGGAGAGGTGATCTACCACGGGAACGCCGGGCACCTGCTGCTCAAGGGCGCGTCGGCCGTGCTGAAGGTGAGGGTAATCGCGCCGCTTGAGAAGCGCATCGCCATGTTGGTGGCGCGCCGCAAGATGGGGCGGCACGAGGCGATCTCCTATATCCACAGAGTGGACGAGGAGAGGAAGCGATGGGTGCGATTCCTCTACGGCGTGGATTGGGAAGACCCGCATCTCTACGATCTCGTGGTCAACCTTGACGCGTTTGATATCGAGGAGGCGTGCGAGGTCGTTGCCGCGGCCGCGCGCCAGCAGGCATGCTTCGGATTGACTCCGGAATGCCTGGCGGAGTTGGAAGACCTGGCAGTCGGCAGCCGCGTCCGGGCCGAGCTCGCCATCAATCCGGCAACATCGCACCTGGAATTCGAAGTTGTCGCGCGACATGGAAACGTGGCGATCCGCGGGAAGCTGACAGCGCCCGACGAGGCGATGGAAGTCAAGCGCGTGGCCCAGGCCGTGCCCGGCGTGGCGGATCTGGATCTGGGCGACCTCGCCCCGCCCGCGGGCAACTAGTTCCGAGGCTGGCCCTCACGTCCGTGTCTGCGCCCGGTTTTCCCATCCCCCCGCGCACGGGAAGCTTGTCATCGGTCTGTGGTGGCGCAGCCGTCCCGGGGCACGGCGACGTCACGCGGCGGGAGGTGCAACAGTGGATGTCTTGCTGCCCGTAGCGGGCATATCCATGAATCTGCTCGTCCTGGCAGGCATCGGCGCGGCCATCGGTCTGTTGTCGGGGCTGTTCGGCGTCGGGGGCGGCTTCCTGCTCACTCCCGCCCTCATGATGCTCGGAGTGCCTGCAACGATTTCGGCTGCCTCAGGCTCGTGCGGGATGGTCGCTACCTCGTCATCGGGAACGGCAGCGCACTTCCGCCTCGGGAACGTCGACATCAAGATCGGCATCGTGATGCTGATCGGCGGCCTGGTCGGCGCGACGTTCGGAGTGCAAGCAATCAAGATCCTGCGCGCTCTGGGTGACGCCGACCTGGTGATTATTCTGACCTACGTGCTGTTGTTGGGCAGCCTCGGCAGCTACATGTTCCTACAGAGCCTCAACGCGTTGCGGCGGGGGGCGATGACGAAGAGATCGAGAAAGGCCCCGAGGGGTGACGGCTTCTTCAGCCGCCTCCCCTGGCAGATGGCATTCCCCCTTTCCGGGGTCCGGCACTCCGTTCTGCTTCCGTTGTTCCTGTCTGCGGTGGTGGGCGTGCTGGCGTCGATCATGGGAGTGGGCGGCGGGTTCATCATGATCCCGATGATGGTATACCTCCTCGCCATGCCCACACACGTGGCGGTCGGGACGAGCCTCTTTCAGATTCTGTTCCTGTGCGCAGGGGTCACCTACATGCAGGCCACCGCCAATCACACCGTAGACCTCGTTCTGGTCCTGCCCCTGGCGGTCGGCTCGGCCCTCGGCGCCCAGCTCGGCGCCCGCTTGAGTCGCCTGCTGAGGGGTGAACAGTTGATCATCCTGTTGGCGACCCTGGTCCTGCTCGTCGCGGGGGGGATGGCGTCGAGCCTCGTCGCGACGCCCTCGAACCTCCTTGAGCCGGCCGAGGCGTTCCGCAATCACACGATGAGGCCTGCCGTGAGCGTCGTGCACACCAAAGACAGGCTCGCGCGCCAGGAGGAACTCACGGCTCCGACGCGATCTCTTGTGGCGAGCGAAAGGCGTAGTTTCCGCTAAGGAACTGCTCCACATACCACTGCATCGCTTCACGGCCGCTCATGTACATATCGAGCTGGCTGCTGCACGCCATCAGGCGGCCCAGGATGTCGAGGTTGCTCTCGGTGTCCGCGGCGGGCGCCCTCTTGAACCACGCGTTGACCAGGTCGCCGCGTCTGTCGACGACGAAGCCGTAGTGACCGAGACACGCTTCGAGGAAGCGAGCCCGTAACACCCGTCGCTCTCGGGTGGCACCGCCTCCGGTGAAGCGAAAGGAGATGTAGTTCTCCGACGCCTTGTCCGAGAGGCAGGCGTCCACAAGGGAGAAGTGGTAGGCTAGCCGTGAGTTCAAGTTCAGATATTCCCCGGCAACCAGCAAGTAGCTTCGTTCGCCCAACGCACGCATGGCGCTGCTCTGCGTGCGGAGGGACCCCGCGAGAACCGACGCAAAATCGCTGAGGCTTGCCGACATCTTGCGCGTCCAGCTGACCCCTGGATGAGAGATCCCTTTCCAGAGGGCCTGGAACGGTCGACACACGATCTGGGACGGCGTGACCTCGGGCGCTTCGGGGTCTTCCAGCGCCAGGCCTCCACCCAGGTCCAACACGAAGAGGTTGACCGGGACCGAGGCGAGCAACTTCTTCGACCTGTGGGGGCCGTGTTCCATTTCCCGGTCCTGCACGTCGAACATCGCCTCTACGGCTTTCTCGTGGCAATAGCGGATCACGTCATGGGCGGACTCGCAGCCGCCGGGCCGAAACCTGACGGCGCCCGCATCGAGCAGGTGCAGGGTGAGCAGCCTCCGATAGAGTACGTCATTGGCCCTCTCCTCGCGACTCTCGTCGAGGCTGACGCGCTCCGGAGCCGGCGGCCACAACGCTCCCCGGTACAGACCGGGCTGCACTGCGTCCAAGCTCACCGGTTCCCCTTCTTCCAGGAGCTCGAAGACGCCGCCCATCTGAAACACCGACGGAATCCTGAATTCCCTGAGGAGACTGGCGGCGTGCCCGGTCGGGTTCCCCTGCTCGGCCGCCAGCCCGGCGATCCGTGGCAGAACCGAGACGATCTCGGCGGAGGCTCTTCGGACGATGGCGATGGCACCCGCAGGCGTCTTACGCAGAGATGCCTCATTCACCGCGAGGTGGGTTGGTCCGGACACTCGACCTGGATACACCGTTACGCCGGCGGCTACCATGGGGGACGCACCACGCGGCCGGGCGAGTGAGCGGGTGCGCTCCGCCAGGGCAAGAGGACGCGCTTGAAGCAACCAGAGATTTCCGGAGGGGTCGAGGGCCCACTCGATATCCTGCGGAGCTCCGAAATGCTGCTCGATCCGGATACCCCATTCGGCCAACGTCTTGAGGCTCTCGGGCGCAAGACTCGGTTCGTCCCCTTCAGTGGCCCCGAGACGCCGGTGCTTGACACCTCCTTGTTCATCGAGGACCAACGCTTCCTCTTTCCGGATGACTCGCTGTTCCAGGACTATGCCGGGACGGTTGTGGGACGTGACGAAGAGGTCGGCAGCGACTCTGCCGCTCGCAACGTCGATCCCGAGGCCACGCGTCGAGGTAATCCACAGCGTGTCGTTCCGGGGATGCTCGGGGTCACGCGTGTACAGGATCCCGGACGCATGGGCGTCGACGACCGGGAGAAACAGAACCGCCATCGGGCTGCTGACCTCGGGGAGGCCTCTGGAGAGCCTGTAAGAGAGGGCCCTGTCTCTGAATCGCCCGGCGACGACTCGCTTATACGCGTCCACGGCGTTGCCAGGAGGAACATTGATCAGGCTCAGGAACTGGCCGGCAAAGGTCAGCGTCCCGCCCTCGCCCACGGCACTGGAGCGCACGGCCAAGCCTGCGCCGCATCGTGCGAGCACACGGGCCCGCTCGCTGACCGCCACTTCCACAGCGCGGGGAAGCGGGCGCGCCATGATGATTCCTTCAAGGTGGGACGAGATGGCCTGCAATCCGTCCAGGTCGTCGAGATCGGCTTTCCGCAGGGCCTCGCGAATGCTCTCCCACAGCGGGATGCCGCAGAATTGCTGGTAGGCTGCCGTGGTGAGCACATAGCCGTCCGGGACCGGCAGACCCATGCGGTTCTTGATCTCACCCAGCGCGCCTGCCTTCCCGCCCACTTCCCCGGAGGTCCGCGCATCAACCTCCGACAACCAGGCCGACACACGACGCGGTACCTGCTCCTGCTGTTCGGAGATGTACCTCTCCACCTCCAGTCTCTGCTGTTCGAGAGCCCGCGACAGCGACGCCTGCGGGGTCCCCGTCAACTTCCCCAGCACGTCAACGATCCGCTCTGCTTTCTGGAAGATCGAGGTCACGCCGTCGGAGACAAGGTCGCGGAAAGGCGGGACGTAGCGCAGGTCCTCCTGCAGGCCGGTCATCGACTCCAGGCACTCGCCGTTCAGGGAGAGCACGGAGCGGAAACTGGCGTATTTTTCCCGGAGTCTTGCCTCGTCGGAGGGTCCGGATCGAGCGCGGTCCTTTTTCCGCCACCAATCGAGCATAGCCACACCTCGGAGGACCTCAGGCGGCGAGACGGCGCGTGGAGGCCGGCCCGTTCCGGTCAGTGGGTGGCCATCATCTTCTTCTTGAAGAGCCGTGTGACAATGAAATCGATGCCGAATCCCGCCAGCACGGCCACCACGATAGAGAGAATACCGTACGTTGCGCCGCGCTCCCTGGCGAGATCGGCCAGCATGGCGGGAAAACCCACCTCCACAACCTTCAAGGGAACCTGGAGATCACCTCCCGCAGCACGGCCCTGGCACGTGCTCACGCTCACCATGTAGGTGCCGGGTCCAGCGCTCTTCGGCCAGTCGAAATCCGATGTGTACCGCTGACGCGAGCCGCCCGTCGGGGTGGTTCGAATGCCGCCTCCCTCGATCCGATAGGTTGCTTGCAGCATCTTCAGCTTCAGGAAATCGTCGGCAAGGCGATCCGCGCCTTGCTGCGGCGGGCGGATCTGGATGGCTCTCTTGACGGCGGGCGCATCAAGTTGAAGACGGTCGAGCTCGTCGCGCGACAGGCAGCTCTCGAGCGGTTTGGAACTGAACACCAGCAGCAGCGAAGGCACGCCGGAAATCGAAACGTTCCCTGTCTTGACCCAGATCGGCCCCAAACGCTCCACTTTCTTGAAAGCCTCGGTCGCGCCCACCCCGCGGACGGCGACGATTACCCCGGAACCGGCGGGGGCCGTTCCCTCAACGCGCACCCTGGCTCCGCCGTAGAACGTCCCCATGCGAATCACCGACGGCGTGAGCTTCACGGTCACGGGCTCGGGGGGAGTGGCGGCGTGCGCCACGACAGCGGCGGGGACGGCCAGCCAGAACGCAAGGAAAAGAAGGAGAGACGGTCGTCGCCTCATGGTCAGTTCGAGAGCGAGACGGCCGGAGCTGTCACGAGCCCGATGGCCAGCTTCAGCGTCACCGCCAGGACGATTGAAGCCAGCAGGATCAGAAGCTGGTCGCCGCGCAGCCGCTTTCCGACTTGCGCGCCGAGCTGGGCGCCGAGGGCGGAGCCGACCGCCAGGGGCACGACCAGCATGAGGTCCACCGTGTGATTCGTTATAGCCTGCATATACGTCACCCCTGCGCTTGTGAACAGAATCTGAAAGAGACTGGTCCCGACCGCCACGTGCGTGGGTATGGCGAGGAGGTACACCATCATCGGGATCATGACAAACCCGCCGCCCACTCCCATGATCGCCGCAAGCACTCCGACCAGACCGCCAACAAGGAACGGGATGGCAACGGAGTGGCGGATTCCCGCGCGGCGAAAGTCCATCTGGAAAGGAAGCTTGCCGAGCAACCCCTCGCGCTTGACGGTGACGTGCGGCTTCGGCTCGAGGGCACCGCGTCTCAGGCTGCGCAGGCTCTCCCAGAACATGTAGCCGCCGATGAGCGAAAGAAACACGACGTAGGTGATCGTAATGTAGAGATCCGCGCTGCCCATCGAGCGCCAAATCTGGATGATCCGAACGCCAAGCCAGCCGCCGACCACGCCGCCGGTGAGCAGGAAGGCGCCCAGCTTCAGATCCACGTGGCCCAGCCGAAGGTGAGCCGACGTCCCCGAGGAGGCGGCGGCGACAATCTGGCAAGAATCGGACGCGGCCGCCACCGTGGGCGGGATGCCCAACATCATGAGAATCGGGGTCATCAAGAACCCGCCTCCAACTCCAAACATGCCCGACAGGAAGCCCACCACCATGCCCACACCGACCAGCACGGGCAGGCTTATGCTGAGTCCGGCCACCGGTAAGAGAATCTGTATCGTGTTCACAGGCAAGTCTCCGTGCTGTCAGACCATTCGGTCACCGCGAACCTGGTCGAGCGTGCTAGACAAATGGACGAGCCGCTACCCTGCGTGATCGGCTCGTCCCTACCGGTGTCGTTTCCGGTCGATGAGCTCGAAGTTGGCGTCCGTCATGGCATAGCTAGCACCGGCGGCCCGTTCCCGTGGCTTTGTGCTCCCGGACCCTCCCGGGGCTGTTCTGGACGGATGATCATTCGTAGCGTATTCTAAACAGGTTGCCCGGGATATCGGGTCCGCGCCGTATTCTTCATCGGGTGTCCCACGATCATGCGGAGGTCCCACCAAAGCGGCCAATGAGGGCGTTTCCGCCCCATGAGAATACGGCCTTCGCCACATGGTCCGCGCACCAGCATCTGCCCTTACGATGCTAGATTCTTAGCCGTCCGCTCTTTGACAGCAGTGCTTCAGAATCTCAAGACCGGTTTGCCGAGTCACCCGCTCAGGCTGCCTTGAGCAGGCGAATGATGTCTTCAATTGCCGCATCCGCTTTGTGGTAGGCGGCTTCGA
>DASPUZ010000089.1:0-10735 GCA_035622635.1 bacterium | reverse complement strand
GCCGCGAGGTGCTCCTGCAACTGCTGCCGGTCGAAGATCAAGAGGCACACCACGTAGAGGGCGCCGGAAGCCGCGAGGTTCGCGGCGAACCCGGCGCGCCCGGTCCATGGCAACACGTGCAACGCGCGGCTCGACGCGATGACGCCTCCCGCCACGGCTGCCGCGATCAGGGGCCTCAGGTAGCCATGGAGCGACAGGGAGCCGATCTCCCGCTTGAGCGAGAGATAGCTCGAGCCGAGCCCAACCACCTCGCTCAGCGTCATCACCGCCGCGGCGCCCGTCGGTCCCCATAGTCGGATCGCCGGCACGAGCAACGGGAGCGAGACGGCGAGCTGCACCACCCGGAATCGCACGGCCTGATCGACCCGCCCGATCCCGGTCAGCAACACCTTGACGTTCTCCGCCACCGGATAGACAAACCCGAAGATGGCGAGCCACGGCAGAATAGTGGCGGTCTCGTTCCACCGCTGCCCGGCGCCGTACAGCAGTCCCACGAGCTCTCGCGGGAACAGCGCGAGCCAGACCAGCACCGGGAACATCAGTCGCACGAGAAGCCCGTGCGTCAGGCGGTACGCGTAGGCGACGGCGTCGGCCCGCCCCTGCAGCCTGGCGTAGACCGGGTACGCTACCTGGACCGCACCGAATGAGACAATGTAGTGGCCGAACTCGGCCAGATAGCGGGCGCGATCGTAGAACCCGAGCACCACGGTCCCCGAGAGCACCCCGAGCAGCGCCGTGTCCGCCCGGTACCAGAGCGTCTCCAGCCCCCGCGTCACAAACATCTGCCAACCGAACTGCCACAGGCGGCGCGCGGTCTCGTGATTGTATCCGCCCCGGTACCGCCAGCGGCTCACCACGCGGTTGCCGATGAGCGCGCCCGCGGAGAGCACCACTTCGCGGCCGAGCAGGCTCCACACCCCGGCGCCGCCGTGGGCGAGTGCGAGCGCGGTGATGATGGACGCCACCGACGTAACGAGGCGCACCATGGAGAGCTGGTTGTAGGAGAAGACCTTCTCCAACTGGGCCGAGTACACGTAGGAGAACAAGGTGAGATTGCGAACGGCGAACAAGGAGAAGAACAACGGGATGAACACGCCCGGGTAGTGCCGGCTCAACGCGAGGCAGAGCAACCCCCCGCCGACGAGCATGCCCCAGTACAAGCTCCGGCTGAGCACGTATGCCGTCTCGGCGACCTCGGGAGCGTCTTGCATTTGAATGATGCCCTGTGAAAAGCTGAACGCAGTGATGATGGAGAGGAGATCGACGAGCGAGCTCGCCAGCGCAAACTGTCCAAAGTCCTTGGGGAACAGGAACCGGACCAGCAACAGCGTGACGCCGAAGTTGAGCACAAACGACGTGTAGCCGGTCGTGCTCAGCCACACCGCACCGAGGAGCGCCCGCCTCGCTCCGGAGACAGGCTTCACGAGCGACCAGCCGCCCCGGCGCCCCGGCCGGTCAACGGAGCGGCGGGCGCACGATCTGGACGAACGCTGTGCAGCGCGGTGAGAATCCCGCGGACATCCGCCTCGTACGAGTAGGCCGACACGATCTCTCGCGAGCGCGCCCCCATCCACGCTCGCCGGCCGGAATCGACGAGCACGCGGCGGAGGGCCCCCGCGAGCGCCTGCGTATCGCCGGTCGGGTAGACGAACCCGTTCTCGCCGTCCCGCACGAGATCCGGAGCCGCCCCCACCGCGTCGCTTGCGATCACCGGCAGGCCGAAGCACATCCCCTCGTTGAGGGCGAGCCCCCACGGCTCGTAGCCCGACGGAAGCACGAGCACGTCCGCGGCGGCGTAGTGGCGTGGAATTTCGGTCTGGTTGACGAACCCAGTGACGGACACGTGTTCCAGACCGCGGCGGAATACCTCTGCCTCGACCTCCCCGCGGAGAGGGCCGTCGCCCATGAGCACGAGCGCGGCGGCGCAGTCTCCGGCGAGCCGTGAGCACGCGTCCACCAGGTCCAGGGGCCTCTTCTTAGGAATCAGCTTGCCGGAATACAGGATCACGGGAAGATCCTCGGGCCATCCGAGTTGCCGGCGCAGCGCCGCACGCTCCGGCCGGAGCCGGTCCGCGTCCGCCATGAACCGCTCGTTGTCGACGGCATACGGAACGGAGAAGATCCGCGCCTCTTGCACCCCGTACGCGAGGTAGAAGGTACGGTTCAGCGCGCCGATTGAGAGCATACCCTGCATCCGCCGCAGCACCGGACCCAGCACCAGACGCTTTGCCGCCCGAACCCAGGGGCGACGCCGGCTCAGCAGGGTCGACTCCCCTCGCAGCAGGATCGGCGTCCGGCTCGCCCAGGCGCCGAGGAATGCAAGCCACTCCGTGGCATGCGCGTACCCGTGCACGATCAGCGCGTCGTAGCGCTCGCGGCGCAGGACGGCGACCACCGACGGCTGGATGTAGCGCAGGAAGTGGTCCGCGTCCGGAATCGGCGACCAGTTGGGGAGCACGCGCCACACGTAGCCGTCGAGCATCGGGAGATCCCACCGCACCGCCACCCCGAATTCCGGGTCGCGGTACTCCCGCGCTCCGACGTCGTCCATGTAATAGACGGTGAGGTCGACCTCGGGATGGGCCGCAAGGCGGCGCAGCAACGGCACCTGGTACTGGATGGGATGGGAGATCAGATACGCGAGGCGGAACGGCGTCATCTCTTCCCGCCAGACGGCCGTCGGAGAACCCCAGCAACGGACGTGGTCATCGCGCTACCTGAGCCTATCATGACATCCGTTCGCCGTCGAGGGGCGGGGATGCGCAACAACCCGGCGAGCCCAGTCGCCAACCCGGCAGGATGTCGATTCGACGGGGCGAAGCCACGGCCTATGATCATTACCCGCAGCCCTCTCCGCGTTACGCTGGGTGGCGGCGGCACGGATCTCCCGTCGTATTATGGCCAGTACGAGGGGTTCGTGATCGGCGCCGCCGTCGACAAGTACGTGTACATCACGTTGCATCGCACGTTCGTCCCGCACTTGATCATCAAGTACTCGAAGACGGAGCGCGTGACGGCGCTCGGAGAGATCCAGCATCCGATCATCCGGGAAGCGCTGCGGCTGACCGAAGTCGAGATCGGCAGCCTCGAACTGACGAGCATGGCGGACATACCTGCGGGCACGGGGCTGGGGTCCTCGGGCAGTTTCACAACCGGTCTCCTCAAGGTTCTCCACACACACAAGAAGAATCTCGTGCACCCCGAAGAACTGGCCGAGCAAGCGTGCCGCATCGAGATCGACATCCTGGGCGAGCCGGTGGGCAAGCAGGATCAGTACATATCGGCGTACGGCGGGGTCACATGCTTCCGCTTCCTGCAGAACGGCCGGGTCGAAGCTGAGCCGCTCAAGGCCGATCCCGACACGCTCTACAGCCTCGAGGACAATCTTCTCCTGTTCTTCACCGGGTACTCTCGGGCGGCCTCGGACATCCTGCGGGAACAGGACGACCGGAGCAAGTCCCGCGATACAAGGATGCTCGACGAACTTCATGTGGTGAAGGACCTGGGTCTCCAGAGCCGGGAAGCCCTGGAGCGTGGGAACCTAGGTCGGTTCGCAGCACTGATGAACGTCCACTGGGAGCACAAACGGCAACGTTCACGGGGCATGTCCAACAGCCAGATCGACGAATGGTACGCGCTCGGGATGAAACACGGGGCGCTCGGAGGAAAACTGATCGGTGCAGGCGGGGGCGGGTTTCTGATGTTCTACGCTGAGGACAAGATTCATCTCCGTCGGGCGATGCGGCAGGCAGGTCTTGTGGAGGTCAGGTTCCGTTTCGACTTCGAGGGCACGAAGGTCATTACGCAATCCTAGTTCACGGAACGCATCGCGCGGCATGCGGATCCTGCTGGTGGACACCACGTTGTACCATCCGACCACGCCGCTCTTTCTGGACGCCGTGGCGGCCTCGGGCCATCCCTATCAGTTCGTGGACGAAGGGGCGTTCCTGGCCCCGCTTGAACACTCGCTCGTCCACAAGATCGGCTACCGGCTCCTGCACCGCCGTCCCCTGAGTTACTGGCGATTCAACCGCACGCTGCGGAACCAGGCGCTGGCGTTCCGCCCCGACCTGGTCCTGATTGTGAAGGGCACCTATGTGGCCCCGGGAACGCTGGCCGCGATCAGGCGCGAGACCGGCGCGCATCTCGTGAACTACGCCACCGACGACCCGTTCAACCCGGCAAACGCAACGCCGGACCTGCTCGCCGCGATCCCACAGTACGACCTGTACTGTTCGACAAAACGCGCGATCCTGGACGATCTGCGGCGCGCCGGCGCCAGACGCGTGGCGCACGTGTTCTTCGCCTACAAACCCGATCTGCATTTCCCGGAGGTGCCAGCGTCCGGGGAAGAACGCCGCAGGTTTGACGCGGACGTCGCCTTCATCGGCGGCGCCGATCGGGATCGCATCCCCTATGCGGCTGCGATCGCCGCCCTTCCGGGCGTGAGCCTGGCTCTCTACGGAGGGTATTGGGATCGATACCCCCCGCTCCGATCCTGCGCGCGGGGGTTCGTGGTCGGACGGGAGTACCGACTTGCCCTCGGGGGGTGCCGGATCGCGCTGTGTCTGGTACGCCACGCCAACCGTGACGGACACGTCATGCGGAGCTTCGAGATTCCGGCGTGCGGGGCGTTCATGCTCGCCGAGAAGACGGAGGAGCATCGTTCACTCTTCACGGACGGCACAGACGCAGCATTCTTCGAGTCACCGCAGGATCTCACCGCGCAGGTCCGGCACTATCTCACATGCGACGAGGAACGGCGGCGGATCGCCGCTGCGGGACACGAGCATATTACGGCCGGCGGTCATACCTACCGAGATCGACTCAACGAGATCCTCGCGCTAGTTCGTGAGACCGCGCAGGAGACCTCAGGCACAGTTCGCGACGGCACGGCCTGAGGGCCACCCCCCCTCATCACACACCGTCTCAGGTGCCGTGGCGAGCGGGTGCCTCCAGCGTATACCCGGCCTTCACGGCGTCGGTGCGGAACATGCGAACGGTCTCCAGCGAGTACTGGTGAAGGTCTTTGCCCAATTGATCGATCTTGGCCAGGATGTCGGACGTGGCCGTGACGATGTGACACCCGATCGCGTCCGCCTGCACCACGTTGAGCACCTCGCGCGGGCTGGCCCAGATCAACTTTGCGTTCGGGGCCAGCGCCAGCAACTCCAGTGCAGCGACCATGTGCGGCACAGGATCGCGCCCCGTGTCCGCTACTCGCCCTGCGAACACCGAGACAAATGCCGCCGCGCCGTCCGCCAGGGCGGCCGTCACGTCGCGCACCTGATCGAGCGCGAGAAGCGCCGTGACGTTGACCTTCACCCCGGCTCTGGTGAGGTCACGCACCAGTGGGATCGACGATTCTCCGCGGGTGTTCGTGATGGGGATCTTCACGTAGACATGCTCGCCCCATGCTGAGATCTCCCGGGCCTGCCGCCACATTTCATCGAACTCGTCGGCGAACACTTCGAACGAGATCGGTCGGTCGGGGATGTGCTCGAGCACGTCGAGCGCGAACGCACGGTAGTCCCCGACTCCGGCTTTGCGCATGAGAGTGGGATTGGTTGTGAAGCCACTGACGAGGGGATTCTGATAGAATCGGAGCATCGCCGCTTTGTCGGCTCCATCCGCAAACACCCTGACCCGCAACGCGGGTGCCGCCATCAGGCTCCCTCCTCTTTCCGCGATACGCCCCGATGCACGATCCATCGGGCCGCCTCGCGGAGCGATCCCGCGGCGTGGTCCGCGGGTGCTCCATACGACGGCTCCCCCCAACCGGAGCCGAGCAACACGGTGGTACACCCGGCTCGCCGCCCTGCTTCGACGTCCTTCCACCGATCGCCTACCATGAAGCTTGCTGGCAGGTCGATTCGATATCGATCGGCCGCCTGCAACAGAAGCCCCGGGCGCGGCTTCCGACACTCGCACCCGTCGTGATCGTCATGGTAGCACACGAGCAATGCCGCCAGCGGCAGCCGGGCGAGCAGCGCCGCGTTGATCGCCTCGACGACCTCACGCCGCTGCTCACCACGGGCCACGTCGGGCTGGTTCGTCACACCGATCAGCATAAAGCCGGCGCGGACCAACACGTCAAGAGCTTCCGGTACGTCGTCCGGAATCTCCAAGTCGGCCACGCGCTGCGGGGGATGGGGACGACCGTTACACACCAGCACCCGGTTCAACACGCCGTCCCGATCGAGAAATACGGCCGGACGCATCCGCGCGCTCACCGAAGGGACTCCCACTTCGTGGCTGCGCGTTTGAGATCAGGATGGGAAACGAGCAGATGCCAGACGACGGCCTGAAATGCCTCCGTGTGTGGTGTAACGCGGTCAGGGCTCACCGTGGGAACGACGACGCATGCATCGGCCACCTGGGCGGTGTACCCATCGGCCCGGCCGACGACACCGATCACGCGGGCGCCGACCTGCTTCGCGTACTGAAGCGCATGAACAAGATTGGGACTGACGTTCCTCTCCAGGTCGCCGCCGCCTACCGAAAGCACGAACAGCAGGTCGTTCGGCTGCAGACGGCTGGTGCGCAGCCATGACTCGAACACCGTCGGCCAGCCGTCGTCGTTGGTGCGGGCTGTCAGTTCGGAGATGTTGTCCGTGGGAGCGTAGGCTTCGATGCCGGCGATCTTCCGGAAATCGGCGACGGCGTGGGACGCGTTCGCCGCACTTCCGCCGATGCCGAGTACGAACAACCGGCCGCCCTGTGCTCGCACCTCGGCGAGCAAGGCCACCGCCCGATCGATCATATCAACATCGAGCTCCCGAGCGATCCGCGTGGTCTCGTCGAGGTACTGACGCGTGAAACTCATCTGGCCCCCCATTCTACCCTGCGGCGTCCTCCTCGCCAGAAGCTGAGCAAGAGGGCATTTCGACGGCGGGGATGTCGTCCGTCCTCACCTCACCGTTCGGTCCATGCCCACGAGGACCGGGTACCGCGCCAGTCGGACAATCTCGTGAAGAACCCGGCCGCCCACGCGAAGTGCATGCACGGAAATGCCGCCATCAGCCATGGCCAGAGCGCCCATTTCTTCAGCCCGGCACACATGACCGCAGACACCGCCGCGTCGCAGACGACGTACAGTCCAAGCAGGCCGCACAACCCTTCGAACGCCCACCGGCTGACAAACGACAGCAGCGCGAGCGCGGCGAGGGTCGCAACGAATCCGGCGGGCACCGCCTGGCGCCATGAGGTGAGATTACCGTGCTTCATCAGGTTCCCTGCTCTCGCCCCACCGTATCGGAAATAGAGTCGCCACAGTGCTCCGAGGCGCTCGCGGGGATAGTACCCGACTACGATCCCCGCGTCCAGATACACGCGCCCCCCGCTCTCTCGAATCCGCTGATTGATGTCCGAGTCCTCGCTCAGGAGCGGGGCGTCCTCGTCGAACATGCCCACCCGCTCGAATACTGCACGCCTGAAGCAGCCGAGGTACACGGTATCGACGTATCCGCTGTGCCTACCGATCCGGAACTGTGCGTTGCCTGCACCGAACGGATGAGACATCGCCAAGCCGATTGCTTGCTGGACGACGCTGGATGCGATCGGCCGCTGGAGGCCGCCGACGTTGTCGGCGCCGGTCTCCTCAAGCACACGGACGCACCGCTCCAGGTAGTCCGCAGGGAGGACTGTGCGGGCATCCACCCGTGCGATCACGGAACCTTGGGACGCACGGATCCCGAGGTTCAATGCCGACGGACGCTGCCGCTTCGGATTGTCGAGCATGTGGATGGCGGGGGCCGCTTCCGTAGACGCGCCCCGCGCCCGCGCGGCGCGTATGCGCTCGACGGCGTCCCGCGTCCCATCATCGCTCAACCCGTCCACAACGAGGATTTCCAGCCGGTCCAGAGGGTAAGTCTGTTCCAGCAACTGCCGGAGGCAGGCGTCGATATGGCCCGCCTCGTTCCGCACGGGGACGATGACCGAAACGAGCGGGCGACCCTCTTCCATCGCTATCCCTGCGCCGCACCGGCCACGGCGCCCGACCCTGTGCCTTCTTCCAACGGTGGCCGCCGCAAGAACGACCGCCGCTGGCGCCATCGCCAGACCCTGATTGCAGCGGCGCGGAGCAGCGGCGCAGGCAGCGCGGCGACGACCGCACGGGCGGTCCAGCCGCGAGGACCGGGCAGTGCCTCGGCCGCGATACCGCGAAAGCCGCCCTTGTCTCCGTTGGCAAGGTAGGCGGCCGCCAGGTTCAGTTTGCACCGGCGCAGCACCCGGTCCGCACCCCACGCCGTGCGCTCGGCGTCGCTCATCTCCGCGAACAGCTGCTCGAACATCCCGAGTGCGTTCCGCTTCAGGATCCACTGAATGTCCATGGTCGTGTTGCTGTTCTCCCGGATCTCGACCACCACCAGATCCTCCTGCTGGTGGCCGAACCGGACGCCAGCGCGCGCCAGGCGCAGGCAGAGGTCCCACTCCTCTGGATAGTATCGGTCCTCCCGGAAGAAGAATCCGCTTCGGAGGATGTCGCCCCGCACCATCAGGGTATTGGGATTGACGAGCGACGATCGCAGCAACGCGCGAAAGATGTCGCCGTCCGGCACATCCGCGCGACGGACGTACACCCGGCTTGGCGCGCCGCTGTAGAAATGCGCCGCGTCGCAGAACACCGCCCCGCAGTCGGACCGAGCCTCCAGGAACGCGACCTGCCGGGCGACCTTCTCGGGCAGATAGTAGTCGTCGGCATCCAGGAAGGTGACGTACCGGCCGGCGCTCGCGCGAATGCCGTTGTTCCGGGCGCGGCCTTGCCCGCTGTTTGGCTGCGACAGGCAACGCACCCGCGCGTCCCCGCATCCGCGGGCAATGTCCGCGGTCCGGTCCCGCGAGCCATCGTCCACGACGATGATCTCGAGACGCGAATGTGTCTGGACGAGCGCGCTGCGCAGCGCCCGTTCCAGAAACGCCTCCGCGTTGTACGCAGGCATGATCACCGAGACGAATGGCAAGCCGTTTATGTCCACCGGCATGCGTCAGCTCCCCGCACCGCCGTGTTGCCGGGCCGCCGTGGATCCATCGGCCACATCCGCTCCACCCGGGTGAGGTCTTCGGGGCGGTCGATCCACCAAAAGCCCTCGTCCGGTGACATCCGGTACCCGTACAACGGCTCGCCGCGCGCGAGCAGCATCGGGAAAACGTCGCGGCCGAAGTCGACGAGCCCGGTGGTGGGAATCGAGTCGAGCACCCGCGGTTCGAGCACCAGGATACCGGCGTTCACCCAGTGACTGAAGACTTCCGCCGCCGCGGGCTTCTCCACGAAACGCCGAATCCGGTCGTCGTCCAGATCGGCGATGCCGCTTTGCGTGGGATCGTCGCGGTGAAAGAGGGCCATCGTCGCCACACCACCCCGCCTGCGATGCAGCTCCCACAAACGGTCGAGCCGGCACGTGCTGAGATTGTCTCCGTACCAAACGTAGAACGACCTGTTGAAGAGCGACGCCACACGCTTGACGGCACCCGCGGTACCGAGCAGTTCCGTCTCATACGAATAGACGATGCGGAGGCCGTAAGCGGTTCCGTCACCAAAATGGTCGCGCACGATATCCGGGAGATGGTGGACGTTGATCACGACGTCCACGACGCCGTACGATCGCAGCCACTCAAGCGTATATTCAAGCAGCGGACGGCCCCCTACAGGAATCATGCACTTCGGCACGCGGTCCGTGAGCGGCCGCAGGCGAGTACCGAGCCCCGCGGCCAGGACCATGGCGCGCGTCGGGGCACCGTCAGGCACGGGGCAACCCCGGAGCCTCGGCATCCAGCCGTACCGTCCTGCCCGTCCGCGCCGACTCGTACAGCGCGTGTGCTGCGCGCAGCGCCTGCCAGCCGTCGTAGCCGCTTGCCAGCGGCTCGCGGTGCTCGCGGACCGCGGCGGTGAACTCCAGCCATTCGGCGGTCCACGAGGTGTCCTCGCCGGGAAACTCGAAGTGCCGTTCTTCGGGCGGCCCCGACTCCGGGCGGCGACGACCGATGGTCAGGCGCTCCGGACCGTAGCTTCGTCCCAGGCCCTCCGCGACAAGGTAGCCGTCCCGCCCAAATACTTCATAGGAGAATAGGTTCTTCCACTGCGTCCAACTGGCGTGCACCGACGCAACATGCCCCCGGGCCGTGCGGAACAGGCCAAAGGCGTTGTCCTCGACGGGTGCGACGCCCGGGTCGATCACCGGCGGAGTCCAGACATAAGTGGCAGTAAACCCCACGGCCTCGACGAACTCGCCGAGGAACCACCGGCAGAGGTCGATCGCATGGATGCCCTGATCGAGCAGTTCGCCGCCCCCTGCCACCTCGCGATCCATGCGCCATTCGGCGGCGTAGCCCGGCCTGCCGCCGTGGCCATACCGGCACCGGATGAAGCAAGGCTCGCCGATCTCCCCCTGGCAAACGAGCGCATGCGCTTTCCACACCGCGGGGTGGTGGCGATGGTTGAATCCCACCTTGACGACCTGACCGTCGCCTCCGCACCCTCCGGCAGCATCCAGGATCGAGCGCGCCTCGGAAGGGTCACGTGCCATCGGCTTCTCGACGAGCACGTGCTTGCGGGATCGCAAAGCCTCCGCCGCCACCGCTGCAAGCCAGTTGTGCGTGGTCGCCACGATCACCGCGTCGACGTCGTCGCGACGGACGGCGTCTCGCCACGAAGTCGTGGCTTCACAGCCAAGGTCACGCGCGGTCCCCTTGGCACGCTCGCCGTCGAGGTCGGCTACCACCACCACCTCGTCCG
>DASPUZ010000088.1:0-20101 GCA_035622635.1 bacterium | reverse complement strand
TGTACACGCTCTACCCGCTGTTGCGACTCAGCCTGGACCACGCATTCTCGCTTGACCACCTGAAGAAGATGTTCAAGAGCTTCGATCCGCAGTATACCGTGTATCTTGGGTACAGTGGCTACCGGACGCTGGAGCGATTTGGGCGCGAGTTTCTCGAGGCAATGGATGGCATGAAGACCAAGGAAGAGTTCACGGACCTTTTGACCTCGTTGCTCAAGTACTCCAACAAGCTGGCCGCGTGGTCGTTTCATTACTTCCCATGGGGCATCGGAGTCCTCTATCCCCATCGGCATGCGACGGAGATCGCTCAACTGCTGGGCCACACGAAGACGGCTCACAAAGGCTAGCGTTGGAAGTGAACCGGGCGGCGGTCGCAGGACCGTATCGAGGATCTCCGAGTGGCGGAATCGGCGACCGCCTTTGGGGGGCGCGACTCTCGGTGGCCCGACGACCTTGACGGTCGTCCGCTACTCAGCAGGAGATTGCGAGCGCGTCATGTAAGAGATGCGCAGGCTCAGAGTTACTAGGCGGAAGAGGGCCACGTCCAAGTCGACGTGGCCCTTATTATTCGGAGGCGCAGAGATGGTTGAGATCGACGGCCAGCACCTGACGCTGGAGACGGTGGAAGCTGTCGCCTGGGGGGCTCCGGCAGCGCTCTCGGCGGCCGCGCGGCGGCGGACTGAGCGCTCGAGGGCCATGGTCGACGAGATCGTCAGGACCGGGCGGCCCGTCTACGGGATCTCGACAGGGGTCGGCGATCTCTGCACGGTCGCGATCTCCGCCGATCAAGTGGAGCTGCTGCAGCGCAACATCTTGCGCTCCCACGCGGCGGGCACGGGAAATCCCCTGCCGGAACCGGCGGTCCGGGCCATGATGTTGCTGCGGGCGAACGCGCTGGCGTGCGGCCACTCGGGCGTGCGGCCGATGGTCATCGACACGCTGCTGCAGATGCTTGCGCACGGCGTGCATCCGGTCATCCCGGAACAGGGCTCACTTGGCGCGAGCGGCGACCTCGCTCCGCTCGCACACCTGGGACTCGTGCTGATGGGTGAGGGTGAGGCCGTGTATCAAGGCGTCCGGTTGCCCGGGCGCGAAGCCATGCGGCGTGCCGGTATCACTCCGTTGGCGCCAAAGGCCAAGGAGGGGATCGCGCTCATCAACGGAACGCAGTTCATGAGCGCGCTCGGCACCCTGTTTCTTCTCAATGCGGAGCGCCTAGCGGTCCTGGCAGACATCGCCGGGGCCATGTCGCTCGAGGCGCTTCGCGGCACGGATCACGCATTCATGGAGCGCCTCCACGCCGCACGCCCGCATCGGGGCCAGACCGAGAGCGCTCGTCACATCCGAGAGTTGCTCCGGGGCAGCGCCCGCATCGTTCACGACGGCTACGACCGCGTGCAGGACGCCTACTCGCTGAGATGCATGCCCCAAGTCCACGGGGCCGTTCGCCATGCCTTGGCCCACCTCCGAGAGGTGCTTACGGTCGAAATCAATAGTGCGACGGACAACCCGTTAGTCTTTCCCGAAGAGGGACTCGTGGTCTCAGGTGGGAACTTCCACGGTGCGCCGCTCGCCCTTGCCCTGGACTATGCAACAGCGGCGGTTGCGGTGCTCGCCAACATCAGTGAGCGACGGATCGAACGGCTGGTGAACCCTCATCTCTCCGGTCTGCCCGCTTTCCTCACCTCCAACGGGGGCCTGCGCTCCGGGTATATGCTGGCGCAGTACACGGGCGCCGCCCTGGTCTCGGAAAACAAGGTGCTCTCCCATCCGGCGACCGTGGATAGCATCCCGACATCGGCCAATCAGGAAGACCACGTCAGCATGGGTGCGCACGCGGCTCGCAAGGCGCTCCAGGTGCTTCAAAACAGCCAGCAGGTGCTGGCCATCGAGCTTGTGGTGGCATCCCAGGCCCTTGACCTTGGAACCGGCGCCCTCGGCACAGGAACTGACGCCGCCTACCGGGCGGTGCGCGCGGCGGTGCCTCACCTGGACGAGGATCGCGTGCTGAGTGCGGATCTTGCGGCGGCCCTGGAACTCGTGCGCTCCGGGAAAGTGCTCCAAGCCGTCGCTGACGCGCTCGGCCGCGAAGCATCTCCCCGTCCGACGGTGCCGTGAGGAGATAGGGAAGGGGTGGGCTATGGAAGAGGGCCGTCGTTCCTCCGTACCACGGCTTGTGCGGGCTCCTCGTGGTCCAGCGTGCTCCTGCCGGGGATGGCAGCAGGAGGCCGCACTCCGAATGCTCATGAACAACCTCGATCCCGAGGTGGCGGAGAAGCCGGACGAGCTCATCGTCTATGGTGGCACCGGGCGGGCGGCGCGTAACTGGGCGTGCTTCGACGCAATCGTACGCTCCCTTCAGGAGCTCGGGAACGACGAGACCCTCCTCGTGCAGTCCGGCAAGCCGGTCGGCGTGTTCCGCACGCACGAGGACGCGCCGCGGGTGCTGATCAGCAACGCCATGCTCGTGCCCGCCTGGGCCACCTGGGAGGAGTTTCGCCGGCTCGAGGCGCTCGGCCTCACGATGTTCGGCCAGATGACCGCCGGCTCTTGGATCTACATCGGCACGCAGGGAATCATCCAGGGCACGTACGAGACATTCGCGGCGGTCGCACGGCAGCACTTCGGGGGCACGCTGCGGGGCCGGCTCGTGCTCACCGCCGGGCTGGGCGGCATGGGCGGTGCCCAACCGCTCGCGATCACCATGAACGATGGCGTCGGCTTGATCGTCGAGGCAGACCCCGCCCGTATCGAACGCCGGGCGCGCGGCGGATGGGTCGACGAAGCGACGGAGAGCCTGGACGCCGCGCTCCACCTCGCCGAACAGGCCGTGCGGGAGGGCCGGTCGCGCTCGATCGCACTGCTCGGCAACGCGGCCCGCGTGTACGGGGAGATCCTCCGGCGCGGTGTTCGCGTCGACGTGGTGACCGACCAGACCTCGGCCCACGATCTCCTGAACGGCTACATTCCCGAGGGCCTCTCGGTGGAGGAGGCCGCGGCGCTGCGCCGGTCCTCCCCGGAGGAGTACGTGGAGCGGGCGCGGGCGTCCGTCGCCCGGCATGTCGAGGCGATGGTCGCGTTCCACCGGCGGGGCGGGGTCGCGTTCGACTACGGCAACAACATCCGGGCGCAGGCGCAGCAGGCCGGGGTGGCGGACGCGTTCGCCTTCCCGGGGTTCGTGCCGGCATACGTGCGGCCGCTGTTCTGTGAAGGACGCGGGCCGTTTCGCTGGGTCGCGCTCTCCGGCGACCCGGAGGACATTGGCAAGACCGACGACGCGGTCCTCCGTCTGTTCCCGCAGGACGAGACCCTGACCCGCTGGATCCGTCTCGCGCGCGCGCGCGTGCCGTTCCAGGGACTGCCCGCGCGGGTCTGCTGGCTCGGGTACGGGGAACGCGAGCGGTTTGGGATCACGATCAACGAGATGGTCGCCCGCGGCGAGCTGCGGGCGCCGATCGTCATCGGACGCGATCATCTGGACACGGGCTCGGTCGCCTCCCCGTACCGCGAGACGGAGGGGATGGCCGACGGCAGCGACGCGATCGCAGACTGGCCGATTCTCAACGCGCTTCTCAACGCCGTGGGTGGCGCCACGTGGGTGTCGGTGCACCACGGCGGCGGAGTTGGGATTGGGTATTCGATTCACGCGGGCATGGTCATCGTTGCGGACGGCGCGCCGGGTACCAGTCGGCGCCTCTCCCGCGTGCTGACGACGGACCCCGGCATCGGTATCATTCGCCATGCCGACGCGGGGTACGAAGCGGCCATCCGGTCCGCCAGAGAGCACAATCTCAAGCGCCCCATGGAGGAGACGTAATGGGAAGACAACTGATCGAGTGCGTTCCGAACTTCTCCGAGGGGCGCGACGCCGCCAAGGTGGAGGCGATTACTCAAACGATCCTCTCGGTTCCCGACGTGGTGCTGCTGGACCGAGAGTCGGACGCCGACCATAACCGCTCCGTCCTGACGTTCGTCGGTCCGCCCGCGTCGGTGGCCGACGCCGCCTTCCGCGCGGTGGAAAAGGCAGCGGCGCTGATCGACCTGACCAAACACGAGGGTGCTCACCCGCGCATCGGCGCGGCGGACGTCGTGCCGTTCATCCCCATCGAGGGCGTCACGCTGGAGGACTGTGTCAAGATCGCGGAGCAAGTGGGGGCCCGGATCTGGGACCGCCTCCGGATTCCGGTGTACCTGTACGAAGCGGCGGCCAAGCGGCCCGACCGTGTGAACCTCGAGAACATCCGGCGAGGCCAGTTCGAGGCGCTGGTGAAGGAGATGGGCACCGTACCCGACCGGCAGCCGGACGTGGGCGATCCGGTGTGCCATCCCACCGCGGGCGCCACTGTCGTGGGCGCCCGGAAATTCCTGATCGCCTACAACATCAACCTCGGCACTCCGGACGTCGGGATCGCCAAACGGATTGCGAAAACCATTCGGTTCTCTTCCGGCGGGTTCCGCTATGTGAAGTCCATGGGGGTGATGCTCGGATCGCGAAACCTCGCCCAGGTATCGATCAACCTGACCGACTTCGAGCAGACGCCCGTCCACCTGGTGTTTGAAGCTGTGCGCCGGGAGGCGGAACGTTGGGGTGTGCCCGTGGTGGGCAGCGAGATCGTGGGGCTGATCCCGAGGAAGGCCCTGGAAATGTCGGCGGAGTACTTCCTGCGCTGTGAGAACTTTCGGCCGGAGTTGGTGCTGGAGAACCGCATCGCCGATGTCATGACCTCGCGCAGTGGCCTGCCGCAATTCCTGGACGCGCTGGCCGCTTCCTCCGCGGTTCCCGGCGGCGGGAGCGCGGCGGCCGCCGCCGCGGCGATGGCGGCGGCGTTGGGCGCAATGGTGACGAAACTCGCGAAACAGGATAGCAGCGGGTTCGAGGAGGACCGGCGCTTCTTCACCGAAGCGGTCGACCGAGACGCCGAGGCGTTCGGGCGCGTGATGGCGGCGTACAGGCGTCCGAAGGCCGAGCGCGGGCCTTTCGTGGAGCACGCGTTCCACGGCGCCGCCGAGGTCCCCCTGCAGGTTCTCGAGCGTGCGTCCACGTTGAAGATGCGGCTCGACGGTCTGGACATCCCGGCAAGGTACGGGTCCGATCTCGCCGTCGCGAAGGCGCTCGTCGTGGCGGCCATCGCCGGCGCGCTGGGTAACGTTCGGATCAACCTCGACTCGATCGCCGACCAGGGCTTCCGGGAGTCGGTTGAATCCCGCCTCCGCGCGGCGGGCGCACCCGGCCACGAGCAGGAGTGAGTCCGAACCCAATGGCGCAACGTCTCAGGTGCCCGTTGATACTGCGCGCTGTCCCGGCCGACTCCGCCTCCCCGTCACCGCTACCGGACGCCAGCGACGCTCCACGAGGAGCTGAGGGCACCGTGCCATGGTAGTCACCCGACCCGCCGACCTCGTGCTGATCCATGCCGGAGAGCTCGCGACGCTCAAAGCGGGACCGATCCCCCGGACCCGTGACGCCCTGGCGGACGCGGGGGTCATCGCTGACGGGGCAGTGGCTATTGCCGGGGACTCCATTGCGGCGGTGGGGCCGACGAACACCATCCTCCGCGACGTGCCCACGACGTCGAAGACGCGCACGATCGACGCCGCCGGGCGGCTCGTGACGCCGGGCCTGGTGGATGCTCACACGCACCTGCTGTTTGCGGGGCATCGCGCCAACGAATTCGCTCTTCGATTGCAGGGTGCAGGGTACGCGGACATTCTGGCGGCCGGCGGTGGCATTCTCGCGACCGTACGCGCGACGCGCGCGGCGAGCGAAGCCGACCTCGTGGCGCTCGGCCGGCGCAGGCTGGACCGGATGCTGGCTCACGGGACCACCACCGTGGAAGCGAAAAGCGGGTACGGGCTGTCCTTGGACCATGAACTGAAAATCCTTCGCGCAACCTCCGCGCTTGCCCGCGTCCACGCCATCACCATCGTTCCCACGTTTCTCGGGGCGCACGTCGTGCCCGCCGAATACCGCGCCACACCGGACGCCTACGTGTGGGAGGTCTGCGAGGTCATGCTGCCGGCGGTCGCGAGCGAAGGGCTGGCGGAGTACTGCGACGTGTTCTGCGAAGACGGAGCTTTCTCGGTCCGGCAGGCGAGGGAGATTCTCGGTGCCGCGGCGCGGCTGGGACTCGGGTTGAAGCTCCACGCGGATCAACTCTCCGCGTGCGGCGGCGCGCGGTTGGCTTCAGAGTTGGGCGCAACGTCGGCGGACCACCTCGAGTGCACCCCCGAGGCCGACCTGGCGGCGATGGCCAGTCGGGGCGTCGTGGCGGGCCTCCTTCCAGGAGCCACGTTCTACCTTCTTCACCATGCGTATGCCAAGGCTCGCGCCATGATCCAGCACGGCGTCCCGATCGCACTCGCCACCGATTTCAATCCCGGATCGTCTCCGACACTCTCCATGCAAATGGCAATCGCGCTCGCGTGTGTCGAGATGAGACTGACGCCAGCCGAAGCCCTGTCGGCGGCGACGATCAACGCCGCCTACAGCATCGGCCGGGCGGGCGACGTTGGCAGTCTTGAACCTGGCAAGCGCGCCGATCTGGTGGTATGGGCCATGACCACCGTGGACGAGCTGCCGATTCATTTCGGCACCAACATGGTCGATATCGTGGTCAAGTCGGGCCGGGTGCTCGTCGACGCGTCATCGACCGCATGAGCCCTGCACACACCACCCGCTGGAATGCTGCGATGTGCGGCGTGTTCTCGACGCGGAGGCGCGGCTTCTCGAGCGGCTCGCGGAACTCGCAGGCATGGGCAGGATCGAACAGGACGGTTCATAGCGCATTCCAGGCCGATCGCCAGGGTATATCTGGTCCGCGCCGTATTCTTTGACCGGTTGGCATTTCCCGCCAACGGGGCGCCCGCGCGGCGGCGAGAATACGGCCCTCGCCCGATGGCCCGCGCCAGCGCCCGCTCTTACCATGCTAGGTAAGCTGTCCATTGCACGGATTCGCAGGCGGGGATTCCGGTGAGTGACTGTACGGGAGGGTAGGGGTCCGTGCGGCCGGTCCTCTCAGGGTTCCCGTGCACGTTCGTGGATCATCGGATCGGCCCGCGACCCCGTGGGATGCCGGGACCGATGTTGGGCAGAGAGGGGGAGTCGTCGAATGAAACGCATGGGTGCGAAACTGACGCGGCGTGAATGTCTCACGTCCATGGGGGCCGCCCTGGTCGCCGGCGCGGCCATGGCTGGCGCCCGCCGGGGCTGGGGGACGCCGGTATTCGCCGCGGAGAGATATCCCGATCCCGGCATCACCGACACGATGGTCACGATCGGGACCACGCAGCCCTTGACGGGGCCGCCCGCCGCCGGATTCGGGCGCCCGTACCAGGACGGCTTCAACGTCTACTTCGAGTATCTGAACGAGCAGAAAGGCGGCGTCAACGGCCGCAAGATCAGGCTGATCCTGTACGACGACGGGTACCAACCGCCCAAGACCGTGCAGTTCACGCGCCAGCTCGTCGAGGGCGACAAGGTGTTTGCCACGCTCTTCCAGCTCGGAACGCCGACCAACCAGGCGATCGTCGGGTATCTCAACGACAACCATGTGCCCAACTTCCCGGCCACCAACGCCGCCATGTTCGGCGATCCCCAGCAGTACCCGTGGACGGTCATCCCGACCGGCCCGACGAACTTCAACAACGCGAAGATCATGGGGTTGCACGCCGCGGCGACCTATCGAGGGCAGAAGGCCGGCATCCTCTTCCAAAACGACTCGCTGGGGACCGAGTACGCGAGCGGGTTCAAGGCGGGCTTCAACAACGACCGCTTGATTGCCTCGACGCAGAGCTATGAGACGTCCGACACGACGGTCGACGCCCAGGTGATCAACCTGCAGGCCAGCGGCGCCACCGTCTGGTTCCTGGCGGCGATTGAGTCGTTTGCCGTGCTGGCCGTACGGAAGGCGTACGACATCGGTTGGCACCCCGAGACGTACGTGATCCAGCAGGGTACGGTGTCGAACGCCATGACCGCGATGGGGCCGGCGGCGACGGACAAGCTCGTGACGTATACGACGTTCAAGGATCCCCGGGATCCGACGTACGAGCGCGACCCCGGAATCCTTGCCTACGAGCAGATCGTGGCGAAGTATCGCCCGCAGCTCGACGCGACGAACCTGCGTCTGATCGAGGCGATGGCGATGGCGAAACTGTTCGCCGATCAGTTGGCGCGCGTCCAGACGCCGACCCGCCGGGCGCTGATCCAGGCGTTTCGGTCCGTCCGCAACTACGACACCGGGATCTATCTGCCGCTGTTCAACAGCAGCGGCAAGACGAACTTCCTGGCCAACGCCGCGCAGCTTGCCCGGTGGAACGGCACGCGGTTCGTGCCGTTCGGCAAGGTGATCTCGGCACTGTAGCACTCTTGCGGCCGTGAGAGGGCGGACCCGAGCAGCGGTCCGCTCCCGCGGCCGACGCGGTCAATGGCGCAACTGGCGCAGTTGCTCATCGGCGGCATCATCGCGGGCGGCATCTACGGGAGCCTTGCGCTCGCGCTCGTCATCATCAATCGGTCGACGCGGATCGTCAACTTCGCCCAGGGGGAGATGGCGGCCCTCACCACGCTCCTGGCGTGGTCCCTGCTGCGTGCGCAGGTCCCGTACTGGCTCACGTTCTTCGCGGTGCTCGTGATCGCATTTGCGCTGGGCTTCGGGGTGGAGCGGCTCATCGTCCGCCGCTTCGAGCTGACGTCGACGATGACGGCCGTGGTCGCTACGCTCGGGCTCTACACGCTCATCAATGGCGGGACCCAGTTCGTCTGGGGTGGCGACATCAAGACGTTTCCGTCGCCGTTTCCGGCGTACACGTTCCCCGTCGGATCCGTTGCGGTGAGCGTACAGTACCTGGGCACGATCGGCATCTTGCTCGCGGTGATGGCGGCGACGTACGTCCTGTTCGAGAAGACACATCTCGGCCTCGTGATGCGCGCCGCCGCGATGAACCGATCTTCGGCCGAACTGGCCGGCGTCAACGTTGGGCTCATGCTCGAGCTCGGGTGGGGGCTGGCGACGCTCATCGGCGCCGTGGCCGGGCTGCTCATCGCGCCGATCACGATGCTGGGTCCCAACATCATGGTCAATGTCTTGATCTACGCGTTCGCCGCCGCGATCCTGGGCGGGTTCGAGAGTCAGGCTGGCGCCGTGGTCGGAGGGCTCGTCGTCGGGGTTGGGGAGAACCTGCTGCGCAGCTACGTGCCGTTCATTGGCAACGACCTCAGCCTGCCGGCGGTCCTGGCGCTGATCATGGTGGTGCTGCTGGTTCGTCCCCAGGGGTTGTTTGGACGGCGCAGCGTGACCCGTGTGTGACCGCATGCGGGAGCCCGCCGAATGACGCGGACCAGGCCGGTGCTCGGCGCAGGTGTGGTCTCGCTCCTCGCTGCCGCCTGCCTCCTGCCGTTTCTCCTGGCGGGGTACCAGCTCTACCAGATGACGCTGTGCCTGATCTACGCGACGGCGCTGCTGGGGCTCGTCATTCTCATGGGACGCACCGGCCTGATCTCCATTGGGCACAGCGCGTCCTTCGGGATCGGCGCGTACACCACGATGATCCTGGTGAGCCGTGCCCACCTGTCGTACGGCCTGACGCTGATCCCGGCGGCCGCCGTCGCGTTCGCCACCGGGTACGCGTTCGCGGTCCCCACCACGCGGCTCCGCGGCCACAACCTCGGGATCGTGACGCTGGGGCTTGGATTGTCGCTTCCCCAGATCTTGAAGCGGTTCAACTGGCTGACCGGCGGGCTGAACGGGCTGCTCATCGCCAAGCCCGCGCCTCCGGCGGGGTTCCGGCTCACATCCGACCAATGGATCTACTTCGTCTGTCTCGCGGTGACGGCGATAGCGTTCTGGTTGGGGTGGAATCTCCTGCGGGGCCGGATCGGCCGTGCGCTTACGGCCATCCACGATCACGAGCTCGCCGCCGCAGCGATGGGCATAGACCTGTGGCGCACCAAGACGATGGCGTTTGCGGTGGGGTCGACCTTTGCGGGGCTCGCAGGGGCCCTGTATGCCATCGCGGTCCAGTTCGTGAGCCCGGACAGCTTCCAGATCGCCGTGTCGATCAACTTCCTGGTCGCCGCAGTCGTCGGCGGCATCGGCGCGGTCGCGGGCGCGCTCGTCGGCGGGCTGTTTCTCCAGTTCGTGCCGTCGGTGGTGCAACTGTGGGCGACGCGATTCCCGCCTGACGTCATCTTCGGCGCCCTGCTCATCGCCGTCCTATTTGCGCTGCCAGAGGGCGTTGTCGGCTACGCGCAGGCGCGGGCGCGCCGGCGGGCGGTGCGGCCGGCGTCACTGGCCCGAACCGGCGCCGCCGCGGCGCACACGGCCTCGTTCGGGCACGCCGTGGACGACGCGCCCGGGCCCGTCGGGGACGCGCCGCTTCTCTCTCTGCGCGACATCACGGTCCGATTTGGCGGCGTCACGGCGCTCGACGGCGTCTCGTTCGACGCCGCCGACGGGAAGATCTGCGGCGTGATCGGCCCCAACGGCGCCGGGAAGACGACCCTGTTCAACTGCATCAGCGGCATCCAGCCGGTGACACACGGGACGCTGTACCTGGGCGGCACGGACATCACGCGCCTGCCGGCAAACGCGCGTGCCGGCCTCCGGGTTGGTCGGACGTTTCAGGAGCCGGCGTTGTTCTCCCGGCTGACCGTATTGGACAATGTGCTCGTGGGTGCCTATGCCGAGGGGCACGCCGGGTTTGTTGGGTCCATGGCGCGTCCGCCCGCGGTCCGGCGGGAGGAGGCCGGGTTCAAGCGCGCGGCGGCGGACCTGCTCGACTTCCTGGGAATCGCGGAATGGGCCGACCGCCTGCCCGACGAGCTCACCCATTCCGTTCGGAAGCGCGTCGAGCTGGCGAGGGCGCTGGCGCTGCGCCCGCGCCTGCTGATGTTGGACGAGCCCGCCGCCGGACTGACGCGCGGGGAGATCGTCGAGTTGACGGGCGTCCTGCGCCAGATTCGCGCCTCGATGCTCCTGACCGTCCTGATCATCGAGCACCACATGGGATTCGTCATGGATATCGCCGACAGGATCATCGTCCTGGACTTCGGGAAGAAGATCGCGGACGGTATTCCGGCGGCGGTCCAGGCGGACCCGGTCGTGATCGAGGCCTATCTCGGACGTTCGCGGGGCCGTGAGGCGCCGGTCCCATGAACGTGCTCGAGGTCGCCGGCCTCAAGGCATGGTACGGGCCGATCGAGGTCCTGCACGGATTGTCGTTCGAGGTGGCCCAGGGGGAGATCGTCGCGATCCTGGGCGCGAACGGCGCCGGCAAGACGACCGCGCTTCGGGCCCTCACCGGGCTCGTCCGGACGGCGGGGCGCATCACCTTGAAGGGGCACGCGATCGGTGGCCTCGCCACGCACGAGATCGTCCGCAGGGGGGTGGCCCACGTGCCCGAGCGCCGCGGGACGTTCCCCGATCTCACCACGGAGGAAAACCTGCTCGTCGCCTCGCACGCACTTCGCGATCGCCGGCGGTGCACCGCGGATAACCTCCGGAAGATCTACACGTACGTTCCCGCTCTGGCGCGGGTCCGCCACCAGATCGCGAGTTCGCTCAGCGGCGGCGAGCAACAGATGCTCGCCATCGGCCGCGGATTGATGATGAACCCGCAGATCATGCTCTTGGACGAGCCCTCGCTGGGCCTCGGCCCGCTCATCACAGACCAGATCTTCCAGATGCTGCAACGGATGCATCGGGACGAGGGGATGACCATTCTGCTCGTCGAGCAGAATGTCCGGCTCGCATTGGAGATCGCGACCACGGGTTACGTTTTGGCCGCCGGCAACATCATCCGCAGCGGGACCGCCGAAGCGCTGCGAGACGACGTGGAAGTGAGGAGGGCGTACCTTCAATGACAACGCCCACGACCGAAACGGCAGCGTGCACGCTGCTCGGACGTGCCAAGCCCGTCATCGGCATGGTCCATTTTCCGCCCCTCCCCGGATCGCCGTTCGACCGGGGGCTCAGCCGCCAAGCGCTGCTCGACGCAGCCAGGCGGGACCTAGAGATCCTCGTGACCGAGGGGTTCGACGCAGTCGCCATTTCGAACGAGGGAGACCGGCCCTACGTCGCGGAGGTGTCTCGCGAGACCCTCGCCATGTTCACCGCGCTCGTCGCCCGGCTCACGGAGGACTTGCCGCTGCCGTTTGGCTGCGGGGTGTTACAGGATCCTCGAGCCGGCCTCGCCGTCGCCCGAGCGGTCGGCGCCACGTTCGTCCGCGTCAGCTACGGCGTCACCGTCGGCACCTTTGGCATCGTGGCGGTGTCGTCGGGTGAGATCCTCCGCTACCGGCGCCAGATCGGAGCCGACCAAGTCCAGCTCTTCGTCAATCTGTCACCGCACTACGCTTCCAGCCTGGACACGAGGCCGCCGGCCGAGGTCGCCCGAGCCTGCCGTGATCTCGCTGCGCCTGACGCAATCCAGGTGTTTGGGGCGGGAGCGGGGTCGCTCCCGGCGCTCGACGTCGTGCGGCAGGTCAAAGCGGCGGTCCCGGACGTCCCGGTCGTGGTGGCCAGCGGGGCGACGGAGGAAACGCTCCCGGAGGTGCTCGCCGCGGGCGACGGGGTGATCGTCGGGACGGGTCTCAAGAAACACGGGATTATCTGGAATCCAATCGATCGGGACCGCGCCCGGGCGTTCATGCGTCGAGTGAGAGATCTCAGAGGAGCGTAACCCGGGCCGTGCGGCTCGTCGGCCTCGATCTCGGGACGACGCGGTTGAAGGCCGCCGCGTACCGGCCGGACGGCACCCTGCTTGCCGCGACGTCGAGGCCCCTCGCCATCTCGCGGCCCTTCGCGGGATGGGTCGAGCAGGAGCCCGAAGGGTGGTGGCAGGCCGTCCGGGACGTCCTGGGTGAGATCGGCGGGGCCGATGCGCTCGCCATCTGCGGACAGATCAATACCCACGTGTTCCTGGATGGTGACGGGCGACCGCTCCGGCCGGCCATCTCGTGGGCCGATATCCGGTCGGCGGAAATCGGTCGTGCGGCGTCTCCCCCCGTGCCGGCGAGTTCGGCGGAGGCGCGATACCGCTGGCTCCGTGCCAACGAGCCGGCCGTCGCGTCGCGCGTGCGCCGCATCGTGGTGCCGAAGGACTTTCTCAACTTTCGCCTGACGGGTGCGTTCGCCACCGACCCATCATCGGCACCGGACCTGGTGATGGGAACGGCCTATCGCGCCACGATCGCGCCTGACCTCCGCGCCATGCTCTCGCCGATCGCGCCGGAAACGGAGGTGGTGGGGACGGTCGGCGGCATGCGGGTCGCCGTGGGCGCCATGGACAGCGTGGCCGCCGTCTACGGCTGCGGGGATCTGGACGCCGGGACCGCCTTTGACGTCTCCGGAACGTCGGAGACGGTCGGCATCCTGTCGCGCCAGGAACGCCCGTCCCTGGGCATCCGAGGCGTCGTCGTGATGCCCGCCCATTATCTCCACGCCGGTCCGACCCAGGCCGGGGCTGGGTCCGTCGAGTGGGCGCTCGCTGCGTACGCGCCGAACCTCACGTGGGACGGGTTCTTCGACGCGGCCCGCAGCGCCGGTCCGCGGTTCGACGGTCCGATCTTCCTCCCATACCTACTGGGCGAGCGGGCGCCGCTGTGGGATCCCGAGGCCCGAGGCGTCTTTTTTGGACTCTCCACGGCCCACGTCCAGGCGCATCTCTGCCGCGCCGCGCTTGAAGGAGTCGCGTTCGCAATCCGGCACCTCCTCGAGACGATCGAGAGCGGGATACCGGAGCGCGCTTCCCGCATCTTCGTGAGCGGCGGCGGAGCCGTAAGCGCGCTGTGGAACCAGATCAAAGCGGATGTCACGGGCAGGGTCGTCTGCCGCCCGGACAACGTGGAAACGGGGACGCTGGGAGCAGCCATGATCGCGGCCGCCGCGGCGGGAGTCTACCCGTCGCTCGGCGCGGCGATGGCCGGGATGCGTCCGGCGTTTGCGCGCATCGACCCGGGTCCCGACTGCCTCGGGTACGATGCGCCGTACGCCATCTTTCGAGAGTTGTACCCCGCGCTCCATGAGTGCTTCGCTCACCTCGCGGCGATTCGCGCCCGGCCCGTCTAAGAACCCCTCAAGGGGGGCATATCTATTTGTGCTCGACCAACTCGGGGCCCGTTCCTGTGCATTCTCGGGGCGGGCTCTTGATCTCTGGAGCACCCCGTCGTCATCCTCGGAGGCCCGGACGCGGACATCGTGGGCATGGTGAAGACAGCGGGCGATGTCGGCGCCGCGGCACGGTGCTTCGGCCGCGTGAGACGAAGGAGGGACCTCAATTGAAGCAACTCGCAGCGGGTGTGGTGATCGGTCTGGTGCTCGGTTTGGCGGCGTCCGGTCTCGCCACGAACGCGTTCGAAACCGGCGGGTCCTGGCAGTCCTCGGGATCCGACTATCAGCTCGGATTCACGGTCGGCGCGGCCGACATGATCCTCGACCTCGAGGGCCCGGGCGACGTCGACGACATCCAGGCGGCGGGCAACTGCTTGAGACGCCACGCGGCCGACTGGAACGCAGGAGGTCTTCGCACGGTCGTGGTCGATTACCTCAGCTCGCATCAGGAAGCCCTCCAGTACACGATGGCGAGCGATGTGATCGAGGCCATCAACGCGGCGTGCGGCGAGTGAGGCTCCTCCTCGTGCTCGGCCGGACCCGCCATAGTCTCCACTGACCTCCTCGACATAGGGAGTCTCGTCCGCCGGACGGCGAACGGATAGCCAAGCGGCGCGTTCGAAGATGGTCGCGCGGGGCCTCGGCCGCGCCGCCCAAGGGGCACGGGTGTTGAAGCTCCTTCGGCGGCGACGAACGACCCGGGTCGGCTGTGGGATCGGAAGCAGGAGCCCGCAGCCCCGGTGCGAACCGAACCACTGTGCACCAGTCACATACGTTTCCCAGTGCCGTGAGTGGTGCCGCGGGTCGGATCGCGGCCGCGTGGGCGGAGCGATTGACGGTCATTCCTGGGTTTGGCGCCCGTACGGTTCACTCGCTGCGCGCCGGGTGTCTGCGGTATCTCCACGCGCTTACCCACTGGCTCAACCAGCACGACGACGAGGAACTGCGGGGAGTCGTCGCCGAGCAGGCGCGGGCGGATTTGCAGGCGGGGCTCACCGCGGGCGACGTGCTCCAGGCGTACCTGATGCTGCACGATATTCTGTGGGACGAGCTGGATCAGTGGGCGGCCGGCGAGGCCGCGCTCGACGTGTTCAAGGACATCGCCAGGCGCTTGGCAGCCGGTGTGGAGCTGAGCATCCAAGCGGCCGTGGCCGAGTACCAGCGTGCCGTCACCAGCCAGCTCGCCGTGCACCGTGAAGAACAGGAGCGATTGGCATTGAGCCTGGAGCGCGCCCGCGTGCATGACGCGGTCACGGGGCTCTACACACGTGCGCACTGTTTGGATTACCTCGGCCGCGAGATCCGCCTGGCGCACCGCTACGGATACTCGGTCTCTCTGCTCGTGATAGACGTGGACAGTTTCGACGAACTCGTCGTCGGGCTTGACGCCACGGCGGTGGATGCGGTGCTCCAGGCCATTGCGCAGCAGCTCGCATCGGCCGTGCGCGAGGTGGATCTCGTGTGCCGCCTCGGTTCGGATGTTTTCGGGATTGTGCTCCCCCACATCCCAGCGGGTGTCGCGGCTGGCGTCGGGGAACGGCTGCGCGGCATCTTCGAGGGCTGGACGCCTGGATGGTCCAGCGTGCTATTCGAGCGGCGAATCACGGTCTCGGTCGGCGTGGCAGGGCTTCCCGACGATGGCGCCACCGCCGATGAGCTGCTCCTGCGCGCGGAGGCCGCCCGGACACACGCCAAGCTCGCCGGGAAGAACATGGTGATCAGAGCAAAGGACCTTCTGGCGTAGCGGAGGACCGGCGTCACCAAACCGGAGCCCGACATGGTCTCAACGTGACCGCGCGGCGGCGCGAGATGTGGACGCGCGCGGGGCGACGATCGATTCGAAGCACATGAGTGTCCCGCGCGGCTCCACGGTCGGCACACCGCTTGGTTCCCAAGCGCCCTACGACGTGATCGTAGTGGGCGGCGGGCACGCGGCCCTCAGCGCCGCATTGTCCGCGTGCCGCACGGCAAGGCGGGTGCTCGTGCTGGAGCGAGCGCCCGTGCACATGCGGGGCGGCAACAGTCGGCACACCCGGAACGTCCGCTGCGCGCACGACGCGGGCGATCCATACATGATCGGGGAGTACGGGGAAGAGGAGTTTCTCAACGACCTGCGCCAGGTCGGTGGCGGGCAGGTGAACGCCGACCTGGCGCGGTTCGCCATCCGGGAGTCCAAGACGCTCCCCGCGTGGATGACGGAGCAGGGTGCGGCGTGGCAGCAGGCGCTGCGGGGTACACTATCACTCGCACGGACGAACCGGTTCTTCCTGGGCGGCGGCAAGGCGCTCGTCAACACGTACTATGAGACCTGCCGTCGCCTCGGGGTAGCCATCTGCTACGACGCAACCGTGGAAGACGTCCTCGTCGACGGGAGACGCTCCGAGGGCGTTGTCGTCCGGCTTGACGGGACACGCCAGATAGTGCGCGCTCGCGCCATCGTGATCGCCTCGGGCGGGTTTGAGGCTAATCTCGTATGGCTCAGGCGCTACTGGGGGGACGCGGTGGAGAACTTCGTGGTCCGCGGCACCCCGTACAACGACGGGCGGGTGCTCGCCGCGCTGCTCGACCGGGGCGCGATGCAGACGGGGGACCCCAAGGAGTTTCACGCGATCGCCGTTGACGCTCGCGCGCCCCAATACGATGGGGGCATCGCGACGCGCCTGGACTCGATCCCGTTCGGCATCGTGGTAAACCGGGAAGGGAAGCGATTTGCCGACGAGGGGGAGGACCTGTGGCCCAAGCGGTACGCGACGTGGGGTGGGCGCATCGCCGGGCAATCCGGCCAGAGGGCCTACAGTATCGTCGATGCACAGGGCATCGGCTGCTTCCTGCCGCCGCTGTACAAGCCATTCCAGGCCGGATCCGTCGAGACGCTTGCGGGGTTGCTCCAGATCGATCCCGGCGCCCTGTCCCGCACCGTGGAGGCGTATAACCGCGCGGCCTCGGGAAACGAGGCGTTCCGCCCGGACGTGCTCGATGGACTCCGCACGCGCGGTCTGGACCCTCCGAAGAGCAACTGGGCGCGCCCCCTCGACCGTCCGCCGTTCTACGCGTTCCCATTGCGTCCCGGCATTACCTTCACGTACATGGGCGTCGGCGTGGACGAGACCGCGCGGATCGTGGACCGCTTGGGGCAGCCGTTTCTCAACCTGTACGCGGCGGGAGAGATCATGTCGGGAAACATCCTCCGGAGCGGCTACCTCGCCGGGTTCGGGATGACGATCGGCGGCGTGTTCGGGCGCCTCGCCGGCAGGGAGGCGGCGACGCATGCCGGGCGGTGACGTGTTTCAGGAGGCGGAGCGCCAGCTCACCGTCTGCAACGCGTGCCGGTACTGCGAGGGCTACTGCGCGGTGTTCCCCTCGCTCGAGCTCAGGCAGACGTTCAGGCCGGGCGACATCACCTACCTGGCCAACCTGTGCCACGATTGTCGCGGCTGCTACTACGCGTGCATGTACGCGCCGCCGCACGAGTTCGCCGTGAACATCCCGAAGGTGTTTGCCGAGGTCCGCCGGGCGAGCTACGGACGATACACCTGGCCCCGGGGGTGCGCGCGCGTGTTCGCGGGCGCTTCCGCGGCAGCGTTGGGTGCCGCGGGAGCGGTCGTCCTGGTGTTGCTGCTCGCCGTCCTGCTGGCGGATCCGGCACGATTGCTTGAGGCGCACCGGGGGCCGGGCGCGTTCTATCAGATCGTCCCATACTGGGTGATGGTGGGGTCGGGGCTCGTCCTGTGCTGCTACTGGGCCAGCGTCTGGGCCGCGGGAGGCTTGGGCGCGTGGAGGGAGATGGGCGGCCGCGCTGGGGCGGTGGGGCTGCGAGCGGTGGCCGGGGCGGCGTGGGACGCGCTGGTCGTGCGCTGGCTCCGCGGCGGCGGACCGGGGTGTCCATACCCGGACGAGCGCCCGTCGCATACCCGCGCCGTCCTGCACGCCCTCGTCGTCTGCGGATTCCTTGCCGCGGTGGCCTCGACCACCCTTGCGGCGATCTACCAGGACGCGCTCGACCGGATGCCCCCGTATCCGCTGCTGAGCGCTCCGGTCGTGCTCGGCACCCTAGGAGGATGCGCCATGATCGTCGGGACCGCCGGCATGCTCGTCGCGAAGGTGCGGAGCGACCGGACGCCGGCCTCGGAGACGATGGTGGGCATGGACTACGCGTTCGCGATTACGATCGGCCTCGCATCGCTGAGCGGCCTGATGACGCTCGCGCTCCGCGCCACGCACGTCATGGGCCCCGTGCTCGTAATCCACCTTGGAATCGTCGCCGCTCTCTTCGTCACCGCGCCCTACGGCAAGTTCGTGCACGCGGTCTATCGGTTCCTCGCGCTCGTGCAATACCGGTTGGAGCAGCATTCAGCCGGTTTCGGGGAAGGGCCCCACGGATAAACGGCCGCCGACCCCGCCTCACGCGGGTCGTCCGCCGTGGGTCCGGCCCGCTCCGGCGCCGAGTTCGTGCGGACAGGGAGAGCCGGCTGCGGTCGGGTCAAGGCACGGCGGCCACGGCCTCGATCTCCAATAGATAGTCAGGAGAGGCCAGGCTCGCCACCACGACAAAGGTGTTTGGCGGGAGGTACGAGCCGCAGTACCGCGCGCGCACTTCTGCGATCGTGGGCCGGTAGGCGAGGTTCGTAGTGTACGTCGTGAGTTTGACCACATCGTCGAGCGTCGCCCCGGCCGAGGCCAACACCGTCTTGAGGTTCTCGAAGACCTGGACGGCTTGCGCTGCGATGTCGCCTTTGCCCACGACGTCCCCTTGCGCATCCCGGGCCACCTGTCCCGCCACGAAGACGAGCTGCCCCGTCTTTGCCGCGTGCGAGTATCCGGTTGGCTTGTGCATGCCGCTGACCGATACGGTCTCTCGTGCCATGTCCCCGCCTCCTCTCGCGCGGCAGTGTCTTGGCTACAGCCGTTTGCGCATGAAGACGCGCTTGTGGCCGTCTTGTTCCGCGCGGTGTGTCTCCTCGAACCCGAGGTGAGCATAGAGTCCCAGGTTCTCGACCATGACAACGTTCGTATACAGGCGCACCTCCGGGACCGACAGGCTGCGCGCCTCGGCCTCGGCCAATGAGATGAGCCTGCGCCCGTGCCCTCGTCCCTGGAAGTCCGGGTCGACGGCGACGGTGTCCAGCAACAGGTGGTCTGAGTGGGGAACCAACACCAGAACGCCGACCACCTCGGTCTGATCCTCCAACACATAGACGACACCACGGGCGACCAGTTGCTGATAATCGGCGCGCATCGGGCCCGGCAGGGTTCCCATGCGCGGGACGTAGCCTTCGTAGGCGCGCCGCACCACTTCAGCCGCCCGTGCCGCGTCCTGGGTGCGGGCCTTCCTCAGACGCGTGCTCATCGACTCCCCGATCCGCCGGTTCGGCAGCACGGGTTCCCGCGTTCCGCCAACCCGGCGAGGATGAGTGCTTCAAAGACGCCGCGTTTCCAAGTTCGCGAAGGAGTTCCACCGTGACCTGCCTCAATGCCGTGCCACCATTCGCGTCCGTCCTTCCGGCGCGATCTTGGGGGCACGTGGGGGGTGGTTCTATGAACTCGATAGACCCATTCTCGTCAGACCGGCCCCACGGGGTGCGGGGGGTGAGCAACTGCTGCGAGATATGGGAGCATACGGGGTCATACGAGGACAAATGGCTCGCACGAATAGGGCGGGCATTCATGCACGAGGGAGATAGCAAACACATGTTCGTTATGGTATCGCTCAGGCAATGCTGCAACGGACCTACGAGACCAGAGTCCTGAGCGAGCCTGACCGGGATGCCCTGCTCTGCGCGTACGCCGAGCTGTATGGGCGTGCCAAGCGGACGCTGTTTGCTCGGCTCTGCGCCGGCGCGCCTCTCGCACCGCTCAAACGCGCCTTCCTCGTACGCTTCGGCCTGACCGCCAGGCAGTTCAACGCGCTTGCCGCCGAGGTGCGCGGCGCGATCGCCGGGATCAAGGCACGACGTCCTAAACTCATCGCGAGCCTCGAGCGGAGAATCGCG
>DASPUZ010000087.1:0-2017 GCA_035622635.1 bacterium | reverse complement strand
CGACGGCGAAGTGATCGACGTGCGGATGACGTCCAACACATTGCGCTTCGCCGGCCGCGACGCCATGCTGGTCGTCGCGGAGGACATCGCCGGGCAGAAGCCGGCGGAGGAGAAGCAGCGGGCGGCCGAGGAGGCGCTGCGAGCGAGCGAAGCCCGATACCGAAGCCTGTTCGAGCAGGTCCCCGTGGGCCTCTACCGCATGACGCCGGCAGGCCGGCTGCTCGAGATCAACGACGCGTTCGTGCGCATGCTGGGCTACCCGAGCCGTGATCTGCTCCTCGACACAAACGCCTCGAACATCTACGTCGATCCCGAGGTGCGCCGGCAGTGGAGCGAGCAAATCGAGCGTGACGGCGCCGTGGCCAGTTCCGAGGCGCAAGTCAGACGATACGATGGCTCGCTGATCTGGGTACGCGAGCACGCCCGGGTCGTGCGTGATACGGCCGGAGATGTCTGCTACGAAGGCGCGATCTCCGACGTGACGCACCGACGCCAGACGGCCGCCCACCTGGAGGCCCTCAACGACATCGTTCTGGCCGCCGCCGGCGCGGCCGACTTGCGGACGTTTCTCGAGACCCTGATCGACCGGATGCTCCGGGTCCTCGAGGGCGACCGCGGCGGCGTGTGGCTCGGATCCGGCCCGGACGCCCACGTGACGCGCAACATAACGCCGGAGCGCAGCGCCCAAGTGGTTACCGAGGCCACGAGGCTGGGGCTGGACTTCACGAGGGTGCTCGCGGTCGATGACTGGGAGGCGATGACCGGGCCCATGGCCGACGCCCTCAAGGCCGTGCTGCGTCGCGCCCAGGCAGGCCGGGCTTCGCTGACGGGGCCGCTTCTCATGGACGACCGGGTGATTGGAGGCTTTGCCATCGGGACGTCGCGACCGCGCCGGTGGTCGCCTGCGGAAGTCAGGCTCGCCGAGTCGATCGGCAAGCAGGTCGGCTCCGTCGCGGAGCGCCTGCGGCTGCTCGACGAGGTGCGGACTCTATACGACGAGACGGCACGTCGTTCCGCGCAGCTCCAGGCGCTCCGGGAGATCGACCGGGCGATCACGGGCAGCGTGGACCTCGGCGTCAGCCTCAACGTCGTGCTTGCCAAGGTCATGACCCAGCTGTCCGTCGACGCGGCGTGCATCCTCATGCTCAACCCGCACACGCAGATCCTCGAGTACTTCGCCGACCACGGGTTTCACACGATCGCGCTGCGTCACGTCCGCCTCAAGCTGGGCGAGGGGCTCGCGGGCCGCGCTGCGCTCGACCGGCGGGGTCTCGGCGTCTCGGATCTGGACACGGCGCGGGACGCCCTGGTAATCTCCCGGCTGCCCCAGGGCCGCACCGAAGGCTTCAAGGCCACCTACGCCGTCCCGTTGATCGCCAAAGGACAATTGCTCGGCGTCCTGCAGGTCTTCTTCCGGCGACCGGCGTCGTTCGACGAGGAGTGGCTGGAGTTCCTCAACACGCTTGCCGGACAAACCGCGATCGCCATCAGCGACGCCCGGCAATTTGAGGCGCTCCAGCGGTCCAATGTTGATCTGGCGACGGCCTACGACACGACGCTCACTGGATGGGCCCATGCGCTCGAGCTCCGCACGCGGGAGACCGACGGGCATACGCAGCGGGTGATGGAGCTCACCGTCCGGCTGGCGAACCGCCTAGGCGTGTCGGAGGACGAACTGGTGCACATCCGGCGAGGCGCGCTGCTGCACGACATCGGGAAGATGGCGGTGCCCGACAGCGTGTT
The DNA here is from genome assembly GCA_035622635.1 of bacterium. Taxonomy (GTDB): domain Bacteria; phylum Sysuimicrobiota; class Sysuimicrobiia; order Sysuimicrobiales; family Segetimicrobiaceae; genus JAJPIA01. Next base: position 274 of record DASPUZ010000087.1, on the reverse strand, counting down.
GTTCAAGCGCGGGCCGCTCACGGACGAGGAGCGTGAAACGATGGAGCGTCACCCCGTCCGCGCGCTCGAGCTGTTGATGCCGATCGCGTACCTCCGGCCGGCCGTGGATATCCCGTACTGCCATCACGAAAAATGGGACGGGACGGGGTACCCTCGCAGCCTCAAAGGGGAGCAGATTCCACTGGCGGCCCGGATCTTCTCGGTGGCCCACGTCTGGGACGTGCTGCGGCTGCCTCGCACCTACCGGCCAGCCCAGAGCGACGAGGTCGCCCGG
>DASPUZ010000086.1:0-2094 GCA_035622635.1 bacterium | reverse complement strand
TGCATTACGCATTCGACATGTGGATGGCGAGGAATTATCCCGGCATTCCGTTCGAGCGATACGCGGACGATAGTGCGCCACGACGGCGCGAAGGGGAGGCGAGTATGTAGAGTGCTTTCCTGGATGCAGCCTTGCTGCACGAGAGATGAGGGCAGGTCCCTCGGGCTCGGATTGCAGGATCAGGGTCCAAACCACCGTAAGCTGCTTTGGTCCAATGGCCGAGGTGGTGAGCGTTACGGAAAAGGCGGGATATACCCGTCAGGTGCGCGCTGGCAAGACGAACGCAAGTAAACCGTCGATGATCTGTCGAAAGCGTAGGAACGTCGCCGAAACCAGGCTCTTGTCGTTGGCCTGGGAGGAAGCTCGGAGGAAGCCTGCCGACTGTCCGAGCGGCGACCGGCATGAAGACGGCGTGAGGCCAGCGAGAGGCTCTTGTGTGGAACGTGGGAACCTATCGCCTCGATGCCAAGGGAGAACTCCGAGTGGACGACCCACTAGGGGCAGAGTACCGATGCGAGGCGAAGGGGCGGTCGGGTCCGTATTAGTGACGAAGCCTGGTAACGCGGGTGGAGCGAAGGGGCCCGACTCTTCAGCGGAGGGCGCTGGCCAACCAGTCATGGGAGGAGCCGGTGTCTGAAGCAAGGCCTTATAACATTCCAAAGCGACTCGTCTGGGAAGCCTACCAGCGGGTGAAGGCGAACCGAGGTGCTGCGGGCGTGGATGGCGTCTCACTGGCGGCGTTCGAACGGGATCTGAAGGGCAACCTTTATAAGATCTGGAATCGGATGTCGTCTGGTGCGTACCACCCACCGCCCGTGCGACTCGTCGAGATACCGAAAGAAGGAGGCACACGGCCGCTCGGCATCCCGACTATTTCTGACCGCGTGGCACAGACAGTCGTGAAGATGGTGTTTGAGCCTGAGGTGGAGCCGTATTTCCACCCGGACTCGTACGGCTATCGTCCCGGCCGGTCTGCGCTTGATGCGGTGGGAACGGCGCGGAAACGATGCTGGGCTACCGACTGGGTCATCGACTTGGACATCAAATCCTTCTTTGATTCCATCCCGCATGATCTGGTGGAACGTGCGGTGGCGCACCACACTGACAAACCTTGGGTCTGCTTGTACGTTGGGCGGTGGCTTCGTGCCCCTGTTGAGCGTCCAGATGGGACTCACATTGAACGGACGAAGGGCACTCCGCAAGGGGGCGTGATCAGTCCGATCTTAGCCAACCTTTTCTTGCATTATGCGTTTGATCTCTGGATTGCTCGAAACTATCCGAGCATCCAATTCGAGCGTTATGCGGACGATGCCATCGTCCACTGCAAGACGGAGGAGGAGGCACGAACGGTGCTGGAAGCCATACGAGGTCGATTTGCAGAGTGCAGCTTGGTCCTTCACCCAACGAAGACCAAGATCGTCTACTGCAAAGATGACGACCGGGCGGGGGAGTACGAGCATATCAAGTTCGATTTCCTCGGCTATTCCTTCCAACCTCGACGGGCAAAGAACCGTTGGGGCAGTTCTTTGTCAGCTTCCTGCCGGCCATCAGCAACAAGGCCGCCAAGGCGATCTGGCAGACCATCCGTGAGTGGCGGATGGCGTCCACCAGGAACAACCAGCGACTGGAGGACCTGGCTCGCCTCACGAACCCTGTGGTGCGGGGCTGGATGAACTACTACGGGCGGTTCTATCGCTCGAAGTGCGTTCAGGTGCTCCGCCGTCTCAATGAGGCTCTCGCCAGATGGGCGCGATGGAAGTTCAAGCGGTTCAGACGTCGAGAACGTGCGTCGATGCACTGGCTGGGGTGTATCGCGCGACGGGACCCGAATCTTTTTGTCCTGTGGCAACTCGGCGTACGACCGGAGGCTGGAGAGTAGGAGCCGGATGAGGCGAGAGTCTCACGTCCGTGCCTGTGAGGGCGGAGGGGTGCGATTCCCCTCCGCTACTCGACTTGTTGTCGGCTTTCAGCACGAGACCGACGCCCGCCGCTTCTGGGACGCGATGCGCGAGCGGTTGCAGGAGTTCGCTCTGTCGCTACATCCGGAAAAGACCCGCCTGATCGAGTTCGGTCGCCACGCGGCGGCCAACCGCG